>JBKJNH010000218.1:0-7884 GCA_046596055.1 Candidatus Eiseniibacteriota bacterium
GAGGGACCATCGGACCTCCAGCGTGTCGGCGCTGTGCGGGATGCCGATGAACGCGGGCTCGATCGCCAGGTCGTACGCCCGGTCGCGGGCGTAGTAGCTCCCGTTGCTGAAGCCGAGGTTGACACCCCGACTGAGCAATCCGCCGGGCGGGGCGAGGTAGCTCGAGGTGTCGCCGGTCGCGATCTGGAACGAGTGCGAGAAGAGCCCGGTGCCGTCGACCGCGACCTTGAAGAGCTCGGTGCCGTCCCACGAATCGATGATCCCCAGAAGGAAGCCGAGGTCGACCGAGGTGTGCGCGGGAAGACCGCGCAGCGTCAGCCGGGTGTCGACGATGCCCTGCAGGGTGTAGCGCAGGAAGCTGCCGCCGAACGCGTTCCCGATCGGTCCGAGCCCGGCGTAGCCCTGTACGGGCTCGATTACGGAACCCGGGGCGTTGAACTCGGCAGGGAGGCCGCTCTCGAAACCGGTCACGAAGACCACGGTGGACTGGGCACGGGCGAAGCCCGGTGTGGTCGTCAGGACGGCGACCACTGCGACGACGGCGGCGGCATGGAGGGCAGGCGTTCGGCTCATGGGGAACGGTCTCCGGGAACATGGGGTTCGGGCGCGACGCGGGCGCAGGGTTCGATCATGGGACGACGGCGCGGCTCGAAACGTCAGCCGGAATCGGCCGCGAGGTGCCCCGCCCGCGCATGCAGCAGGTGATCGAGCACCGACAGCCCCCACGCCAACTGGCGCTCGTCGATCGTCCAGGGGGGGGACAACGCCAGCGTGTCGCCCTCGATCGCGCCCGGCAGCACGATGAGCCCCGCCGCGAGCGCCTCGTGCGTGATCTCGAGTGCCAGGCCCGACGATGCGAGCACCAGGCCGGCGAGCATCCCGCGACCGCGCACCTCCCGCACGAGATCGGGATACGCGAGCGCAATCTGCGCGAGGCCTTCGTGCAGGCGCACGCCGAGCGTGGCGCAACGCTCGACGAGACCCTCGTCGTCGATCACGTCGAGCGCGGCGAGCGCGGCCGCGCAGGCGATGGGGTGCGCATAGAAGGTCGAGGCGTGCAGCGTCTCTCCGCTCCACGGTGCGGCGGCCTGCCATGCGTCGGCATCGGCGGCGTGCATCAGCACCGCCGCGAGCGGCATGCCGCCGCCCAGCGCCTTGCCCAGGCAGACCAGGTCGGGCGTGACACCCGCGTCGACCGAGGCCCACGTGGCGCCGGTGCGACCGAGGCCCGTGTAGATCTCGTCGACGATCAGGCGTGCGCCGCTGCGACGCGCGAGCTCGGCGATGCCGAGAAGCCACTCGGGCGGGGGGACATGATCGCCGCCGCGGCCGAGGATGGGCTCGACGAGAATCGCGCCCACGCCGCCGGTGCGGCGTTCGGCGTTCTCGAGGATGCGGCCGGCCTCGCGAACGCAGGCGATGCCGCAGGCGGGATAGGCGAGGCCCAGGTCGCATCGCGTGCAGCGGCCGTAAGGCGCGAAGTGCGTGCGACTGCGCAACGGGGACCCGCCCCCCTCGAACGGCTCGCGGAAGCGGCCCCACCCGGTCACCTCGAGGGCGCCGCCGACGACACCATGATAGCCCGCGGTGAACGCGAGCACGCCCGGCTTGCCGGTGGCGAGGCGCGCCGTCTTGAGCGCAAGCTCGACCGCCTCGGCGCCCGATTGCGCGAAGAGCACGCGCGCATCGCTGAACGGCGCGAGTGCCACCAGGCGTTCGGCGAGGACGGCGCGCGCAACGTGGGGATGCACGTCGCAGAAGCCGTGGACGAGCGTGTCGGCGGCGGCGTGGATCGCGGCGACGACGCGCGGGTGCCCGTGGCCGACGGCAGCGGCCCCGAAACCCGCGGAGAAGTCGAGGTAGCGGTTGCCGTCGACGTCCGTGACCAGGGCGCCGCTTGCGCGCGCCCAGACCGGCGGGCGGTCGCCGCGGCCCAGGTTGTGGGCCGCAGGGGCCTCCGCGGCGCGCATCCGCTCGAGCAGGACGGCGCTGGCCGACCCGGGCGGGGGAACGACGACGTGCCCCCGTAGGGCGGCGGGGCAGAGCGTGTCGGCGAGCCTCGGATCGAGCGGCATCGTGCGTTCCTCGAAGGACTTCCGGGCGTGACGCCCCGCGAAGTCGCGTGCTAGACTCGGCGGGTCCGCCGGGTCCGTGGCCCGTCCCCCATCCTCTTCCTGCCGGAGAACCCGATGGCGAAGGTCGCCCCGCAGCACAAGGCCTCCCCGCGACCGGTCACGCCCGCCGACGATCGCGCGGGACTCACCGACGCCGAACTCCTCCGTCTCTACCGCCTGATGTACATGTCGCGCAAGACCGACGACAAGGACATGACGTTCAAGAAGCTGAACCTGTCCTTCTTTCAGATCTCGGGCGCCGGCCACGAGGCGCTGCTGGTCGGCGTCGCGCAGGCGATGAAGTCGGCTTACGACTGGTTCTTCCCGTACTACCGGGACCGTGCGCTGTGCCTCGCGCTCGGCATGACGCCCGAGGAGATGCTCGGCCAGTCCGTCGCCGCCGCCGACGAGCCCGCCTCGGGCGGTCGCCAGATGCCGTCGCACTGGGGACACAAGGCGTACAACATCGTCTCCTCGTCCTCGCCCACCGGCACGCAGTTCCTGCAGGCCGTCGGTTGCGCCGACGCTGGAGTCTACTACGCAAGCGAGCCCGCCCTCGCGCAGAAGAACGGCGCGTTCAAGTCCGACGAGGTGGTCTTCGTCTCGTGTGGCGACGGCACCACGAGCCAGGGCGAGTTCTGGGAGGCGTTGACGACCGCGTGCGTGCGCAAGCTCCCGGTCGTCTTCGTCGTCGAGGACAACGGCTACGCGATCTCCGTGCCGGTCGAGGTGCAGACCCCCGGCGCCAACATTCTCTCGGTCGTCGGCGGCTTCCCCGGTCTCAGTACGTTCGACGTCGACGGTTGCGACCCGGTCGCCAGCTACGCGGTCGCCCGCCAGGCCGTCGAGCGCGCCCGTCGTCGCGAGGGACCGAGCCTGATTCGCGGCACGGTGATCCGCCCGTACGCGCACTCGATGTCCGACGACCAGGCATTGTATCGGCCGAAGGCCGAACGGGATTCCGAGCTCGAGAAGGATCCGCTGCGTACGTTCCCGGCAAAGCTGATCGCCTGGGGCGTGGCGACCGAGGCCGACCTCGAGGCGATCCGCAAGGAGGTCGAGGCCGCGGTCCACGCCGCCGGCAAGATCGCGCAGCAGAAGGCGCAGCCGGGCCCCGAGACGGCGATGTCGTTCGTCTACTCGCCGACGGTCGACCCGACCGGCCCTGCGTTCGTGACGACGGCCGTCCCCGACGGCGAGCCGACCACGGTCGCGACGCTGATCAACCGCACGCTGAAGGACGAGATGCGACGCGACCCGCGCATCCTCGTCTTCGGCGAGGACGTGGCCGACGCGACGCGCGAGGAGGTGCTGCCCGAGGTCAGCGGCAAGGGAGGCGTGTTCAAGCTGACGCACGGCCTGCAGCGCGAGTTCGGCGGCCGGCGCGTGTTCAACTCGCCGCTGGCCGAGGCGAACATCGTGGGCCGCGCGATCGGCATGGCGGTGCGCGGGCTCAAGCCGGTGGTCGAGATCCAGTTCTTCGACTACATCTGGCCGGCGATGATGCAGATTCGCGACGAGCTCGCGATGATGCGCTATCGCTCGAACAACACGTTCGCCTCGCCCATCGTCATCCGCGTCGCCTACGGCGGCTATCTCAAGGGCGGCGCGCCCTACCACTCGCAGTGCGGCGAATCGATCTTCATCCACTGCCCGGGCCTGCGCGTCGTGATCCCGTCGACAGCCGAGGATGCGGCGGGTCTCCTGCGCACCGCGATCCGCTGCGACGACCCGGTGATCTACCTCGAGCATAAGCACCTGTACCGCCAGCCCTACGCCAAGTCGGCGTATCCGGGCCCCGACTACACGGTGCCGTTCGGCAAGCTGCGCGTCGCGCGCGCCGGCACGAAGCTCACGATCGTGACCTACGGGGCGCTCGTCCAGCGCGCGCTCTACGCCGCCGGCGACCTGGCCGACGAGGGCATCGATTGCGAGGTGCTCGACCTGCGCTCGCTCGCGCCGTGCGACTGGGACGGGATCTACGCCTCCGTGAAGAAGACGGGCCGCGTGCTCGTCGCCCACGAGGACTCGCTCACCGCCGGCTTCGGCGGCGAGATCGCCGCGCGGATCGGGTCTGAGTGCTTCGAGTTCCTCGATGCGCCTGTCGAACGCCTGGGTGCGCTCGATTGCCCGGTCGCGTACGCGCCGCAGCTCGAGGACGTCATCCTGCCGCAGAAGGACCACCTGGTCGCGGCGGCGCGCAAGCTCGCCGCGTATTGATCGCCGTCGACCCACCCCAGCCGGAGGCCGCCGCGTCATGAACCTCGAGCCCGTGCTGACCCATGAACCCATCCGCCGCCTGCCGGGCTCCACGTTCCGTGACCGTCGAGGGGCGCTGCTGGCGCGCATGACCGCTCTCGGCGGGGGCGTGACCGTCGTCCGCTCCAATCCGGAGCAGACGCGCTCGCACGACACCGAGTTCACCTATCGTCCCGACTCGGATCTGTGGTGGCTGACCGGCTTCGCCGAGCCCGACACGGTCGCGGTGTTCACCGACACCCACCCCGAGCATCGCTTCGTGCTCTTCGTTCGCCCGCGCGATCCGGAGAAGGAGACCTGGAACGGTCGCCGCGCCGGCATCGAGGGTGCGCTTCGCGACTTCGGGCCCGATGCGACCTATTCCATCGAGGATCTGGACGCGGTGCTGCCGAAGTACCTGGAGGCGGCCCCGACACTGTGGTGGACGCCGGGGATCGAGCGCTCCTTCAACGGGCGGATGGACGCCTGGCTCGCCGCCTCGCGCCGCGTGCGCGCGCGCTCGGGCAAGGGTCCCTCGAGCGTCGCCGAGCTGGCCATGCTCACGCACGAGGCGCGCCTGCACAAGACTGCGGAGGAGATCGAGCTCCTGCAGCGGGCGGGCGACATCACCTCCGAGGCACACAACGCCGCGCTCGAGGGCACGCGCCCCGGCATGTACGAGTACGAGGTCGAGGCGCTGGTCAACTACGTGTTCCGCGCCCGCGGCGCGAAGGCGCCGGGCTACAACTCGATCGTGGCCGGCGGCGTCAACGGGACGATCCTCCACTACACCGAGAACGAGTCGCGTCTCGCCGCGACGGACCTGCTGCTCATCGACGCCGGCGCTGAAGTCGAGGGCTACACGGCCGACGTCACGCGCACGTTCCCGGTGGGGGCGCGCTTCTCGCCGGCGCAGCGCGCGGCGTACGACATCGTTCTCGCCGCGCAGGAGGCGGCGATCGCCGTCATCCGCCCGGGCGCGCTGTTCGACGACGTGCACCACGCGGCGCTGACCACGCTGGTCGAGGGACTCGTGCAGCTGGGAGTGCTGGCGGGGCGGGTCGAGGAGCTGATCGCGCAGAAGGCGTTCCAGCCGTTTTACATGCACCGGACCAGCCACTGGCTCGGGCTCGACGTGCACGACGTGGGCCTCTACGTCGACGGGAAGGGTCATTCGCGCCCGCTCGAACCGGGCATGGTGCTCACCGTCGAGCCGGGGCTCTACTTCGGCGACGGCGGCCCCGCGTACGATCCGCAGTACCGCGGCATCGGCATCCGCATCGAGGACGACATCGTCGTCACCGAGAACGGCTCGCACAACCTCACCGCGGCGTCGCTCAAGAAGGTCGCGGACATCGAGTCGGCGAGGGCACGCGGCCTGCAGCGCGAGAGGTCGGCGCTGCCCGTCTAGCTCGGGCCGACGTCCGCCGCCGCGCCCGTGCGCGGCCCGGCCCACACCCGCATCACGCGCCGCTGCCGCGTCTCGAGAACGCGGAGCGCATGGTTGTCGCCCAGCTCGACGACGTCGGCGACGCGGCCGATGCGGCCCAGCCGATTCTGCACGTAGCCGCCCACGGTCACCGCCTCGTCGGGGTCCTCGAGTCGCACCTCGAGCAGGTTCACCAGGTCGACCAGCGCATATCCTCCCGTGACCGAGTAGGCGCCGCCTCCCAGGGTGAGCAAGGGTGCGGCCTCGCCGGCATCGAACTCGTCCTGGATCTCCGAGCCGATCAACTCCTCGAGCAGGTCCTCGAGCGTGACCAGCCCCGACGTGCCGCCGTACTCGTCGACCACGATCGCCTGGTGCAGGCGGCGTGACTGGAACTGGCGCAGCAACACGTCGGCGGGCGAGGCCTCGGGCGTGAACAACGGTTCGCGGGCGACGCGAATCAGGTCCTCCGACGTGTCGATGCGTCCCGCGCCCGTGGTCAGGTCGCGAATGTGGACGATCCCGAGGACGTCGTCGAGCGCGCCGCGCACCAGCGGGTAGCGCGTGAATCCCATGCGCCGCGCGGCGTCGAGGTTCTCGGCGAGCGAGACGGTGACGTCGAGCGCGACGATGTCCGCACGCGGCACCATGAACTGGTGGGCGCGCTTGCGCGTGAACTCGAACGCGCGCTCGACCAGGCGGCGTCGCGTGTCCTGGTCGCGGCCGCCGGCCAGCGACTCGGCGAGGATCATGCGCGCTTCTTCCTCCGTGTGATGGCCCTCGCCCCCCGCGGCGGTGATGCCGAACGGCGCCAGGAGGGCGCGCGCAGCGCCGTTGAGCACGGCGATGAACGGGTAGAACATGCGATGAAACGCCTGCATCGGCCGGGTCACCGCGAGCGTCGTCTCCTCGGGCTTCCAGATGGCGAGGCTCTTGGGCGCCAGCTCGCCCGCGACGATATGGAGTACCGTGATCACGGCGAACGCCAGGGCGACGGAGATCACGTGTGCGAACGGTTCGGCCCACGCGCCGAGTTTCGCGAGGCCGGGCTCGATCAGGCCGGCGAACGCCGGCTCGCCGACCCAGCCCAGGCCCAGCGAGGCGAGCGTGATCCCGAGCTGGCAGGCCGAGAGATACGAGTCGAGCTGGGCGACGATCTTCTCGGCCGCGGCAGCGGTGGTGTTGCCGGCGCGGGCGAGCTGCCGCAGGCGCGTGGCGCGCACCTTGACGAGCGCGAACTCGGTGGCGACGAAGAAGCCGTTCAGCACGACGAGGAACAGGGCGAGGAGGATCATCCGCTCAGGCGACGAGTGAACGCGTGGGGAGCGGCGTCTCGCGTGCGGCCGGCGCAGTCTCGGCGGCCGACGGACCGGCCGGCTCGACGCGATACGCGCCGGCGCCCGGCCGGAAACTCACCGCCTCGACGAAGCGCGTGTCGTCGAACACGAGAGCCGCGCCGTCATCGGCCGCATAGCCGGGCGCCAGCGTGCCTTCGGCGACGAACCGCTGGAACAGCGGACGGCGCGACTCCTCGCTGTCGTAGTGCGGGCAGAAGCTGCCCTCGAGGATGCCGAGCAGGTGATGAAGCGGCTTGAGCGCGGTGGGGTGAAACGAGTCGGTGACGCCTTCCTCGAACCAGCACAGGCCGCCGGCCGACACGCCGGCCATGACCGTGCCCTGCTCCCACGCGCGGCGCAGCAGGGCGTCGACGCCGTGCACTCCCCAGATCGCGGCCAGGTTCGCGGTGTTGCCGCCGGTGACGAAGATCAGGTCCTGCGCCAGCACGAGCGGGGCGAGGTCCTCGTGCTCGCGGTTGAACAGGCGCAGCACCGTCGGGACGCAGCGGCGCTCGAGGAAGGAACGATGAAACGCCTCGATCACCGGCTCGGCGTCACCGCCCGCGGTCGGCACGAGCAGGACGCGCGGACGTTCGCGGCCCGTGCGCGCCAGCAGAAAGTCATCGAGCGCGTTGCCGGGATCGGTGCGAAAGCTGCCGCCGCCGATCGCCACGATGGTGCGTGCGTTCGTCATCGAACCTTCCCTCCGTGGAATGAAAGCAGGTGCGCCGCCGCGGCGCCCCCGGAGCGCACCGCGGCCTCGATG
>JBKJNH010000083.1:0-7457 GCA_046596055.1 Candidatus Eiseniibacteriota bacterium
GCGGCTCTCCCTGCTCGTCCAGGCCAGCGAGGGTCGCCGCGGCGGCTTCACCCCGGCCGACCTCCTCTATACCCCGAAGCGCATCCTGTCCCGCGACGACGTGGTGTTCGGCACCTACGTGATCCGCCCGGAAGTCGGCTTCGGCGGTCGCACGCGCTGGGCGCAGTTGCTGTTCCGCCTCGAGCGACGCAGCTCGGCCGATCGCCAGTTCGAGGGGCAGGCCACGACGCGCGACGAGTGGAGCGAGGAGGCCCGCTGGCGCACGCGGCCCGATCCGCGCTGGCTCACCGAGGCCGTGCTGCGTGCGACGCAGGGCACGGCGGTGCAGGTCGCGCCGGGATTCGGCAGCGTCCAGCGGCGGTTGACCACCCAGTTGGCCAGCGGCGAGGTGACGTGGTTGCCGGCGGCGGCATGGCGCGTCGGCGTTCTCGGCAGCCTCGACCGCGCCGAAGTGGAGAACGACGCGGCGGAGCCGTCGCGCGTCGTGCGCGTCGGGCCGCGCCTGACCTGGACGCAGGGCGGGAAGTGGCGAGTGGAGACGTTGTTGCGTCACGCGTGGATCGGCGGCGGGTCCGTGCCGGCGCTGGTGCCCAGCGGCTTCCCGGTGTTTCCGGATCCGTGGGACTACACGCTCGAGACCAGCGTGCGCGTGCGCGAGCGCGTCAGCATCGTGCTGGGTGGAAACGGTCGCAAGCCCGTCGACCGCCCGTTCGTGCACACCGGTCGGGCCGAGCTGAGGGCGGCGTTCTGATGCGCCGCGCGATCGCCCCGCTCTGCGCGCTCGTCGCGTGCGCCGCCGCAATGGCGGCAGGGTCATCGCGCGCCTTTGCCGCGCCGCTGCCGGGCTGGCCGCAGGGCACGCGGGTCGAGCGCGTGCAGATCCTCGGCCTGCCCGCGGGCGCCGGGGATGCGGCACGCCGCACGATGGGGCTGCCCGTCGGTGGAGTGCCGGACTCGGCGCTCGTCGTGGCGGGCGTCGCGCGCCTGGTCGCCGCGCTCGAGGGCGAGGGCTGGCTCGACGCGCGGATCGACTCGATCGTGGCGGGGCCGCCTGCCGGCGAGGCGGGGAACGCGCGCGCGACGATGCTCGTCCACACGAGTCCGGGCGCGCGGGCGACGCTGCACGAGGTCGCGTGGGAGGGGTTCGAGCGGTTGAGCCCGTCCGAGGCCGCGGAGCGCTCCGGCCTGGCGCCGGGCGTGCCGTTCCGTCCCGTCGCGCTGCCCGCCGCGCTCGACGCGGTGGTCGCGGCGTACGGCGCGCGCGGCTTCGCCGAGGCACGCCTGTTCGTGATCGACGTGGGGCGCAGTGCCGCCGGCGTCCGGCTCGCCCTGCGCGCCATCGAAGGCGACTCGATCACGGTCACGGAGGTCACCTTTCCGGGGGCGGTCTCCACCCGCCCCGGCGTGCTCCAAAAGTGCGTTGAGGGGGCGGTGGGGGTGCCGTACGATCCGGCGCGCGTGCGCCAGGCACGGCAGCGGCTGGCCGACCTGGGCGTGTTCGCGCGGGTCGGCGAGCCGACCCTCGAGTCGCTCGGCGGCGGACGCGCCCGTCTGGCCTTCCCGGTCGTGGAGGCGGCGACCAACACGTTCGACGGCGCGCTCGGCTTCCAGAGCGCGAGCACGGCGACCGGGGGAAGCGGCGGTGGCGGGCTGACGGGTCGCTTCGACCTGGCGCTGGGCAGCATCGGCGGCACGGCGCGACAGGCCGCGCTCCAGTACGAGGGACGCGGCGGCGGCGTCACCGAGTTCCGCCTGCGCTACGCCGAGCCGCAGACCTTCGGCCTGGCGATGCGCACCGAACTGGGGCTGGACCAGCAGGTCGAGGATACACTCTATACGCGAACGCGCGGCGCGTTGCGCATCTCGTCGGCGGCGTGGGCGGGCGCTCGACTGTGGCTCGCATTCGCGCGCGAGCGGACCGTGCTTGCCGAGGGCGTCGTGGAGCGCGCCACCGCCGGGACGTTCGAGGCCGGGGTGGAGGCCGACCGGCGCGACGACCCGCTGGTGCCGCGGGCCGGTTACCGCGTGATGGTCGCGACGGGGACGGCATTCAAGCGCGAGGCCCTCCGCCCCGACGGGGGACGACGCGCGACGCAACTCACCGCGTTGCTGCGCACCGAGGCGCACCGCCGGGTCGCGGCCGCGAGCGGCGCCCGTCTCGACGTCGACGCCGCGCTGCGCCTGTCGAACGAGGCGGTCGTTCCGTACTACGACCTCGACGCCGTCGGCGGGGCGCGCCAGTTGCGCGGCTACCGCGAAGGCCAGTTCCGTGCCTCGCGCTGGGCCGTTGCCCGCGCCGAGTTCGGCCTGTTCCCGGCGACCGGCGGGCGCGCCTTCGCGTTCGTCGACCAGGCCGTTCTGTACCGCCCGTTCCTCGACGCCGACGCCGTACCCTCGTCCGAGACGCTCCTGCGGACCGGAGCCGGCGTCGGTCTGGAGGCGCCCTCGGGCCTCGGCCTGGTGTCGCTGTCGCTGGGCTGGGGGCAGGGCGATGGACCGCTCGATGGCAAGCTGCACGTGCGCATCGTGAATCGTTTCTAGGAAGAGTTCCGCCCCTGCCGAAGGCGAGGCCGATGTCCGACGTTCCCCACACGCGCGCCGCCTACGACGCCCTCCGGCGAACGATCGAGCGGCACGATCGGCTCTACTACGTCGCGGCACAGCCCGAGATCCCCGACCGGGCATACGACGCGCTGTTCGCCGCGCTCGTGGCGGCCGAGCGGGAGCACCCGGAGTGGATCGATCCCGCGTCGCCCACGCAGCGCGTGTCCGAGACGCCCCTGGGGGGATTTCGCACGGTGCGGCACAGCGCACCGATGCTGTCGATCGACAACGGGTACGGCGACGCGGAACTCGTGGAGTTCCACGCCCGGGTGGCAAAGGCCCTCGAACGCGACGACGTCGCCTACACGGTCGAGCTCAAGATCGACGGCGTGGCCGTCGTCCTGCGCTACGAGGACGGCGGGTTCGTGGCCGGGATCACGCGCGGCAATGGCGTCGAGGGCGACGACGTGACGCAGAACCTGCGCACGTTGCGCGGGCTGCCGCTGACCCTGACGGACGCGCCGCGCGGCGCGCTCGAAGTGCGCGGCGAGGTGTACCTCGAGCACGCGCGATTCGCGGCGATCAACGCCGCGCGCGATGCCGCCGGCGAGGCGCTGTACGCCAATCCGCGCAACACCGCGGCCGGCACGCTCAAGCTGCTCGACGCGCGCGAGGTGGCCCGGCGCGGGCTCACCTACTTCACGTACGCCTCGCCCGATGCCGAGTTCCTCGGGGTGTCGACGCAGTCCGAGCTCCTGTCGCGCCTGGCGGGCCTCGGGCTGTGCGTCAATCGGCACGCGAAGCGCGTCGTGGGGATCGACGGGGTCCGGGCGGAAGTGGAGCGCTGGGCGGTGGAGCGACGAGGGCTGCCCTACGACACGGATGGCCTGGTGGTGAAGGTCGACGACCTCGCCGCCCAGCGCGCTCTGGGGGCGACGGCGCGTGCCCCGCGCTGGGCTCTGGCATTCAAGTTCGAGACGGAATCGGCCGTCACGCGTCTTCTCGACATCGTGGTGCAGGTCGGGCGCACGGGTGCGGTGACACCGGTCGCGGTGCTCGAGCCGGTTCTCCTGCTCGGCACGACCGTGGCGCGCGCCACGCTGCACAACCCGGGCGAGGTCGAGCGTCTCGGCGTGCGCATCGGCGATCGCGTCGTCGTCGAGAAGGGCGGCGAGGTCATCCCGAAGATCGTGCGCGCGCTGGTCGACGAGCGCGACGGCTCCGAACGCGTCTTCGCCATGCCCGCGCGCTGCCCGGAATGCGACACGCCGCTGGTGCACGAGGAGGGCGAGGCGATCGTGCGTTGCGACGGGCCCGCCTGCCCCGCGCAGCGGCGCGCGCGGATCTTGCACTGGGCGGGCCGGAATGCCATGGACATCGAGGGCCTCGGGGAGGCGGTCGTGGAGCAACTATGTACGCGGACGGCGAACGCCGGCCCGGAGCCCCTGGAGGATCCTGCAGATCTCTATCGCCTCACGGTCGAGGAATTGCAGGGGCTCGAACGAATGGGCCCGAAGTCGGCGCAGAACCTCGTGAACGCGATCGCACAATCGAAGGCGCGAACCCTGGACCGATGGATCTTTGCCCTTGGAATCCGGCACGTGGGCGTGAGCACTGCGCGCTCTCTGGCGCTTGCTTGCGGAGACCACGACGCGTTTCGCGCCGTCTCTCTGGAGCGTCTCGAGGCCGTGCGCGACGTCGGTCCGGTGGTCGCGGCGTCGGTCCTCCAGTGGCTCGCCGATCCCGCGGCGATTCGCCTGCTCGACAAGCTGTCGGAGGTCGGAGTGGAGCCCCTGCCGATGGAGCGTCCCGCCGCCGGCAGCGCTGCGCCCTGGGCCGGGTTCACGTTCGTGCTTACGGGGACGCTGGCGCGACGGACGCGGCTGGTCGCGGGGCGCGAGATCGAGGCGCAAGGCGGCACGGTGACCGGCAGCGTGAGCAAGAAGACGCATGTCGTCGTTGCCGGCGAGGAGGCGGGCTCCAAGCTCGAGCAGGCCCGGAAACACAAGGTGCCCGTGCTCGACGAGGCGGCGTTCGAGGCCGCGCTCGCCGACCCGGCGGCCTTCGCGACGCGACTCGCGGCCGAGCGGGAGGGCGCGTGAACGAACGCCCCGACATCCACCCCGTCGATCGCCTGCTCGGCCCCGGTGGATTGCTGGCCAGGGCCATTCCCGGCTACGAGTCGCGCGAGGCGCAGCTCGCGTTCGCGCACGACGTCGCGGCGGTGCTCGACGAGGGTGGAGCGCTGTTCGCCGAGGCGCCGACGGGCGTCGGCAAGTCCCTGGGCTACCTTGTGCCGGCGCTTCTTTGGAGCCGTCGCGAGCGCTCGCCCGTCGTGATCTCGACGCACACGAAGCAACTCCAGGGGCAACTGACCGACGAGGACCTGCCGCGCCTCGCCGAGGTGATGAGCCCAGCCCCGCGCGTCGTTCGCCTCAAGGGCAAGCACAACTACCTGTGCCCGCGGCGCTGGAAGCTGCACGTCGCCGAGCACAAGAAGCGCGGGGCCCGCGCCACGCGCGCCGAGACCGAAGCTGCCGCATGGGTCGAGGCGACGAAGACCGGGGACCTCGACGAGTTCGGGTGGAGCGCTCACCCCGGTGGCGCGGCCCTCAAGCCGCGCATCGGCTTCGACCCGTCGTTTTGCAATGCTTCGGCCTGCCGTCCCGGCGGCGATTGCCCGTGGCGCAAGGCGCGGCGGCTGGCCGGCTCGGCCGAACTGGTCGTCGTCAATCACGCGTTGCTCGTCACCGGCACGTCGGGGACGAACGTGCTCCCGGCCTACCGGACCCTGATCGTCGACGAGGCGCACCACCTCGATGCGGTGTTCACCGCCCAGCTCACCGTGCAGCAGAGTCTCGGGCGCATCGACACGTTGCTGGAGCAGGTGGCCGGCTCGCCGACCGGAAAGGGCATGCACGCCTCGGCCCTCGACGCGATCGTGCTCGGCGCGGCGACGCTCCTGAAGGCCCCCGAGCGCGCCGAGCTGGCCCTGGCGACCGAGACGCTGCGCGGACTCGCGCCGGGCGTGCACGACGCGGGTCGGGCGTTCTTCGCCGGCGTCGCGGCGAGCCTTGACGGGCGCGGCGATCCGGGCGGGCCATACGAGCCGCGGGCCCGCTTCCGCCAGCTCGAGGAGTTGACGGGGGACATGTACGAGCCGCTCGAGCGCCTGTTCGCCGCCGCGCGCGAGGGCGAGGAGTCGCTGCGTCGCGTCGCCTCGGTGCTGGCCCGCGGGCCGCAGTCGCCGATGCTCGATGATCTGGCCGGCGATCTCGCGGGCGTGGCCGGCGGCTGGCAGGACTGGCACGCGGACCTGCGCTTCCTGACCGATCCCCGATCGGGCAAGCACGTGTACTGGCGCAGCGGCGCGCATCCCGAGACCGCGACCGTCGTCGCCGCGCCCGTCGAGGTGGCCGAGATCGTGCGCTCGAAGCTGCTGCCGGACCTCACCTCCGTGGTGCTCGCGTCGGCGACGCTGGCGGCGAACGGGTCGTTCCGCTTCGTCCGCGAGCGCCTGGGGCTGGCCGAAGGCGCCGAGCTCGAGGTGACCGAACGGGTGTATCCTTCGCCCTTCGACTTCCCGCGCCAGCTTGGCGCGTTCGTGCTGAACTCCCGCGCCGTCGGCGCGAGCGACTCCGCGGACGAAGTCGTGGCGGAACTCCACCGCCGCCTGGGAAGGAATACCCTCGTCTTGTTCACGTCTCATCTGAAGTTGCGTCGCGCGGCGAAGCGGCTGAAGGCGACGCTCGGCGACGCCGCGGTCTGGGCGCAGGACGTGGATGGCAGCGCCGTCGAACTGGCGCGGCGGTTTCGTGATGCGCGCGGCGCGCTGTTGCTCGGCGTGGCCAGCTTCTGGGAGGGTGTCGACTTTCCGGGAGAAGCTCTGGAGGTGCTCGTCGTCACCGGGTTGCCGTTCCCGGTGCCCGACGAGCCGCTGGTCGAGGCGCGGCGCGAGAAGGTCGAGGAGGCCGGGGAGCGCGGCTTCGCGCGGGTCGACCTGCCCGAGGCGGTGCTGCGTTTTCGCCAGGGCGTGGGGCGGCTGCTGCGGCGGCGCACCGATCGCGGCGTGATCGTCCTCCTCGACGACCGGATCGTCACCCGGGGGTACGGCGCACACTTTCGCAAGGGACTGCCGGTCGCACTGCGCGTTGCGGCCACCACCGAGGATCTCGTCACGCAGGCGGCCGCCTTCTTCGCCGCGCGCGGGGAAGGAGCCGCATGATCGACGTCGACGGCCATCACCTGACGCTCGCCGAACTCGAGGCGTATGCGCGCGGACGGGCCAGGGCCCGCCTGGCTGCTGCGGCACGCCCGGGTCTCGTGGCCTCGCGCGCCGTGGTCGAGCGCGCGGTCGCGGCGGGGGCTCCGGTCTACGGCGTCAACACGGGCTTCGGCGAGCTCAAGAACCGGCGCGTTGCCGATGGCGACCTGGCCCGGCTGCAGTTGAACCTGCTGCGCAGCCATGCCGCCGGCACGGGGCCGGCGTTGCCCGACGACGTCGTCCGGGCAATGGGCCTGCTGCGCGCCAACTCCCTTGCGATGGGCGTGAGCGGTGTGCGCGTGGAGCTGGTCGAGGCGTTGCTGGCACTTGTCGCGGCAGGGGTCGTGCCGCGGGTTCCCGCCCAGGGTTCGGTCGGGGCGAGCGGGGACCTGGCGCCGCTGGCGCACTTTGCCCTGGTGCTCGTAGGCGAAGGTCGAGCGTCGTTCAACGGGCGCGAGATGTCCGGGGCGGACGCGCTGGCTGCGGCCGGGCTTTCCCCGTTCGTGCTCGGCCCGAAGGAGGGCCTCGCACTGATCAACGGAACGCAGATGTCGACCGCCGTGCTGGCGCTCACCCTGATCGACGCGGGTCGCGTTTTCCGCGCGGCGCTCGGCGCCTGCGCGCTGTCGCTCGAGGGCTTCCTCGGTTC
>JBKJNH010000124.1:0-25532 GCA_046596055.1 Candidatus Eiseniibacteriota bacterium
CCGACTGGCACGCCGCCGCCGGACGCCGCCTGCCGCGACTCGACGGCGCGTTCCTGTGGGGTCCGCTGATGACGCACGCGCTGACCGCTGCACACGAGGGCGACGCCGCCGCCGCCGCGCGCGTGACGCACTTCGCCGAGCGCCGCGTCATGGCGCGCGCGCTCGCCGCGACGCTCGCCCCCGGTGACGTCGTGCTGGTGAAGGGCTCGCGCGGGTCGGCGATGGAAGAGGCGATCGAAGTCCTGCGCGAGGCGCTGGGCGGCGCGACGGCCGCGGCCGGGGAGGGGCGCTGACGTGTTCTACTACCTCCACGAGCTGAGCCAGGTCGAGGGCCTCGGGTTCCTCAACGTCTTCCGCTACCTGACCTTCCGCGCGGCCTACGCGGCGATCACCGCGCTGATCATCTCGTTCCTCGTCGGCCCGCACCTCATCCACTGGCTCGGCAAGGTCAAGCTCGGCCAGCTCATCCGCGCCGAGGGGCCGCAGTCGCACCATGGCAAGGCCGGAACGCCGACGATGGGCGGCCTCCTGATCCTGCTGGCGATCACGTTGCCGACGCTGCTGTGGGCGGACCTCACGAACCGCAACATCCTGGTCGCCCTGGGCGCCACGCTCGCGCTCGGCGCGCTCGGGATGCTCGACGACTGGCTGAAGGTGGTCAAGCGGGTCAAGGCGGGGCTGATGGGGCGGTGGAAGTTGCTCGGCCAGGGCGCGATCGGCGCGACCGTGGCACTCGTGCTGCTGTTCATCCCGACGGAGCACGTGCCGGCGACCGTGACCACGGTACCGTTCCTCAAGTTCAATTACGTCGACTTCGGTTGGCTGTTCGTGCCGTTCGTGATGATCGTGATCACCGGCTCGTCGAACGCGGTGAACCTGACCGACGGGCTCGACGGTCTCGCCTCGGGACTGGTCGCCATGGTCGCCGTCACGTTCGCGGCCCTGTGCTACGTCTCGGGCCACGTCAAGTTCAGCCAGTACCTGAATGTGCTCTACCTGCCGGGCAGCGGCGAGTTGACCGTGTTCTGCGCCGCGATCTTCGGCGCCGCGCTCGGCTTCCTGTGGTTCAACTGTCACCCGGCCGACGTGTTCATGGGGGACACTGGCTCGCTCGCCCTGGGCGGGGCGCTTGGCGTGGTGGCCGTGCTGATCAAGAAGGAGTTCCTGCTCGTCGTCGTGGGCGGCGTGTTCGTCGCCGAGGCGCTGTCGGTCATCATCCAGGTGGCGTCGTTCAAGCTGACGGGCAAGCGCGTCTTCAAGATGTCGCCGCTGCATCATCACTTCGAGCTCTCGGGCTGGGCGGAGAGCCGCGTCGTCGTCCGGTTCTACATCGTCGCGGCGCTGCTGGCGCTGGTCACGCTGTCCACCCTCAAGCTCCAGTGAACGGGACCCTCGCCATGACCCCTTCCGTGCCCACCGTGCTCCCGGTTCCGGCGAAGGACGCGCCGCGCTCGTGGTCCGCGTGGACCGGCCGGCGCGTGCTCGTCCTCGGTGCGGCGCGCTCGGGGCGGGCGGCGGCGCGACTGCTCGCCGAGCGTGGCCTGCCGGTCACGCTGGCCGACGGCCGGTCGCGCGAGGTGCTGGGCGACGGCGACGGACTGGACGCGCTCGAGGCACACGGCGTGCGCATCGCCGCCGGCCGCGACGACGCGGCACTGCTCGACGGCGCCGACATCGTGGTGACGAGCCCGGGCGTGCCGCCGACGGCGGCCCTGCTCGCGGCCGCGGACAAGCGCGGCGTCCCGGTGGTGGCCGAGCTCGAGCTGGCGTTCCAGGCATCGCGCGCGCCGTGGGTGGCGATCACCGGCACGAACGGCAAGAGCACGACGACCGCCCTCGCGGGGCGCCTCGTCGCGGCGACGGGCCGCGAGACGTTCGTGTGCGGCAACATCGGCGAGGCCGCGTGCGAGCGCGCCGCCGCGATTCCCCCCGACGGCGCGATCGTCGCCGAGGTCAGTTCCTTCCAGCTCGAACGGGTCGTCGCGTTCAAGCCGGTCCTCGCGCTGGTCACCAACCTGACGCCGGACCACCTCGATCGCCACGGCGACCTCGCCACCTACGCCGCGCTGAAGTCGCGCGTGTTTGCGCAGCAAGACGCAGGGGACCGCGCGGTGCTCAACGCCGACGATCCCGCCACCGCCGACTGGGCGACCCGCTTCGGCCTCGCGGCGCGCGTCGGCTACGTGCGCGCGAGCGATCGCCCGGAACTGGCGGCATTCGACGGCGCGCTGCTCGACGGCGCCGGCCGTGTCGTGCGTGTCCGGGAGGGGCACAGGGACGTGCTCCTCCCGGCGCGTGCGCTCAAGGTTCCGGGGCCGCACAACGTGATGAACGCGCTCTGCGCGGTCGCCGCGACGTTGCCGTGGCCGGCTCCGATTGCCGCGCTGGCGACCGAGCTCGCTGCGTTCCCCGGGCTCGAGCACCGCATTGAGGCCGCGGGCACGGTTGGCGGGGTCCGCTTCTGGAACGACAGCAAGGCGACGAACGTCGATTCGATGCGCACCGCACTCCTCGCCTTCCCGGCCCCGGTGGTGGTGATCGCCGGCGGGCGTGACAAGGCCGGTCCCTGGGCGTCGATCGCCACGCTGGCGGCGGAGAAGATCGGGCGCCTGATTCTCATCGGCGAGGCGGCCCCGACGATCGCCGCGGCCTGGCCCGCCGTGCCGGCAGAGCGCGCGACCGACCTCGACGACGCCGTGCGCCGCGGCTACGCCGCCGGACGCGCGCTCGGTGGCGCGCCGGTCGTCCTGTCGCCGGGCTGTGCGTCGTTCGACATGTTCACCGACTACGAGGATCGCGGGCGGCGTTTCAAGGCGGCCGTGACCGCGCTCGTGGCGACGGCGGGCGGGGAGGGCGCATGATCGAGGCCCCGCGTCGTCCCGACCCGGTCATCGCGCTCACGCCGTTGATCCTCGCGGTGGTGTCGCTCGTCATCGTCTACTCGGCGAGCTCGATCCTGGGCCTCACCACCTACCAGGATCCGTACTACTTCCTGTTCCGCCGCTCGATCCACCTCGTGATCGGGCTGGCCGCCTTCTTCTGGCTCGCCCGCACCGACCTGGACCGCTTCATCGACAAGAACGCGGGACGCATGTTCCTCGCCGTGCTCGCGCTGCTCGCGCTGCTCGCGTTCGCCCACGGCATCGCATCCTCGCGCGGCGCCCGCCGCTGGGTCGGGCTGTTCGGCGCGACGTTCCAGCCGACCGAAATCGCGCGCGTCGTCGTCGTCCTGTTCCTCGCCCGCTATCTGGCGCGCCGGGGCGAGGCGATCCGGAGCCTGCGCGGCGGTTTCCTTCCGGCGCTCCTGGTCGGCGGCGCCGCGGTGGTGCTGATCGCCCTGCAACCCAACCTGTCGTCGGCCGGCGTGCTCTTCGGCGTCGTGCTGGCCATGCTGTTCTTCGCCGGCGCCCGCGCGATCCACCTCGTCTCGCTGCTCGGGGTCGGCTTCATCGGCTTCCTCGGAATGCTCGCCACGCACGACTACCAGCGGGGCCGGGTCGCCAACTTCCTGTCGTTCCTGTTCACCGGCAAGCTCGACTCGCTGGGCGCCGGGTGGCAGCTCGACCAGTCGCTCATCGCGCTCGGCTCGGGAGGCCTGTTCGGTCGCGGCTACGGCAAGAGCCTGCAGAAGTTCCTCTACCTGCCGGATCCGCACACCGACTTCATCGTCGCGATCATCGGCGAGGAGGGCGGTTTCATCGCGACCGCGATGCTGCTGGTTGCGCTGCTCGCGTACCTCGCGCGGGGCTTCCGCACCGCGTTCCGTGCGCTGGACGATCGGTCGTACCTGATCGCCGCCGGGCTCACCACTCAGTTCGCGCTCTACACGTTCGTCAACTTCGGTGTCGCGACGGGCCTGTTCCCGACCACGGGGCTCCCGTTGCCGTTCGTCTCGTATGGCGGTTCCGCGCTGGTCATGAACCTCGCGGCCGCCGGTATCCTGGTCAACATCTCAGCCCGGCAGTCGGCCGCACGTCCGGTCACCGCCGGCGCGCCCGTGCCGAAGCGCGGCCGGAAGACCACGTTCGGCGCCGTCGGCGCACGCGGATTCGCGGGAGGCAGACGATGAAGGTGCTCATCGCAGGCGGCGGCACCGGGGGACACATCTACCCGGGAATCGCGGTCGCCGAGGAACTGAAGCGCCTCGATCCGACGATCGAGATCCGCTTCGTCGGCGGCGATCGCGGGCTCGAGGGTCGAGTCGTGCCCGAGGCGGGCTTCGAGCTGGTCACCATCGGGGCGCGCGGCCTGCCGCGTCGTGCTCCGTGGAAGGTGCCCGGCGCGCTGCTGGCCAATGCGGGCGCGTTCTTCTCGTCGATCGGCATCGTCAACTCGTGGCGCCCCGACGTGGTGCTCGGCACCGGGGGATACGTCTCCGCGCCGGTCGTGGTCGCCGCGTGGCTGGCCCGCCGGCCGGTGGTCCTGCAGGAGCAGAACTCGATCCCCGGCCTGACGAACCGCCTGCTCGCCCGCGTGGCCGACGAGGTGCACCTGGCGTTCAGCGAATCGCGCGGCTGGTTCCTGCGCAAGGATCGGCTCAAGCTGTCGGGCAACCCGGTGCGGCGCGAGATCCTCTCCGGCGAGCGGAAGCCCGCTCTGGCGCGTTTCGGCCTGGCCGAAGGGGTGCCGACCGCGTTCGTGTTCGGTGGCTCGCGTGGCGCGCGGCGGATCAACGAGGCGACGCTCGACGCGATCCAGAAGCTGCGCGGACACCTGTCGGCGCAGTTCATCCTGCAGACCGGCAAGGAGGACTTCGCCTGGGCCAAGGAGAAGGCCGAGGCGCAGGGCCTGCCGGTGACCGTCGTGCCGTACCTGACGCACATCCACGAGGCGTACGCCGCGGCCGACCTCGTGGTCTGTCGCGCCGGAGCGATGACGCTGGCCGAGATCGCCGCCTGCGGCGTGCCGTCGATCCTCGTGCCGTATCCGTTCGCGGCCTACAACCACCAGGAAGTGAACGCCCAGAACCTGGCCGAGCGGGGCGGCGCCGTGATGATCAAGGACGGCGAACTGACCGGCGAGCGTCTGGCGCACGAACTGTCGCGCCTGCTCAAGGACCGCGAGACCCTGATCCGCATGTCGGCCAACGCGCGCCGCTTCGCGCGCCCGGACGCCGCCCAGCGGATCGCGAAGTGCCTGATCGAGTGGGCGGCCGATGCGGCCGGCAAGCGCGCGACGCGCGACGGCCGTGGCGTCGACACCACCGGCGACGAGACCGAGGACTGACGTGTACGGACGAACGCGCAAGATCCACTTCATCGGCATCGGCGGCTCGGGAATGAGCGGCCTCGCCGAGGTCCTGCTCACCATGGGCTACCAGGTGTCGGGATCGGATCTCAAGACGACCGAGGTGACGGATCGCCTCGTCGCCGCGGGCGGGCGCGTGTTCGCCGGGCACCACGAACGAAACGTCGAGGGCGCGCAGATCGTCGTCTACTCGAGCGCGGTGCAGGCCGACAACCCCGAGCTTCGCGCTGCGATCGGCCGCGGGTTGCCGGTCATCCCGCGCGCCGACATGCTGGCCGAGCTGATGCGCATGAAGTACGGCATCGCCGTCGGTGGCGCGCACGGCAAGACGACGACCACGTCGATGGTCGGGGCGATCCTGCTCGAGGGCGGGCTCGACCCGACGATCGTGGTGGGCGGGCGCGTGCACGCGCTCAAGACGAACGCGCGCCTGGGGCACGGGCAGTACCTGGTCGCCGAGGCCGACGAGTCCGACGGTTCGTTCGTCCGCCTGTCGCCCGCGATCGCCGTGATCACGAACCTCGACGAGGAGCACCTCGACCACTACGGCTCGATGGCGGGCCTCGAGTCGGCGTTCGTCGAGTTCGCCGAGCGCGTGCCGTTCTACGGGCTGGTCGTGCTGTGCGCGGACAACGCGCGCCTGATGCGCCTGGCGCCGCGCATCAGCCGCCGCACGCTCACCTACGGGATCGAGCACGGGGCGATCCGGGCGTGCGACCTCGAGTTGTCGCCCCGGGGCGCGCGGTTCACGGTGACGTGGGGCGAGCGCACGGTGGGCGCAATCGAACTGCCCGTGATGGGCCGCCACAACGTTCTCAACGCGCTGGCCGCGATCATCGTCGGTGTCGAGCTCGAGATCCCGTTCGCCCACGTCGCGCAGGCGCTGTCGCGCTTCGGCGGTGTCGGCCGCCGCTTCGAGACGAAGGGCGAGGCGGGGGACGTGCTGGTCGTCGACGACTACGCGCACCATCCGACCGAGATCATGGCGACGCTCGCCGCCGGGCGGCAGCTCGGCCGCGAGCGCGTCATCGCCGTGTTCCAGCCGCACCGGTTCAGCCGCACGCGGGCGCTGGCACGCGAGTTCGGCGCCTGCTTCGGCGACGCGGATCACGTGCTGGTGACGGACGTCTATCCCGCGGGCGAGGCGCCGATTCCCGGCGTCACCGCGGAACTCATCGTGGGGGCCGCCCGGAGCCACGGGCACAGGAACGTCGTCTACGCGGGGGACCTGGCCCGCGCGGAGGCTCTGCTCAGGGAGTTGGTGCGCCCCCATGATCTCGTTCTCACGCTCGGGGCCGGCGATGTCGCCCGCCTCGGCGACCGCATCGTCAAGTCGCTGGCCGAGGTGCGGCGATGAGCCGATCGGCCTACACGGGACGCGCACTGTGGACCGCGCCGAATCCGGCGCGCCGGCGCGGGCTCAAGCCGGGGTGGATCATCCTGCTCGGGCTCGCGGTGTGCGGCGGACTGTGGCTGTCGCGGGACCGGCTGGCGAAGCTGCCGCCGTATCGCGCGCTGTTCATCGTGCGTCAGGCCTCGGTCGACGGGACGGTGTACCTGGGGGAGGACGAGGTGCGGCGCGCCGCCGGTCTCGACCGCCCGCTCGACTTCCTGCGCACCGACCTGCGCAAGGCCCGCACGAAGCTCGCGAAGTCGCCGCGCGTCGCCTCGGCGCGCATCGAGCGCGCGCTGCCACGTCGGATCGTGATCGCGATCACCGAACGCCGTCCGGCCGCGATCGTCCGCGGGGGGCGCATGTTCGAGACCGACGCGCGCGGCGTGATCCTGCCGCCGCTGGTCTCGGGCGTGATGCCCGACGTGCCCATCGTCTCGGGCGTCAAGGTGGCGGATGCGCGGCCCGGCAGGACCATCGCCGATCCGCGGTATGCGCGCGCGCTGCGGCACCTCGCGGCGCTGGCCCGGCCCGAGGTGGGGCTGTCGAACCCGGTGTCGCAGATCGACGTCGCCGACCCGAAGCGCACCGTCGTCACGCTCGCGCCCGATGGCATCGATGTCTACCTTCCTGCCGAGCCGCCGACCGTGCGCACGCTGTCCGCGCTGCGCGTCGTGCTCGCCGACCTGGCGTCGCGGAGCCTGTCCGCTTCGTCGATCGACCTGATGGACGACGAAGTCGTCGCCGTCCGTCCCGTTCCCGTCGCGGCAGCCGCCGCCGACAGCATGCAGTCCGTCACCCGTGAACCCAGGAGGGGGTGAGTCGATGTCGCAAACCCGCACCTACGTCGGTCTCGATATCGGAACCACGAAGATCTCGGCGATCATCGCCGAGATGGATCCCGAGACGCGCGACCTCAAGATCGTCGGCGTCGGCATCAGCCCGTCCGAGGGGCTCAGGCGTGGCGTCGTCGTCAACCTCGAGAAGACGGTCGCGTCGATCGCGCGCGCGGTCGAGGAAGCCGAGCGCATGGCCGGCGTGCAGATCAAGGGCGTCTACGCAGGCATCGCCGGGGACCACATCCGCTCGATCAACTCGCGCGGCGTCATCGCCGTGTCGCGCCGGGACAACGAGATCTCGCAGGCCGACGTCGACCGCGTCGTCGACGCCGCCAAGGCCGTCGCGATCCCGATGGACCGCGAGATCATCCACGTCATCCCCCAGGAGTTCATCGTCGACGACCAGGACGGAATCAAGGACCCGATCGGGATGTCGGGCGTCCGGCTCGAGGCCGAGGTCCACATCATCACGGGCGCGGTGACCTCGGCGAAGAACATCTGCAAGTCGATCCAGCGCGCCGGGCTCAAGGTGCACGACCTGGTGCTCGAGCCGCTGGCCAGCTCGCACGCCGTGCTCGGCCCCGACGAGCGCGATCTCGGCGTCGTGCTGCTCGACATCGGCGGCGGGACGACCGACGTCGCGGTGTTCTTCGAGGGCTCCATCCGCCACACGGCGATCGTGCCGCTGGGCGGCGCGTCGGTGACGAATGACATCGCGATCGGGCTGCGCACGCCGATCGAGCAGGCCGAGCGCATCAAGATCGAGCACGGTTGCGCGCTCGCGGCGATGGTCCAGCCGCACGAGCGCCTGACGGTGCCGGGCGTCGGCGGCCGAGCGGACAAGGACATCGCGCGCCACCTCCTGGCGACGATGATCGAGCCGCGCTTCGAGGAGATCTTCATGCTGGCGGCCAAGGAGGTGAAGAAGAACCACTTCGCCGACCTGCTGGGCGCCGGCGTGGTGCTCACCGGCGGCAGTTCCCTGCTGCCGGGCGCGATTGAACTGGCCGAGCAGGTGTTCGAGATGCCCGTGCGGCGGGGGATCCCCTCGGGGCTCTCCGGCCTCATGGAGAACGTGCGCGATCCGCGTCACGCCACCGGCGTGGGGCTCATCCTGCACGCGGTACTGAACGAAGGCGGGGAGTCGCCGCACCAGGCCAAGCCGCAGGGCCTGCCGGTCCCCGAGGGTCTCAAGCGTTTCTTCGCGGAGCTGTTCTAGGTTCGACCGTCGATTCATCGCAGCACATGGGCCCGGAGAGGCCCGGAAGGGAGACAAGGACATGTTCGAACTCGAGGTCGACCTCCAGCCGTCCGCCATGATCAAGGTCGTTGGAGTGGGGGGCGCCGGCGGCAACGCCGTCAATCGCATGATCGCATCCGGTCTGCGGGGGGTGGAGTTCCACATCGCCAACACGGACATCCAGGCGCTGACCGGCTCGATGGCGCAGCGCAAGCTGCAGATCGGACCCAACCTGACGAAGGGGCTGGGCTCGGGCGGGGACCCGATGGTCGGCCGCCGCGCCGCCGAGGAGGACGAGCAGGCGATCGCCGACATGCTCGAGGGCGCCGATATGGTGTTCATCACCGCCGGCATGGGCGGCGGCACCGGCACCGGCGCCGCGCCCGTCGTCGCGCGCGTGGCGCGCCAGCTCGGGGCGCTGACGGTCGCCGTCGTGTCGCGTCCGTTCGAGTTCGAGGGTCGTCGCCGCGGCCGCCAGGCCGACGACGGCATGAACGAGCTGCGCCAGGAGGTCGACACGCTGATCGTCATCCCGAACCAGCGCCTGCTGCACGTCGTGGGCAAGGACACGCCGCTGACCGAGGCGTTCGCCGTGGCCGACGAGGTGCTCCTCAAGGCGACGAAGGGCATCTCGGACCTGGTCACCGTCCCGGGGCTCGTGAACCTCGACTTCGCCGACGTGAAGTCGATCATGGCCGCGCAGGGCAATGCGCTGATGGGCACGGGCCGTGCGTCCGGACCCGATCGTGCCGCCACCGCGGCGCACCAGGCCGTGTCGAGCCCGCTGCTCGAGGACGTGTCGGTCGCTGGCGCGCAGGGCGTGCTGCTCAACATCACGGGCGGGCGCGACCTGACGCTGCACGAGGTGAACGAGGCGTCGAACGTCGTCATGGAGGCTGCCGGCGTGGATGCGAACGTCATCTTCGGCGCCGTCATCGACCCGACGCTGGACGGCGAGATCGTCATCACCGTCATCGCCACGGGCTTCGGCACGGGCGATGCGCGCGCCCACCACGCGCACGCGACGCGGGAGCCGCGTCCGGCCCCGCGCGTCCCGGCGTTCGTCAAGACGCCGCGCGAGAACGTGCCGCACTACGCTCCGGAGACACACACGTTCGGCGACGTCGAGTCGCCGTCGGTCCCCGTCGGTGCCCCCGAGGAGGACATCATCGAGCTGTCGAGCGAGGAGTCCCGGCGCCCGGCGGAGTGGCGGAAGGATACGACGACGACTCTGCGCCGTCCGTCGCGGCTCGGCGGCAAGGACAACTACGACGTGCCCGCGTTCCTGCGCAAGCTGCGCGGCTAGGTCGCCCGGCGTCGACTCGAGGGGAGGGCATCATGGCGTTCTGGTCCGGGCTCAAGGGTCTCGGCAGGAACCGGCACTACCATCGCGGCATCGTCCACTACAACCGTGGCGACTACGCGGAGGCGGTGGCGGCGTTCGAGGAGGCGCTCGCGTCGATGGACGACGAGGCGCCCGAGAAGGGCCTCGGCACGTTCTACGCCGCCGAGGCCCGGGCAAACCTCGGCCTCGCGCGCTTCCAGAAGGGCGATGACGCACGGGCGGAAGAGGACTTCCGCCAGGCGCTGGCGCACAACCCGAACTACGCCGACCTCCATTACTACGTGGCGCTCCTGTGCGAACGCACGGGACGCCCCGAGGAGGCCGCGGCGGCGCTCGAGAGCGCGCTCGGCATCAACTCCGAGTACCTCGAAGCGCGGCTGCTCTTTGCGGTCGTGCGCGCCCGCATGGGGGACACAACCGGGGCGCGCGCGGAACTCGCGCGCGCGGTGGCGCTCGGCTTCGAGTTGCCGCCCGGGCTGTCCCTCGAGCCGAACTCGCCGCTGGGCCCGCCCGAGTGGCAGGCGCTGCGCTCGCGGGCGACGCGCCGCAGCGAGGCCGCCCGGCAGGTCGCGACCGCGCACGAGAAGGCGCAGCACGGCGAGCGTGATGCGGCGATCGAGGCGCTGGCTCGCGCCGCCGAGGCCGAGCCGCGGTTTGCCGACATCCGCTGCCGGCTCGCGGCCCACCTGGCCGAGGCCGGCCGGCATGCCGAAGCGGTGCGCGAGCTGTCGGTCGCGCTGGCGATCAATCCGCGATACCTCGAGGCGCGCACGCGGATGGGGCTGTCCCAGCTCCTGCTGGGGTGCCCGACCGACGCCGAGGCGGCGTTCGCGCTCGCGCTGGAACTCGCCCCCGGCGACGCCGACCTGCTGTACTTCACGGCCGCCGCGCGCTTCCGTGGCGGCGATCTGGCGGGCGCGGAGCGGGCGCTCGACGAGGCGATCGGCCAGCGGCCGCACCTCGCGCGAGCGCATCGCCTGCGCGGCCTGTGCCTCGCGGCGCGCGGGCGCCCCGACGAGGCTCTCAGCGCGCTCGCGCAGGCGCTCGACGGCGGGCGGGAGCTGCCGCAGGCGGCGCTCGACCTGGGTGCCCTGCTGCTCGAGCGCGGACGCGCCCGCGACGCGGCGAAGGAGTTCGAGCGCGCGCTCCACTGGCTGCCCGATCGCGCCGACGTGCATTACGCGCTGGCCTGCGCGTTCCTCGCCCAGGGCGAATCCGATGCGGCCGACGCGCGGTTCGCCCGTGCGCTCGAGCTGGAGCCGGATCATGCGGCCGCGCGCTTCCGCCTGGCGCAGGCGCACGCGGCGCGCGGGCAGTGGATCGACGCGCGCGTGGAACTCGAGCGTGCCGCCGCGATCGTGCCGAAGTGGGCCGACGTGCGTCACGCGTTGGGGCAAGCCTGCGATCGCCTGGGGGACGCGGCGGGAGCCGAGCAGGCGTACCGCGAGGCACTGTCGCTCAATGCCGCGTTCACCGAGACGCGGCTGGCGCTGGCCGGCATCCTCGCGCGCCGCGGATCGCCCGAGGCGCAGGAGGTGATCGCCGGGGCCCGCGCCTACGATCCGCTGCATCCGCGAGTGCGGGCGATGGACGAACACACGCTTTCCGAGTTGCTCGAGGAGGGCGTCTCGGGCTGAGCGCCCGCGACGTCGCGAATCCCACGGAGGTCCCGAGATGGAGGATGCACGTCTCGTCCAGGTCTGCCGCCTGCTGGCGGCGCTCTACCTGATCGTCGCCGCAGCCCCGCTGGGCTGAGCGTCAGCGTCGGCTCGCCCGACACCCGGTAGGGGACAGGCTCGTGCGCCGCGGCGATCGTGGCGCGCGTCTCGGCGACGTACGGCGCGACGAGGCCCACCTCGTCGGTCGCCGGCCATCGACCCGAGACAAGGAGCGGGAACAGCCGCTCGATCCAGCGCAGCCCCGCGACCGTCCCGCACTCGCGGTGCAGGATCACGCACGCGACGCCCGAGGATCGGATCGGGGGTCGCCATCGGATGGGCAGCCCAGGCCGTCCCCGACCCGAAAGCAACCGTTTGACGCCGGCCCCGTAGAGCGGTTGTCTTGTCTCGTTCCGGACGCGCGACCGCGCGCCCGGCCGGCAGCCCCCGAAGGAGGAAGCACGATGCCCGCGATGCACGAAGTGGAGTTCGAGATCATCGGCGACGATCTGCAGTTCGTGAAGATCGAGCTCGACCCGCAGGAGGCCGTCGTCGCCGAGGCCGGCGGCATGATGTACATGGAAGACGGCATCGCCATGGAGACGATCTTCGGCGACGGCTCGGCGCAGCAGAAGCAGGGCGGGCTCATGGGCATGCTCATGGGCGCAGGCAAGCGCCTGCTGACGGGCGAGTCACTCTTCATGACGGTGTTCGCCAACCAGGCGCCCGGCAAGCGCAAGGTCGCCTTCGCCGCACCGTACCCGGGCAAGATCATCCCCGTGCACCTCGCCGATCTCGGCGGCGAGATCGTCTGCCAGAAGGATTCGTTCCTCGCGGCGGCCAAGGGCGTGTCGATCGGGATCGCGTTCCAGCGGCGCCTCGGCGTGGGCCTGTTCGGCGGTGAAGGGTTCATCATGCAGAGCCTCAAGGGCGACGGCCTTGCCTTCCTGCACGCCGGCGGCACGATCGAGGAGCGTACGCTCGCCCCCGGCGAGATCCTGCGCGTCGACACGGGTTGCATCGTCGCCCTGGCCAAGGGCGTCGACTACGACATCGAGATGGTGAAGGGCGTGAAGTCGTGGATCTTCGGCGGCGAGGGCCTGTTCTTCGCGACGCTGCGCGGTCCGGGCAAGGTGTGGATGCAGTCGCTGCCGTTGTCCCGCCTGGCCGGTCGCATCTTCGCCGCCGCGCCGAAGCAGGGGGGTCGAAAGGAAGAGGGCTCGATCCTGGGTGGCCTGGGCAACCTGCTCGACGGAAGCGAGTGATGAACGTGCGCCTCCTGGCGCTCGCCGGCGTGCTCATGCTCGGCGTGGCCGGCTGCGGATCCGAGAAGCAGGCCCCCGAGCCGCTGTCGGATGCGACTCACGTCTCGGGCACGCTGACGGCGATCCAGGACGACCGCCCGGTCGACGGCGGCGTCACGCTCACGCTCGAGACCACGGCCGGCAAGGACGAGCCGGTGTACGTCGCGTCGATCTTCACGGGCCAGCCGCCGACGTCGGTCGTGCTCGCGCTGCAGCAGAAGGTGAACGAGCTGAAGATCGGCGATCGGCTCACCGCGACCGGAGCGCGCGACGCGGAAGGGCGGTTCAACGTGGAACGGATCGAGATCTTCGCGCCGTAAGAAGTCCATTCGTGTCGATGCAGCAGTTCAGGTCCGCGACGGCCCCGCACCAGAAGCCTGGTGTGGGGCCGTGATGTTTTAGGCCCTCCTTGAGGAACCTCGTGCCCGTGATCAATCCCCATGTCGCGACGAGGAGCGGGGGCCATCCGTGTGGAAGTTTCCGCAATCCCGCGCCGTGCTCTAAGGGTCAGTGCAGCCTCGAGCCGCAGAGGGGGACGCAGGAGGAAGTGATCCATCGATTGGAGGATCTCGGTTTCAAGCGCGACGACTCCGCGACCGATCTCGAACTGGGGTCCGCGCGATTCACCCGCCCCGAGACCCAGCCGGGCTGCCGGCGGGCGCAGACCGGCGGCGTGCGAACGCGGTGAGTTGCGGTACTGGTGGTCTCTGCTGCTGGTTTCTTCAGTGTTGCCGGTCGGCACCGACCCAGCAGTAGTGTCGTGTCGGGTGAGAGCTCGCGCACGTTGACAGAAGGGCGCCGGGCCGTCATGGCTGCGTTGCCTTGCTGCCAGTCCGGCTCAGGGGCCTTCGACGGACTCCGCAAGGCGATCTACTGACGGAGCCGCACAATCTTGACGCCCTCGGAGATGTTTCCGGACTCGTCGCGTGCCTGGAGGAAGTACACACCCGCGGGTCCGGCGCTCAGTCCTGAGGCCGCAGGCAACAAGTAGCTGCCTTTGCCGTCGACCAAGTCAACATCGGTGCGCTGAACCAGGCGACCTGAAACATCGTACATGGCTACCTTCACTCGCCTCCCCGTCTCTCCGGCAACCAAGAGAGTGAGAGGTCCCACGCCGCCTAGGGGCTGCTGCACGGCTAGGCGCAACCGGCGCCCGGGCGTCCACGTCCCCTCCGGACTCAGCGCTTCATAGCGAGCGTCAACGCTTTCCCGGCGAATGCGGTACGTCACTCCATCGCGGAGGACAGCCCCCGGGCGGTAACCAGTATCGAGCCAACTCATTGCAACACCGGACTCCGCCTGAACGCGGACCACTTCTTCAACGGGTCCATTAGCTGACTGTCGAAGGACGGCCCACCAAGAGCCCGGGGCCGATTCGGACAGAACCCATGAGACGCGTGGAAACCCAGTTTCCACCGACACCGAGGGCGAAGATGCGGTTGCCGTCGTATACGTATGGGTCCAGCGGAGAGGCTGGAATCGTTCGCTCCATGCAACCCACGTGTCGCCATTCCGATCTCGAATGGTCGTTGGCAGCATGTCACTACTCCCGCGAAATACTTCTTCACCCACTTCCCACCCGGAGTCATTCGGGATACTGACGCAAACTCCGTGAGACCCGTCGAGGAAGCTCTGATAGTACCAAGTCACCGTCGGCCGATCTTCGGTGTCATGGCTCATTGCAGCTACGTTGATGTTGACCCCGAACGGGTTGGTAGAATAATTGCAGTGTAGACGCTCGGTCGAACCCCAGGCACCGTTCTCGAACCTCCGGATTGCCCCTGTCGCTTCATTCGTTCCCCAGGTGAGCCACGCGCCCCCCTTGGGGTGTGCGCGAAGGCGTGGGGCATAGGGGAGCACGTCTGTGAGGACGCCCTTGGCTGTCGTCAGTGCTTTGCCGGAAATGAGGCCCCAGTGTATCGCAGTTTCATATTGATTGCTGGCCCACGCAACGAGAGCTGTCGAATCATCAAGGGCAACAAGACTGACCCCGCTTGAGGTTGGCTCGGTCACCTGGAGTTCGTCCCACATGCCGGGAGCGTCGGACACAAATAGGCGAAGAAAGCCGTTGTTCTCGAAGTTATCTTGCAGCGCGGCCCATCGGCGCAAGCCCCGCATCGCACCACTATAATTGGTTTCATATGGTCGTGAGGTTGAGGCAATCCGCTCGGGCGTCGAAGGCTGATTGTCAATGACCTCAGACCAATACAGGTTCCTGCTGGTTGACGACGAGCCCCCGACGAAGACAAGCGGGTACCTGCCCGGGGGCGCATCGACGGGCCACAGATAGATCGGGTCAACGTTCAGCCGCCACGCCGAGGTCCAACCGCTCCGCATCCAGTCGTATCCGAGCGCGTCATCGGGCGCCGTACTGCCGGATACGGCGCCCACGAACAGTTTCGGCGAACCTGACGGCTGCAGTTCAAGTCGGGGTGCGATCAAAGTTTCAAATCCGGGCGCCTGAAGGACGTCAATCGGTGCCCAAGCTTTGCCCTGAGGGGCAGCAGCAGCCGGCTGCGTCAAAAGTACGCATGCGGCCGCGACCAAAATTCCGGCAAGAGATCTGCCCCGTGGGATCGGCCGCATCGAGAGCTTTGGCGTGGTGAGGGTGGTATTGCGCATGCCAAGAAGTATAGCTTGACGTCCTGGAAATGAAAACGGCCGGCAAGTACGAGCCGGTATACGTCGCCTCGATCTTCACGGGCCAGCCGCCGACGTCCGTCGTGCTCGCGCTGCAGCAGAAGGTGAACGAGCTGAAGGTCGGCGATCGCGTCACGGCGACGGGAGCACGCGACGCGGAGGGGCGGTTCAACGTCGAGCGGATCGAGATCCTCGAGTAGTCCACGCACCCGTCATGGATTGAACGCAAGGGGCCCCGCACCGACCACGATGCGGGGCCCTCGTCCTGCGCGGCGGGTGCCGGCTACCTCCCGCCCTGACTTCCCGGGGCTGGCCCTCGTAGCGGTTCTGGCCGTTGCCCTGATTGCCGGGCTGGCCCTCGTAACCCTTGAAACCGTTGCCCTGATTTCCGGGCTGACCTTCATAGCCGCTCGAGCCGGTGAGTCCGACTAGCGATGCTCCCTGCAGGTACAGGGCGAGGACGATCTTTGCCATGGTTGAATCTCCTCAGGGGCCTCGTCGCGCGTGGCGACGTGGATTCCGGAGTGGTCGGCGCAGAAGGGATGTCCAAGTGGGGCTCAGCGTCGCTTGCAAGCGCGCCGGGCGACAAGTCTGGCCCGTGCGAGGGACGAGCCGCAAGCGGCCTCTTCCGCATGGGCGCTCGCGACGACGAAGGCCCCGCTCGATGCGAGCGGGGCCTTCGTGACATCGAATGGTGTGTCGGAACTAGGCGGCGGCAGGCTTCCGGACCGCCTTCAGCACCTTGCCGGCCTTCAGGCAACGGGTGCAGACCTTCATCTGCTTCGCACGGCCCTGGACCAGCGCACGCACGTTCTGAAGGTTGGGGTTCCAGACCCGCCGCGAGATGTTGTGGGCATGGCTGATGCGGTTTCCACGCATCACGCCTTTCCCGCACAGATCACAGGCACGAGCCACTTCGTCCTCCTTGCTTCAACCGATTGCCGGGGCAACGCCGGGGCCGCCCGGCACGAAACGTCTGACGCGCGAGATTAACACGCTTTCGACGGACGTGTAAAGCCGTGCAAACCGTTGTGGTTTCAGCGAATGAGCACGAAGCTCCCGCGCTGGGTCGAACCCCCGCCCTCGACCGAGAAGAGGTAGATCCCGCTCGACACGTCCTGTCCGTTGCGCGAGATCAGGTTCCACGCGGCCTGGCCGTCCTCGGGAGTCTCGCTCTGCGGCTTGCCGTTGGTCTGCAGGTCGGTCGGCCGGATCGTCTGCACCAGGTCGCCCGCGACGGTGAAGATGCGGAGCGTCCACGGAGCCGGCGGCAGGTTCAGGAAGTCGACGTGCGAGCCCGTCGGATCGGTCGGGCTCGGCTCGAGGTCCCAGGCCGCGCTTCCCCGATACGGGTTCGGGACGACGAAGACCTTCTTGTCCGCATTGCTCGCGATCGACGTGGTGCCGGCCTGCGGCACGACGCCGTCGGCCTCGCGCGCGACGCGCGCACTCTCGCGCCGGCGCAGCGTTCCCGCCGAGCCGTCGGCGCCGGGCGAACCGGTCGAGTCGACGGCGGTGACGGCGTAGAAGTAGGTGAAGCCGTTCGCCACCTCGCGATCCTCGTAGCGGTAACGGCCGACCGGATAGTGCGCGACGCGTGCGTCGGGTGTGATGCGCACGCACCGGCACGTCGGGTCCAGCGCCTCGCGCCGCCCGATCGAGAACAGGGTGTCGCCGCTCGCGGGATCGGTGACCGGCGGCACGTCGATCGGCTGGAGCCGCATCCCCGTCTCGCGATCGAGCAGCACGGGTGCGATCGGCCGCAGGCCGTCGAGGCGCCCGTCGAAGTCCGTGTCGGTCGAGTCCCACAGCGGGGCGTACGAATCGAAGACCGCGAGATCCGCGACCAGTTCCCACTGGTCCTCGGCCGGCCCGGTGGTGCCCCGCGGGCGCGTCCAGCCGGCGGCGCGGTACACCTTGTAGCCGCGCACGTCGAACTTGCCGGCGTTCGGGTCGAGGCCCGCGTTCGTGCGGTCGCCGACGTATTCGCTCGCGTTGTCCCACTCGACGGTCACCCTGCGGTCGCCGGGCGTGGCGCGCACGTTCGGTCCCCGCGGCGGCGGCTCGATGCGCCAGTGGCGCGGCAGCTTGCCTTTCACGCCGGTGCAGTAGTCGCAGTTGTCGAAGTTCGCCCAGAACACCTCGCGGTCGGTGACCGTGCGTCCCGTGCCGGAGGAGTCGGCATTGAAGTGACAGTCCTCGACCACGAGCTGGGTGCCGGGAGGCGCGGTGACCGGCGTCTCGCGGCCGTTCTCGGGCGGGACCGGCGTGCCGGGCGGGGGCGTCTCGTAGCGCCCGCGATAGGCCTTCTGCACGGCGAGCGCGCCGTCGTACACCGCGCCGTAGCGCGCGCGATTCGGGGCCCCGGGATCGGCCGGGTCGCGCGCCGGGGCGGCGTGATCGATCGGGAAGACGCTGAGGGCCACGGTCGCGAAGACGCGCTGTCCCGGGCGCAGGCGCGGAAAGGGACCGATCGAGACGAGCCCCGCCCAGTCGGCGACACGACGGCCGTCGGGACCGTCGGTATCGAGGCAGGTGCCGCGCCGGCAGGGGCCGCCGGCGAGCGCGTCGTAGCGCTCGAGGTCCACCGCCGGCGCGCCGCCCTGGGTGAACGGGATGCCCGGCAGGAAGAATTGCTTCGCGTGAAACCCGACCGTTCGCGGGGCGGTGCCGAACCGGAGGTCCGTCGTGTGGTCGAGCAGCAGGAACGAGCTCGCTCCGGGCGAGAGCCCGCCGTCACCGTCGTCGTCGATCACGGTGAAGCCACGCGTCGAGATCGAGCTGCGCACGCAGAAGCCCCCCGGGTGCGTGGGGTCGGTGCGCGCGTCGTAGCGCGGGTCCTCGCGGTCGACGACCTCGCTCAGCGTCTGGTCGGGCACGTCGGGCTCGATCATGTCGTCGCGCCAGTAGCCCTCGCGCGCCAGCGGTCCCACGTCGGGATCGACGAAGAACCCGACGTAGACCGAGTCGAGGGTCTCCGTTCCCCCGTTCGTGATCTCGTAGGTGACCGCCGCGGCATTCTCGACGTCGGGTCCGGTGAACGAGTGCACGGTCTGGCGCACGCGCAGGCCGAGCGGCAGGTGCGGCTCGGCGAAGTTCGAGTTCGTCGCCTGCGGCGTGTCGTCGCTCATCGCGAACGTGTAGGTACGCTGGCCGATCGCTGCGAAGTCCTCGTCGATCGCGCCGTCGCCGTCGTCGTCGTGCCCGTCGAGGAACTCCTCGTCGTAGCGACCGTCGCCGTCATCGTCGACTTCGCGCAGGCCCTGCGGAGCGCCTTCGTACGACTCGTAGATGCGGTCCACCGGGTCGAGCGTCGGCGGGCGCCACTCCGTCGATTGGCTCACGCGATAGCGTCGCCCCGCGTCGACCTCGCCGGGGCGCACGGCGCCGACCCACAGGCCCCAGTAATAGAGGTACTCGACGCCCGACGGCCCGGGCCACTGGGATGCGGGGTCGGACGACAGCGCGGGATAGGCGTTGCCCATGATCCCGATGTTCGTCGTCTTCATCCACAGGCGGCCCGCCGACGTGATGCGACCGGGCCCGCCGATCTCGGGCACTGCCTGCGGTCGCAGGGGCGTGCGTGGGCGCGAAGCCGCGCTTGCAGGCGCGCCGGGTTCGGTGGGGGCCTCGGGCGCCATCGCCGGAAGCCCTTCGAGGCCGCGGCCGCGTGCGAGCCCCGCCGGCAGGCCGACGGCGAGCACCCCACCCATCGCGAGCCCGGCGCACAATCCGCCGAATCGCCGCGCGATCGAGCGGCTCATCGCGAGGCCCCCGGGCCCCGGCGTTCGCTCGCCGGCAGGGGATCGACGCCGAGCACGCGCATCACCGCGTGCACCGCGGCGCGGGCCTCGTCGCGGTGGAACGAGTGGAGGGGAAAACCGAACCACACCACCTCGCCGTGCTCGCTCCCGTAGTAGTGGATCGCGTTCGGCATGCCGTCGCTCAGCGCGCCCGGTCCGGCGCCGCTGTAGTCGCGCGCCTGCAGCAGGTAGAGCGTGTCGAGCACGGCGCGCTGCGCGGCTCCCGTGCCCTCGGTGATCACGTTGGGCTTCGAGACGTACCACGTCTGGTTGATCGAGCGCTGGTTCACGTCGGGGTTCGCGCCACGGAACGTGTCGAGCGTGAGGTGCGGCAGAGCGGACCAGCGCAGCGCCGTGCGCTCGGCGCCCGGTCCGATCCGCGGGTCGTGCGCCCGGTCCGTGTCCGACGCCGGGCCGCGGAACGGGGGCAGGTAGGGGATCGCCCCGCGCAGCTGCTCGAGCCGGGTGAACGAGATCGATGCCGTGCCGGCCGTGTTCATCTCGGAGCGCAGGTGCAGGTAGTCGTGGAGGAAGTTGCCCTGGCGCAGCACGTACTGGCGCGCGTTCGCCGGCGAGCTCGAGTACGGAATGAACGGGGCCGGCGGAAGGAAGCCGTTGCCGATGCACGCGGGGGCGCCCTCGCCGAACAGGAACAGTTTCCCGCCCTGGCGCAAGTACGCCGCAAGCGTGTTGAGGCGCCCGCTGGTGTTGATCTGCACGAGCGCGTTGTTCTGCCCCGACGCCCGATTGTCGGCGTACCACGCCACGACGCGGTAGCGTCCCAGTCGCTCGAGCGTGATGTCGGTCAGTCGTGCCGAGCGCCAGTCGAGCGTGTCGTAGGGGAGGCCGGCGAATGCGCCCGGCACGGTCGTTCCGCCCAGCAGGCGGTCGGGAACGCCGCCGACCGCGAAGTGGAACGTGTCCTGCTCGGCCTCGGTCGGATAGGGGTTCGCCGGCGAGTACGACAGCGTGCCGTCCATGTCGTCGATCACCAGCAGCGGGTTCTCGAACGTCGGCCGGATGACGTTCATGCGCAGAGTGAACAGCGACACGAAGCCAAGGTCGTCGCGCGCCTCGACGTACATGAAGTGCGTGCGGGTCGTGTCCGCGCTGCCCGCGAACGGCCCGACCCCGGCCGACGTCTCGCTGATCGACCACGTGCTCCAGCGGTTGATGTCGAAGTCGTCGGCGCGCGGGGTCTCGTCCGTGATGTCGCCGCCTGCGAGGTCGAGCGCCCAGCGGTAACCCGTGATCGTCGAACCGGTGTTTGCCAGTGCCGACCAGCGGAACCCGACGCGCACGCCCTCGGGCACCTCGATCGTCGGGATGCGCGACGGATCGAGGCTGATTCCGCCGGTGGTCTGGGTGCGGCTGAAGAACTCGTTGGCCAGCGTGATGCGCGGGCCCAGGTTCCTGAGCTGGGGGCGGAACAGGAGCACGTTTGCGTCGCGCAGGAAGCGCTGCGTCGTCGCCCCCGCGCCGTCGACGGCGACGACCGCGAACAGGTGTAGGGCGTCGACCGACAGCCCCTCGTAGGCGCGCGCGACCGTCGCCGCATCCCAGGTCTCCCAGCCGACGAAGCCCGCCAGCGCCTCGCGCGCGAAGTACTCCTGGATCTGCGCGGCGGTGACGAGTTCGGGCTGGACGGGGCGGACTGCCGTCGCGAGCACGAGGCGGATGCGATAGCCGACCGGTCCGGCGCCGTCGATCGCGTCCGAGTCGATGCCGCGCCAGCGAACCGTGACGGACGTGCGCGTCGAGGTGGGCTGCTGGCGGTTGGGGATCGGCGCGGTGATGAACGCCTCGGGCGAGACGGTGCGCGACGTGAACGAGCGCGAAACTCGCGGCGAGGCGTCGCCGATCCCGTCGATCGCGCGCAGCACGAACGTGTGAGCGTCGCGCGAATACGCGACCGTTCCGGCCGGCGGCACGGGGCTCGACGGCGAGGTCGACGGCAGCGCGAGATCGAGAGTGAACGCCGTGGTCGCAATCCACGCCGTGTCGGCGTCCGGCGCCGGATCGAGCGCGTACTCAAATCGCTCGATGCGTCCGTCGGGGTCGTAGCCGGACCACGAAAGCGCGACCTGGTAGTTGGTCTCGCTGAGCGGGCGGGGGGCTGCGGTGAGGCGCACTTCCGGGCGCAGGTTGGGCAGGGCCGTACCGCCCGGATCCGAACCACATCCCGGAAGGAGCAGGGCGACGACCGCAGCCACGAGGGCGCCGGTCCTGGGGGGGGCGAAGGTCGAGGGCGTCGGGCGCATGGTGTCCGGCATGGCGAACCCGCAGTCTACCACGCCGGAAGCGGCACCGGCCTGTGCTAACGTGATGCGGCCATGCCCGTTCCCGCTTCGTCCCGCGCGCTTCGCCCCGAGCGGACGACCCCCGTCCAATTCCTCGCCGGGGTCGGCCCGCGTCGCGCGGCGCTGCTCGAGAAGCTGGGCGTCCGCATTCTCGACGACCTCCTCCTGCACGTGCCGCGCGAGTACCTCGACGCGCGGCAGGTGCGGACGATCGCGAGCCTGCGGCCGGACGAACTCGCGACCGTCGTCGGCGTCGTCGGCGCGCACGAGGTGCGGAGTGCGCGCGGTCGCTCCGACCTGCGCCTGCGCGTCGTCGATGCGACCGGTACGCTGGGCGTGATCTTCTTCGGCCAGGGGTTCCTCGCCCGCGCCCTGCCCGAGGGCGCGACCGTTGCGCTGATCGGCCAGCTCACGCCCGGTCCGGGGCGCACCTTCGCCAACCCGCTGTTCGAAGTGCTGCCCGACGACGCGACCGCGCAACTGGCCGCCGGGCGCATCGTGCCGCGACACGCGCTCACCGCCGGCGTCTCGGGACGGCAGCTGCGCGCGTGGATTCGCGCCGCGCTCGACGCCACCGCCGCGGATCTCGTCGCCGCCGATCCTTTGCCGAGCGAACTGCGCGCGCGCCTCGAGTTGCCCGGCCTCGCCGCCGCGCTCGAGGCGGTGCACTTTCCGCCGGACCTCGTCGCCGCCGAACGCGCGCGTCGCCGCCTTGCCTTCGACGAGTTGCTCGCCGTGCAACTGGTGCTCGCCGTGCGCCGCCGCGCCCGCCAGGAGAGCGGCGCCGGCCTCGTGACCTCGCGCGGGGTCGCGCGCGCGAAGGCGGCGATCGCGGCGCTGCCGTTCGCGCCGACCGGGGCACAGAAGCGCGCCGTCAACGAGATCGTGCTCGACATGCGCGAGCCGCGCTCGATGCACCGCATGCTGGTGGGGGACGTGGGCACGGGAAAGACCGTGGTTGCGCTGCTCGCCGCAGCCTGCGCGGCCGAGGCGGGCTTCCAGGTCGCGTTCATGGCGCCGACCGAGATCCTGGCCGAGCAGCACTTCCGCACGCTCGGATCACTTGGCGCGGCCGCGGGGCTCGTCGTGGCGCGCTGGACCGGCTCGACCGGCGCGGCCGAGCGGCGCGAACTGAAGAAGCGCCTGGCGCTCGCGCCGGACGACCCGCATCGCATCGACGTGCTCGTCGGCACGCACGCGCTGCTCGAGCCCGACGTGCCGCTGCCGCGCCTGGGGCTGGTCGTCGTCGACGAGCAGCATCGCTTCGGCGTGCGCCAGCGCGCGGCGCTCGCGGGCAAGGGACAGGGCTTTCCGGACGTGCTGGTGATGACGGCAACGCCGATCCCGCGCACGCTGGCGCTGGCGCTGTTCGGCGACCTCGACGTCACCGTGCTCGGCGAGCGGCCCGCCGATCGCAAGCCCATCGTGACGCGCGTCATCGACGAGCCGCGGCGGGAGGAGCTGTACGGGTTTCTCGCCACCGAGCTCGCACGCGGCCGCCAGGCCTACGTCGTCTACCCGCTGGTCGAGGAGAGCGAGAAGAGCGAGCTGCGCGCCGCGACCGCGATGATCGCGAACCTGGCACGGCACCCGAAGCTCGCGGCGTTCCGCTGGGCGCTGCTGCACGGCCGCATGAAGCCCGCCGAGAAGGACGCCGTCATGAAGGAGTTCGCGGCCGGGGCGATCGACGGGCTGGTGGCCACCACCGTCATTGAAGTCGGCGTCGACGTCCCCAACGCGACCGTGATGGTCGTGGAGCATGCCGAGCGCTTCGGACTCACCCAGTTGCACCAGTTGCGCGGTCGCGTCGGTCGCGGCGCCGAACGCTCGACGTGCCTGCTGGTGGCGGGGCCGCGCGCCTCGGCCGAAGCGCGGGGGCGGCTTGCGCTCCTGGCGCGCAGCGACGACGGCTTTCACCTGGCCGAGGAGGACCTGCGCGCGCGCGGGGCCGGCGAGCTGTGGGGCGCACGCCAGACCGGCCTTCCCGAGTTCCGGATCGCCGACCTGGCGCGCGACCTCGACCTGGTCGAGACCGCGCGCGACGCGGCGCAGGCCATGATCGCGGCGGACCCACAACTGTTCGCCCGTGAACACGCGCTGCTGCGCGAGCGCCTGCTGCGCAGGTTCGCCGAGGAGCTGTCGTGGCGGGCGACCGGATGAGCGGCTGGCGAGTCGATTGCCCCGGCTGCGGCGAGCCCTCGTTGTTGCCCGACGCGCTGGCCAGGGAGGGCGCGCGCGTGCGCTGCCCCGGGTGCGCGACGGTGTTCGCCGCGGCCGATCCGGCGGCCGTCGAGGCGTGTCTCGAGGCGATGGAGTCGTGGCTGGCGCACGAGCCTGGCGGGCGCGGTGCCCTCTCGCGGGCGCGCGACGAGGAGCGCTTCTGGCGCGACCACGGCGCGTCATTCCTCGACTGGCGCGAAGGTGCCGGCGCCGAGTGGTCGGCCGAGACGACGCGCGCCGCACTGGCGCGGGTGCTGGGCCCGGGCGCGAGCCTGTTCTAACGCCCGGCGTTCGAGGCGCGGTCCCGACCCGTAACCAGCCCCAGGATGATGAGCAGCGCCGCACCACCCGCCAGCGTGGGGGCCTCGCCGAAGGTGTGCACCACCGGCGCGGCGAGGGCGGCGGTGGCGAGGAACGCCGCGCGGGCCAGCGCATCGCGTGCGGCGAACACGCGGGCGCGCAGGTCCTCGGGCACCGCTTCCTGCAGCGCGGTCTCGCTGAGAAAGAACACGGGCGCGGCGAACAGTCCGCAGACGAATCCGGCCGCCGCCATCCACGGGAGCGTGGGCGCGAACGCGAAGCCGAGCAGGCCGGATCCTGCGCCGAGCAACCCCGTCGCCAGCGCGCCGCCGCGCGATGCCGGCGCGTCGGCCGGACGCGCGCGTTCGCGGCGCAGCGCGATCGCTGTCCCGACCAGGGCCCCGATCGCGAGCGCGCCGAGCAGCAGCCCCAGGCCCGTGACGGCGGTCGAGCCGCGTTGCACGTGCGCCGTCCCCGCGACGTGGAGCACGCCGCCGGCGACCCACGTGGCGATCGCCGCGACGAGCGGCCCGCGTGCCCGCGGCGTCCCCAGCGCGACGCGCCACCCGGTCGCGACGTCCGCCACCGCGCGTCGCCAGGGCGCGGAATCCGTCGTGGTCGGCTGGGCGGGGGCCGTCCCGGCCCGATCCACGCCCGCGCGCAGCAAGCCCGCCAGCGCGAGCACGCTCACGCCATACGTCAGTGCGTCGAGGTAGAGCGCCGTCGCGGGTCCGTAGCGATCGACCAGAGGGCCGCCGAGCGTCGTGCCGAGCAGCGTGGCGACGACGCCGCCGAGGACGAGGATCGCGTTTCCCGCAGCAAGCGCCGAGGGCGGCACGAGCCGGGGCGGCAGCGCCGAACGCGCGGGCAGGAAGAACGCGTTGAGCGTGAAGGCGAGCGCGACCAGCGCGAAGACCGGTGTGAGCGAGCCGGTCGTGACGTAGGCGAGCGGGATCGCGGCGACGACGAACGCGCGCAGGAGGTCGGTGACGAGCAGCGTGCGCACCAGCGGCCGGCGGTCGACGACCGCGCCGGCCCACGGCGAGACGAACAGCGACGGGCCCATCATCGCCCACGCGAAGACGGCGAGCGCGGCGGCTGGATCGGTGCCGTGCGCGGCGGAGTGCGCGGTGAGGAGGGCGACGAGGGCGAGGTAGTTGAAGCGATCGCCGGCGATCGAGATGACCTGGCCGGCGAGCAGGAAGCGGAACGACGGGCGCGAGAGCGCGGTGGCGACGCTCAT
>JBKJNH010000128.1:0-2579 GCA_046596055.1 Candidatus Eiseniibacteriota bacterium
GTAAGGCCTCGCAGGCGCGGCGAAACGGCGTGTACACCGTGAACGGCGCCCCCGCCTTCGTCTGAACCGCCCCCGGCGGTATGAGCAGACGATCGTGGAAACGCTCGACGCGCAGACCGGCAGCCAGGAGCGCAGCCTCGACCGCGTCGTCCCGCGCCCGGAGCGCGGGCTCGTACTCGTCGTTCCAGTACACGGCATCGGCGTGGCAGGCCCGGGCGGCGGCGAGCACCGTGGCCATCGCGTCGCCATGTGCGAGTGCCAGGCGGGAGCCTGCGCGTGCGCACGCCGTCGCGAGGTCGGCCAGGGAATCGAGGACGAACTGGACGCGGATCGGCGCGATGTCGCGCCGCGACAGGATCGCGGGTTCACTGGCATAGAACGGCACGACGTCGCCGTCCGCGTCACGCGCGGCGGCGGCGAGGCCGGAGTTGTCGTCGAGGCGAAGGTCCTTGCGGAACCAGAACAGGATGCGCATGCGATTGCCCACCGGGGCGGCGAGGGAGCCGTCGACGCGACGCTAACACGGGCCCGGGTGCGACCCGACACTCAATTGACGACAGGGATCGGGCCCGGGGAGCTAGCGTCGTTCCGACCGCGGCATCCCCCGCTCCGGAGATCGGCCCATGAACCCAACCCGCGTCGCCCTGTTCCTCGCCGTGACTGCGCTGCCTGCGGTCGTGGGTGCCCAGCCCAGACAATTCCATCCGCAGACCGACCAGAGCGTCCTCCGCCTGCCGGGGATGGAGCGGGTGGAGATCCGCGAAGGCATCGCCTACGCGCAAACCGACAGCGGCACGCTGACCTTCGACCTGTATCTCCCGCCGAAGCCCACGGCTTCGCCCCCGCCCGTCGTCGTCTTCGTCAACGGCGTCGGCGACCGGCCGGGCATCGGCATGCGTAAGAAGCTGTCGTTCGCCGCCGCCGGGGACGCCCAGGCGAAGTGCGGTGATGGCGGCATAATGCAGGGCCTCGCGTGGTACAACGCCGCGTGCTCGTACGCGCTGGCCGGCCAGAAGGAACGGGCGCTCGGTTACCTCGAGAAGTGCGTGGGATCGGGCGCCGTCACCGATCGCGCCGGGCTCAAGCGCGATCCGGACTTCGCGTCGCTCGCCGGCGATCCGCGCTTCGAGGCGCTGGCGACTCCGCGCTAGCCGCCGGGCGCGCCTTCGCGCACGACGTCGAGGAACGCGCGCTCGAGCGGCGAGGCGCCAACCGGCGGCGCTCCCCACTCGGCGCGCGCGATGCGACGCGCCACTCTTCCACGGTGAAGCAGCACGGCCCGGTCACACAGGCGCTCAATCGTCTCGGTCACGTGGCTCGAGAACAGGATCGCCGTGCCGGCGGCGGCGAGCGCGCGCAGCTCGTCCTTCGCCGCCAGGTTGCTCGCCGCATCGAATCCCTCGAGCGCCTCGTCGCACAGGAGGGCCGCCGGACGGTGCATCACGGCAGCGACGAACGACAGCTTCTTGCGCATGCCGTGCGACCAGCGGCCCACGGGCTCGTCGAGCCGGTCGGCCAGCGCGAAGCGCCCGGAGAGTTCGTCGACGCGGTCGCGGGCGAAGTGCGGATCGAGCAGGCGGACGCCGGCGACGAACGCGAGATATTCACCCGCCGACAGCTCCTCGTAGAACACGGGCTCCTCGGCGGCGTAGCCGAGCCGGCGTTTCGCCGACACGGGGTTGTCGGCCAGATCGATCCCCGCGATGCGCACGTGGCCTGCGTCCGCGGGCTGCAGGCCGGTGGCGGTTCGCAACAACGTGCTCTTGCCTGCCCCGTTCGCGCCCAGCAGGCCGACGATCTCGCCGGGCCGCACGTCGAAGGTGACACCGTCGAGCGCCCGCACGGCGCCGTAGCTCTTCGCCAGGTCCACGATCTCGATCATCGCTCCGCCTCGGTCGCCCGTTCCCAGCGCGGCAGGCGGCGGGTCGTCGCGATCAGCGCCAGGACGAGCACGAACCACCCCGAGAGGAACACCGCGACGCTGGCGATGGCCATGACCGCGAAGGTGAGCCCCAGCAGCGGCCGCGCCGGTCCGGTGCGCGGGTAGAGCGTGAGTGCCACGTTGAGCCCCAACAGGGCGATGGCCAGCGTCGTCGCGGCGACCCACGCGAGGAACAGGACCCGCGGTCCCGCGGCGAGACCGTGGGCGAGCAGGCCGTGTCCGGCCACGAGGACCACGGTGAACGCGACCGCCCACACCGCGCGCGCCCGCCAGACCGTTCGCACGTCGAGCGGGAGGACACGCAGCGTCCCGAACGGGTCGGCGCCGACGAGCAGGACCATCCACTCGGCGAGCGCACCGGCGGCGAGCAGCGTGACGAAGAACGTGGCCAGGTGCCGCAGGTCGAACGCGTTCCCGACGAAGGAAGTCGCCGCGACGCCCGGAGCGTTTGGAGCGGTGGGCAGCAGCCAGCCGAGCAGGGATACCGCGCCGAGGAGCGCAACGCCGATGGCGCCCTGCCGCAACTCCGGACGCCGCGCGACGGCGAGAGCGTCCTTCCGGACGATCGCGTGCCAGGCCGCGCCTCCGCCGAAGCGCGCGACCCGCAGGCGTGGGCGGGCCGACGGATCGCTCCCCG
>JBKJNH010000176.1:0-5002 GCA_046596055.1 Candidatus Eiseniibacteriota bacterium
TGCGGCGCCTGCGAGTCGGCGGGACGCTCCCGCCCGGAGAGGGCGAGCACGGCGAGGGAGACTCCGAGAACGGCGGCCACAGCGGCGGATCGGCGCAGGCGCATGGGTGTGGGCTCCGGGCAAGTGGGCGTGCGTGGACGGCCACGAGGATAGCAGGGCCCCGGGGCCACCGCCAGCAGGCAACCGCCAGCGGGTGAGCTGCCCTGGGTGAGCCGCCTGCCTGCGCGCGTCCTGGTGACGCTCGCCGTGGGCTCGGGGGCGTTGTTCGGTCCGACATCAGCGGTTCTCGCGAAGTGGTTTGGCGCCGGCGGGGAAGCCGCGCTGGGCGCGACGCTGCTCGTGCTCGAGACAGTCGTCCCGCTGGGCCTCGCCGTCCGCGCATTCCGTCGGAGGGACGGGTAGGGTATTGTGCTCCGCGTCATCGCCGTCCGGACCCGAACGGAGGAGTGCCCGTGCCCGCGAAACGCCCGTCCCGTCGTGCCGCAGCGTCCGCCGCCCCGCCGGAGGGGACCGTCGAATACGTCCGCTTCGAGAGCCGCGTCCTGAAGGGCAACCCGCTGCGCGATCCGCACTTGCGTACCGTGCCCGTCTACCTTCCGGCGGGCTACGAGGACGCGTCCCAGGCGCGCCGTCGCTACCCGGTCGTCCACTTGCTCTCCGGCTTCACGGGACGCGGTACGATGATGCTCAACGACTCGGGCTGGTCCGAGCCGATCCATCGGCGGCTCGATCGACTGATCGCCTCCGGGACGGTTCAGCCGATGATCGCCGTGCTGCCGGATTGCTTCACGCGGTACGGGGGCAGCCAGTACCTCGACTCGTCGGCGCACGGCAAGTATGAGTCGCACCTCATCGGCGAGCTCGTCCCGTGGGTCGACGCCACCTACCGCACGAAGGCCTCGGCCGCGCACCGCGCCGTCGCCGGGAAGTCGAGCGGCGGTTACGGCGCGATCGTCCATGGTCTGCGGCATCCCGACGTGTTTTCGGCCGTCGCCACGCACAGCGGTGACACCGCGTTCGAGTACTGCTACCTGCCCGACTTTCCGGCCGTTTGGTCCGCCATCCAGAAGTACGGCTCGCTCGAGAGGTGGTGGGCCGCGTTCCAGAAGGCCCCGAAGAAGAGCCATGACTGGCTCAAGGTGCTGAACATCGTGGCGATGGCGGCGGCGTATTCGCCCAATCCGAAGAAGCCGCTGCGCGTCGATCTGCCGTTCAACACCTTCACCGGTGCCCTGGAGGACGAGACCTGGATGCGCTGGCTGTCGTGGGATCCCGTGCGCATGGTCGAGTTCGACCCCCGCTCGCGCGCCGCCGCGAAGAAGCTGAAGCTCGTGTTCGTCGACGCCGGGCTCAAGGACGAGTGGAACCTGCAGATCGGCGCCCGCATGCTCGTCGAGCAGCTGAAGTCCGCCGGGGCGCGCGTGAAGCACGAGGAGTTCGACGACGGTCACCTGGACATCTCGTACCGCTACGACCGCTCGCTCGCCGAGCTGTCGAAGGTGCTTTGACGCCACCGCGAGGACGAATGGCTGCGATCGCAGCGTTCGTTGCGATCTTCGTGGCGGCCGGGCTCTACCTCTGGTATCCCCGCGGGGCGCCCGGTGGGGCTCCCCCGCTCACTGTTGTGGATGCGAAGGGGGTCGCAGAATTCGCCGCGGTCTTCGACTCGGCTGCTGACTCGATCCGGGTCGTTGCGTTTCTCTCGCCGACGTGACCCCACTGCATCGCTGGGGCCTCGGAGATCGAGCGTGCGCTCGAGCAGGCTCCGAGGGCGCGGGTCCGCGCCCTCATCGTGTGGCAGCCGATGCTTCCGACGGACTTCGCGTCGCCAATCCATCCCGTTTTGGGTCGTATCGATGACCTTCGCGCTCGGCAGTTCTGGGACCCGGGGCATCGGATCGTTGGTCATCTTGACCAAGGATCGGCTCTCGGAGATTCCATGATCCTGCGAAGTGACGGAATCGCCTGGGACGTCATCGCGATCTACGCGCGCTCGGTGCGATTCGGGCCGCCTTCGCCCCGTCCGGTCCTCGCGGGTAGCACCGTCGTCGAGCAGGCTCGGGCCGTGGCCCGCTTCATCGCAGCGCCGTGAACCTCCTCGGAAAGATCTGGACCCTCCCGAACACCGCGCTCGGTCTCGCCTTCGGCGCCGTCGCGGTGATGCTGGGCGCCCGTGCGCGCTTCGGCCGCAACGCGATCGAGTTCCTCGATCAGCCGTTCGTCGGTGCGCTTCGGAAGTCGGCGATCACCCTGGGGAACACGATCCACTATGCGCCCGGGCGGACGCCGGACCTGCTGGTGCGGCGCTACAACGGGCGCGCGCTCGTTTCGCTGGGAGAGCACGAGCGGGCCCACACGTGGCAGTACGAGCGGTGGGGGCCGTTCTTCCTGATCGCTTATGCGTGGTCCTGGTTGCCGTTCGTACCGCCGGCGGGGAGCCGGTTCGAGCACGCGGCAGACGACGCGGCGGAGGTCATGCTCGCGTCCGGGAAGGCTGACGGCGACGGGACCGATCCCGCCTAGGGCTTCGAGCGCCGCCGGTCCTCGCGTTCACCCTCGTCCTCGTCGATGTCGTCCGGATGGTCGCGGATCACGTCGAGCAGCCCGCTCAGGTCGATGACTTCGCCGGCGGGATGCAGCTCCTCGCGGCGCCGCGTGGTGCCCCCGGGGCCGGCGGCCGCTGCGGAGTCCTCGTCGTTGTCGTCATCGCCATCGTCCGAGTCGTCGATGTCGACGTCGTACTCCTGGTCGAGTTCGGCGTCGGTTTCATCGTCCACGCCGAAGATCAGCTCGCTCGAGGCGTACGTCGTGCCCGTGTTCTGCACCAGCTTTGCCACCTGGTCCATGAACGTGCCCAGGTCGTCGGGCGCCAGCGTCGACATGGGATGCATGAACACCGACCACAGTTCGCGCTTGCGCATCGCGTACTTGGCGTCGAGGGCACGGTCGAAGTTGGCTTGCAGCAGGATGGACAGGAACCCCGGGTCCGCCTTCCGCATCTCCCCGATGGGGGCCATGATGCGGATGCGATCGTGCGCTTCGTCCGCGACGACGTAGATCGTGACGCCGCTGCGCTGGCCGTGCCAGAAGCCGTCGGAGCCTTCCTTGTCCTCGAGCAGACGATCGAGCAATCGAGAGACGGTGTCCAAAGTCATCCCGCGGACCTCCTGATTCCGGGTGGGGTCATCGGTCCCGTTATCGGCGGGAATGCACGGAGCATGCTCCGAAGATTGCGTTTCGCGACGATTCCGTGTAACCGCCTGTGAGGCAGGTGGTTATGGGGAGGTGATACGGGACCCCCCGGCCCCCTCGGGGCCGCGATCAGCAGAATCCATCCCGAATGTGGCATTGTCGCCCTCGGCCGCCTGGTGGCGAACCCCGGCCGGGGAACCCAACTCCCGTGAGGGAAACGACTTGCGCGATCCGCCGTCGCGCGAATCGCCAGCTGCAATCTTCGGAGCATGCCGTGGGGCACGGATTCGGGCCGATGGGTCGGATGTCGGACATGGAGCCGGGGGCGGCGAAGTCGCTCAACCGCGGCGTCCTCCTCCGCGTCGCCCGCTACTTCCGACCCTACCGCGGCGAAGCCTTCCGCATCACCCTGTGCATCCTCGCCACCGCGCTCCTCGGCCTCGTGCCGCCGCTCCTCGTCCGCGACGTGATCGATCAAGCGATCCCGGGCCGTGACTCGACCCTGCTGATGCGCCTCGTCGGGCTGATGATTGCGGTCCCCGCGGTGGGCGGCCTGATCGGCGTCCTGCAGAACTACCTCGCCGTGCGCGTAGGCCAGGCGGTGATGTTCGACATCCGGAACGAGATGTACGGAAAGCTCCTGGCCCAGTCGCTGCGCTTCTACACCAACACGAAGTCGGGCGAGATCCTGTCGCGCCTGCAGAGCGACGTCGGCGGGATCCAGGGCGTGGTCACCGGGACGCTCGTGGCGGTGGTGACGAACGTGCTCGTGGTCGTCACGACGCTGGTCGTCATCTTCGGGATCAATTGGAAACTATCGCTACTCGCGATCGGAATTCTGCCCATCTTCATCCTGCCGACGCGGCGTGTCGGGCAGCTGCGCAGGCGGATCTCGAAGGAGACGCAGGAGCGCATGGCCGAGCTCACGGCGTTCGTGCAGGAGACGCTGTCGGTGAGCGGGCACCTGATGGTGCGCTTGTTCGGGATGCAGGCGGCGGAAGCCCAGCGCTTCCGCACGAAGAACGACCAGGTTCGCAACCTGAACCTCCGGCAGAACCTGGTGGGCCGCTGGTTCTTCTTCTTCCTCATGCTGTTCGCATCGGTCGGGCCCGCGTTGATCTACGGCTACGGCGGGTGGCTCGCGATCCAGGGCGGCATCACGGTCGGGACGATCGTCGCGCTCGTCGCGTACCTGGGCCGCCTGTACGGGCCGGCATCGTCGCTGGTCAACGTGCACGTCGACTTGATGACCGCGGCCAGCCTGTTCGATCGCATCTTCGCCTACCTCGACTTGCCGCAGGAAATCGCCGAGCGACCGGGCGCCACGGCCCTGCGCGAGCCCCGCGGCCACCTGCGTTTCGACTCGGTCGACTTCTCGTATGACCCCGGCACCCCCGTGCTGAGGAGCGTCACCTTCGAGGCGAAGCCCGGTGAACTCGTGGCGCTGGTCGGCCCCTCGGGCTCGGGCAAGACGACGGTGACGTACCTGACCGCACGGCTGTATGACCCGACGAGCGGCGCGATCTCGATCGACGGGCACGACCTGCGCGACGTCACGCTGGCGTCGCTGTCGGCGACGGTCGGCAGCGTGACCCAGGAGTCGTTCCTGTTTCACGACACGGTGGCGACGAACCTGCGCTACGCGAAACCCGACGCGACCGATGCGGAGCTCGAGGCGGCGTGCCGACAGGCCCAGATCCACGACGTCATCGCGCGCCTGCCCGAGGGCTATGCGACCGTGGTGGGGGAGCGCGGCTACAAGCTGTCGGGTGGCGAGAAGCAGCGTGTCGCGATCGCCCGAGTCCTGCTC
>JBKJNH010000376.1:0-5334 GCA_046596055.1 Candidatus Eiseniibacteriota bacterium
CCCTCGAGCAGCGGTCTGCGCTCGCCGTCGAGTTGACGCGGGGCGTCGAGGCGCGGGATGTGACGGCCATCGAGCGCGTGGGCCAGGCGGTGCGCCGACTTCGCGCCCAGGACGCAACCGATCCGGGTACGCGCGAACTTCAGGGCTGGTGCGAGGCGGCGAAGCGCGCGATCCAGTCGGAGTGACCACTTCGTGACCAATTCACCTCGCCTGGGATAGGCGAATTGGTCACGAAGTGGTCCCTCATGGATTCGGTGTCCGTTCCCGAGCAGCGCGTGCAGCGGGGATGTGGCGAATCAACCGCCTGCGGGCGGGGTGAACACCAGCGGCACGTCGAACGTGAAGCGGGCTTCCTCGGCGGGGGCGAAGCGCCATTCGCGCGCCTGGTTCAGGAGGCACGTGTCGAGCTCGGGGTCGCCCATCGTCGAACGTACGACGTCGGCGGCGGAGACCGTGCCGTCGGCCGTCACCGTGAGGCGCACGACGACCTGCCCGCTCGAGCCGGGCTTCTTCTGCAGGTGGCGGTTGTAGCAGAAGCGCACCGCCGCGGCGTGGCGCTGGACGACCGCCATGAGCGCGCCGGCGCTGCGCGTGGCACCTGCGGGGCCTGCGTCGCTGGCGATCGGCGCCGGTGCCGCGATCCGCACCTGCGCGCGTCCCACGCCACCGCCGCCGCCCGCGCCGGCCGTTCCGGCCGCACCGCGTCCACCGCCACCACCGCCGGTTCCGTCGCCGTTGGCGCGTCCGAGGATCTCGTCGACACCGCCGAGGTCCGCGCCGCTGCGTGCACCGGCGCCCGCGGTGCCCTGGCGGCGCTCGACGCCGCCACCCGTGCCGCCCTGGCGCAATGCCTTGCCGCCACGGCCGCTCGCCACGACGCCGGTGAAGTCGCCGACGATGCGATCGACTTCGGCCAGCGCGCCGGTTGCAGCAACGGCCTGCGCGACGCCCGCGGCGACCGCGACCCCGCGCGCGCCGCTCGCGATGCCACCGCCACCCCCGGTGCCATCCCCGCCACCGCCGCCGCCGGGCTCGCTGCCGGGCAGGCCCACCGCATCGGTCGGAGGGGCCACCCTGGAGACCGAGGGCGCGTCGGGCGCGACCTCGGCGTCAGGCGTGGTCACGCCGTCGGGATTGGGGACGATCGTCTCGGTCGGGACGGCAGCGCGCTCGCTGTCGGAGAGGCGCGCAAGGTCCGACTCGTTGAGCAGGAGGCGCGTCACCCGGTCGGGGAGCTGGTCCAGGGTCAGCGACTCGAAGGACTTCGTCGGCGTCATGAGGACGATCGTGAGCAACGCCGCGCCCAGGATCAGGCACGAGCCGAAGCTGACGAGCGACGGCGCGTCGAGCGACTCGAACGGCGTCGGCCGGAAGTCGGCGCCGGTGGTGGCCGGTCTCAGGCGCGCGCTCATTTCTGCAGCACCGCGAGGGTGATGTCGTAGAAGCCCACGGTCTGGCTCGTGTACATGATCTTCTGCAGCACGTGGAACGGGATCGTCTCGTCGGCCTGGACAATCAGCTTGCCCTCGAACTTGCGGTTGGCGCTACGTTCGGCGAGGCGCTCGGAGTGGGCCCGCAGTTCGGTGAGCGCAGCCTCGACCGGCTCGATCTTCAAGCGGTCGGAATTCTCGACATCGCTCGTGGCGCAGGCCGAGACGCCGTCGACGACGATATCCTGGCGCGTGACGACGAGCACGGGCGACTCCTTGAACGACGCGGTCGAGCTCGAGGGCGGCAGCGACACGCCCGGGAACGGCGTCACGACGGCCCCGCCCACGACCACGCTCTTGAGCAGGAACAGGAGCAGCACGGTGAAGATGTCGATCAGCGACGTGAGCGACAGGCGCGCGACGATCGCCTCCTCGCCGGAACGGCGGCGGCGATTCATCGCGCTCGTGTGCGGGAGATAGCCCCTCACGGCTGGCCTTCCCCGGCGCCCATCACGGGTGCGGACGCGGCGGCGCCGAGCAGCGTCGAGTTGCCGAAGCCGGACTCGCGCACGGCGTCCATCACCTGGACGACATCGCGGTAGGGAACGAGCGGGGCGACGACGAGGATCGCACCCTGCGCGGCCGGGTATGCGGTGCGCAGCTCGGCGAGTTCGGCGCGCACGGTGTCCATGGCGGCGGTCCACGCCTCGGGCGTGGAGCGGTCGCGCTGCGCGTAGGCGCGGTCGGGCACGCCGTCGATCCCGACCGAGGTCTCGGTCAGGCGCACGGTGAGCGCGAGCGGACTCGACGTCGCGGCGCCGCCGGTGCCGGGAAAGTCGATCCCAAGCGCCGAGACGGGCACGAACGCCGCCGAGTACAGGAGCGTGGGAACGAGCACGACGAACAGGCTCATCAGTGGGAGGAGGTTGAGATCCTCGGCCTCGATCAGCCCGCGACGCTTCCCGCCGCGTCTACCCGACGTTCGGAGCGACATCGGTCGTGGGCGGCTCGGGACGACGATGCGGGGCATTCGCGTTGGCGGCCTGCGCCGCGGTCGAGCCCATGGCCTGCATGTTCGCACCGGCCATCGCCGGCCCCATCGGGATCACGTTCGACGGCTGGTCGAGTCCCGAGATGGCGTGGATCAGCCTGACCGCGGTGGCCTCGACCTCGTCGTTGACCGAGGTGACCTGCGACGAGAAGAACGCGTGGATGAACAGGGTCGGCACGGCGACGATGAGGCCGAACGCGGTGCAGTTGAGCGCTTCGGCGATGCCGGCCGCGAGGAACGCCGAACGCTGTGCCGGGTCGGCCTGGCCGACCGCGCTGAACGAATAGATGAGTCCCGACACCGTGCCCAGGAGGCCGAGCAGCGTCGAGCCGTTGGCCAGCATGGCGAGGTAGAGGATGCGCTTCGACAGCGGCGGCAGGGCGATCGAGGCGGCCGAATCGGCGGTGGCGAACAGCTCGGCTTCCATCTCGAGCGGGTTCGCGCCGCGCGTCGGGCGCTCGAGCACCGCGACGCAGACCTGCGCCAGCGGCGTCTCGGACTCCTTGCACTTCTTCGCCGCCTCGTCGCGCCGTCCGGCGCGCACCAGCGGCAGGACGACGGCGAGCAGGCGCTTGCTCGAGGCGCGCCCCTTGACCATGATCGCCCACCAGCGCTCGGCGGTGAGGCCCACGATCAGCACCGCGATCGCGAAGATCGGGTACATGAACGGACCGCCCGCCTTGAAGAATGTGGCAAACATCTCGATCGGGTTCATCGGTTCCCTCCGGCAGTCGGGCTACGGAGCGGCTCGGTCCGCACGCGCACACGCACGGGCGACGAGAGAGCCGCGGTGAAGTCGTCCCTCAGGTACGAGGGATGGGCCGGCGCGTCCTCGAGCGCGATGGTCGGCCCGGCATGCACGAACAGGACACGCGGGGCGTCGGTCTTCCCCTCGACGTGCAACGCGTCGAGGACGATGGGGCGACGCGCGGCCAGCCCGAGCGCGTTCGCGGGCTTGCCGGGTTCCGGCGCGCGGCGGGCCGCAGTGGTCGACGCCTTCGGCGCCGGCGACGTCGCAGGTTTCGGCGGCGTCTTCGCCGGTGCCTGCGCCTGGGCGACTTCGGCCGTCGTCAGCGCCAGCAAAATGGCAAGCGCAGCGAGCGTGGGGCGGGATGTCCGTCGAGTCACTTGCGATCCTCCGCCATGCGGTCGGCGAGCGCCTCGTCGATTTCGAGGCCCAGCGTGAGAAAGCGTTCGAACGCCTGGCGCGCGGCCGCGCGGTCGAGCCGATAGAAGCGCTCGAAGACCGCGCGGTTGAACAGCGCCGAGGGATTCTTCGGGTCGAGCCTGAGCGCCTGGGTCCATGCCGAGTCGGCCCCGGCCCAGTCGCCGTGGAGCTGGCGGGTGACCCCCGCATCATTCCAGATTTCGGCTCGATTCGGGAAGGACTTGAGGGCCACATCGGCCCAGCGGCCCGCCTCGTCAACCTGATCGTCGGCAACGTATTGGGCGATCCACCGCATCCGGTTTCGCAGGTCCTCGAGCGCCCCGGCGTCGAGGGAATCCCGCGGCGCCCCCGGAACCGGCAGGGCGGGGGCGGCAACGGCGCCGTCGATCCCCGCGACCAGGGTGCCGCCATCCCCCGTCCCGGCGGTGCCCGACGGAGCATCTTCGGGCGGCAGGTCCTCCGCCGAAAGGCGCCACTTGTAGTGGGCGACGAGCCGCGGTTCGAGGCGTTCCCAGATCCGGCCCGACCAGCCCTCGGCCGGTCGGCGCAGCGCGCGCGCGGTGTCCCCCGGCGCGGGCGGCGGTGCGACATCGGCCAGCCCCTCGAGCGTGGCGATCCACAGGTCCTCGGCGCGCGCGTAGAACGAGTTGGCCTGCGCGCCAAGGGCGCCCTTGTAGCCCGCGCTGTCGGCGGCGGTCATCTTCGACGGCGGCGGCAGCGCCGCGACGCGCGTTCCCAGGTCGTCGAGCAGGAGCCCGGCGACGTAACCGCTCTCGCCCCAGTACGGGCTCTCGGTCGTGGTCGCCGCGGCCTTCAGGTGATCGAGCGCGGGGCCGAGCACGGCGAGCTTGCGATCGAGCGCGGGCTTGATGGGGTGCACCACCGGCAGCGCGAGGCAGGAGTCGGCCAGCAGCCGGCCCGCGACGAAGCGCGCCGAACGATCGGCGACGGCATCGGGCGCGAAGCCGTCGGGCATGCGCCCGGCGCGCCACGGCGCGGTCGCCTGCCACGCCTCGACGCGGCGACCCTGACCGTAGACGAGCGTGGCGAGATCGGCGAGCGCGCGGGTGCGCGCCTGGGGATCGGGCGCCTCGCGCGCGATCCTGCGGTACGCGGCCTCGGCATCGGTGTACGAGCCGCTCGCGCGCCACAACCGCGCGGCCTCCTCGTGTCCCGCGACGAGCAGCGCCTGCGTGCGCGCCTCGCGCGTGCGGCCGTCAATGCCCGGAACGAGCGGTGCGCTCGCGTAGGTCTGTGCCGCGCCCGCGGTGTCGCGTGCGGCGAGCTGTGCCTCGGCCCGGCGCAGGAGCGCGTCGTCGACCAGCTTCGAGTTGGGGTAGCGCTCGCGCAGGGTGGCCAGATGCTCCTCGGCCCGCCCGGGTGCGCCCGCGGCCAGGTCGTCGAGACCGGCGCGATAGAGCGCAACGTCGGCCTGCGGGAAGCCTGGGTAACGATCGGCGATTGCCCGGAAGTCCTTCGCGGCCCGGGCCGTGTCGCCCGCAGCCTCGATCGCCTCGGCCTCCTTGAATCGGGCCGAGGCGGCGAGTTCGATCAATCGCGCCTCCTCGATGCGATCGCCGGCGCCCAGGTACGCGGCGGCCGCACCCGCGTAGTTCTTCTCGGCGTCGAGCCACCGGCGCTCGGCGAGCGCGATGCGCCCGAGCTCGGCCTGCGAGCGGCGTGAC
>JBKJNH010000169.1:0-5359 GCA_046596055.1 Candidatus Eiseniibacteriota bacterium
CTCGATCCTTGGCGGCATCACGCGCGACACCGTGCTCACGCTGGCCGCGGACCTGGGGCTTCGCGTGCGCGAGGAGTTCATGCCGCGCGAAGCCCCAGGTCCGCGGCCAGCGTGAGCACGGTGTCGCGCGTGATGCCGCCAAGGATCGAGGCGGCAAGCGGCGACGTGTAGATCTCGCCCTTGTACACCACGAACAGGTTCTCGCCCGAACCCTCGCTGATCCAGCCGTGGACGTCGAGCGCGATGCCCTCGGCGTAGCCGTTGGCGATCGCCTCGGTCTTGATCAGCTGCGAGTTCATGTAGTGCCCGCCGGCCTTGGCCATGGTCGGGAACGTGTCGGGCGCGGCGCGGCGCCAGCTCGACACCTGCACCGCGACGCCCTTCTCCTGCGACTCGGGTCCCAGGTAGTGGCCCCACGGGTAGGCGGCGATGGCGGCGTCGACGGGATTGCCGATGGGGTTGACGCCGAGGTTGGCGTAGCCGCGATAAAGCAACGGGCGGATGTAGGCGGCCTCGAGACCGTTGCGCCCGATCACCTCGACGCACACACGCGAGAGCTGCTCGGCCGAGAACCGCGACTCCATGCGATAGATCTTGGCCGAGTCGACCAGCCGGCGGACGTGCTCCTCGAGCCGGAAGATGCCGGGACCATCGGGACGCTTGTAGCAGCGGATGCCCTCGAACACGGACGATCCGTAGTGCACGACGTGCGAGAGGACGTGGATCTTCGCATCCTCCCACGCCAGCCACTGGCCGTTCATCCAGATGACTTCGGAGCGCTGCAGCGCCATGGCGGGGGCTCCCTTCGGTGCCGGGGTGGATCGGGTCAGCGGGTGCCGGACGTTCGTTCCTCGACCGCGGCGCGCACATACGGCGCGACCCGTTCGAGATGCGATTCGATGCGGCGCAAACACTCTTCGTAGGCCTCGGTCGACCCCCCGTAAGGATCGGGGATCGCCTCGCCCGTGGATCGTTCCCGTCCGAAGTCGACGAGTCCGTGCGTCCGCGCGGCCGCCTCGCTGTCGAGCGAGCGGACGAGCGCGCGGTCGCGCGGGTCCATGAGCAGCACGAGATCGGCCGCGGAGAGCATGTCGCGGGTCAGCCGGCGGCTGCGATGCCCGGCCAGGTCGAGCCCCGCCTGCCGGGCGACGTCGCGCGAGGGCGCAGAGACCGGGGCCCCGTCGAACGCCGCGGTGCCGGCGGAGGCGACGGCCACCTTCGCCGCTGCAGCGCCGAGCGCCCGGACCAGGGCGACCTCGGCAAGGGGACTGCGACACGTATTCCCCGTGCACACGAACAGCACGCGGAAGAGCGGGTCTGGAACCGACATGGGAGCGAGTCTAGACCCCCCCTCCGGGGCGCGTCAAGACGCGCTGGCGGGGTCCTTCGGTGGCGCACCCGGGCCCAGGTCGATGGCGCCGGCCCGGAGCACGCGGACTCCCCCGCCGGTCACGTCGACCAGCGTGGACGGGCGCAGGTCCTCGGGCGCCGGGCCCGAATCGAGCACCACGTCGATCTGGTTGCCGAAGGCCCGCACGATCTCGAGCGCCGAGCGGGCCTGGGGCTCGCCGCTGACGTTCGCGGAAGACGCCATGAGCGGCCCGCCCACCGCATCGAGCAACGCGCGCGCCAGCGGAGTGGCCGGCACGCGCAGCGCGAGGCGTCCGGCTTCGCCGCGCACGCGCGGCGGCACCAGCGACGAGGCCGGAAAGAGAATGCTCAGCGGCCCCGGCCACCACCGACGCATCAGCGCCTCGGCCGAGGCCGGCACGTCGTCGACCAGGGCGTGGATCCCCTCGGCGTCGCTGACCAGGGCGACGGCGGACAACGGAGACGTGCGTTGCTTGAGCCGGTGCACGAACTCGACCGCCGCCGGATCCATCACCGAGCACGACAACACGTAGCCCGTGTCGGCGAGAAAGGCGATCACACCGCCGCGGAGGACCGCCTCGGCGGCCTCCCGTACCGGGCCCGCCTCGGGTCGCACGGGATCGACCGCGATCACGTCCATGCCGGCTCCTTGCTTGCGACATCCTTGCGCCACTGCCCGCCCTCGAGTCGCAGTCGCCCCATCGCGATGGAGGCGCGTCTGCGCGCGCCGTCGCGATCGTCCGCATGGACCACGATGGTCAGCACGCGTCCGCCAGCCGTGACGAGGCGATCCCCGTCGCGACGCGTGCCGGCGTGGAAGCACCAGGTGCGCTCCTCGTCCTCGAGGGCCGGCACGGGCCAGTCCTCGAGGCCCTCGATTGTCCCCCCGGAACGCGGCGCGTCGGGATAGCCGGCGGCGGCGAGCACGACGGCCACGGTCGCGCCGGGAACGATGTCGAGCGGGCCGGCGAGCTCGCCGCGCGCCGCGGCGAGCAGGTGTTGCGCGAAGTCCCCGCCGACCAGGGGCAGGAGCGCCTGCGTCTCGGGATCACCGAATCGCGCGTTGTACTCGAGCACGCGAAAGGTGGCCCCGTCGATCATGAGGCCGACGTAGAGGAGCCCGCGGAATGGCGTCCCCTCGGCCGCGAGTCCCGCGATCGTGGGGGCCGCCACGGTCGCCGCGACCGCGTGCACGAGCGCGGCGTCGAGCGCGGCGGGCGCATACGCGCCCATCCCGCCGGTGTTGGGCCCGCGGTCGTCGTCCCCCAGCCGCTTGTAGTCGCGCGCCGGCGGGAACGCGATGACGCGTTTGCCGTCGGAAAGATAGAACAGCGACCGCTCGATGCCGGGCAGGAACGCCTCGATCACGACACGGCGCCCGGCGTCCCCGAAGCGCGCGCCCGACAGGCACTCGATGGCGAAGGCGCGCGCCTCGTCGACGGTCGCGGCCACCAGCACGCCCTTTCCCGCAACGAGCCCGTCGGCCTTGACCACGACCGGCGCGCCAAAGGTCGCGAGCGCGCGCTCGACGGCCGGCAGGTCGTCGCACACGGCGAACGGCGCGGTTGGGATCGCGTGGCGCTGCATGAACTCCTTGGCGAACGATTTGCTGCCCTCGAGGCGGGCCGCGGCACGCGTGGGTCCGAACGCGGGGATCGCGGCGGCGGCGAGCGCATCGACGACGCCGGCGACGAGCGGAGCTTCGGGGCCGACGACGACCAACTCCGCGCCACAATCGCGCGCAGTCGCGACGACCGCTGCGGGGTCGAGGAGGTCGCAGGGCAGGCAGGTTGCGATTCGCGCGGCGCCGGGGTTTCCGGGAGCGGCGAAGACGCGATGCCCGTCGCGCGCGATCCGCCACGCCAGCGCGTGTTCGCGCGCACCCGAGCCGAGGACGAGGACGATCATGGTCGCAGTCTACGCGGCCGGGATGCCGCGCGTCGAGTCGGCCGGAAGGACCTCGGCGGCCCGCGGCAGCATCACCGGGACCAGGCCCCACTCCCCCGCCTGGGCCTCGCCGAAAGCGCAGGCTGCGTCGAAGTCGCCTTCGCGCACGTCGAAACCCCAGCGGGTGAGCGCCGGCACGGGCCGCTCGGCGAACCACGTCACCGGATGGGCCGCGGCGATCGCAACGAGCGAGATCGCGGTCTGTGCATTGAGGTCGTACGCCGCACGCGCCGAGCCCTCGAGATCGGCCCGATCCGCCCGCGCGAGCCAGCCCACCATCGCACTGGACCCGACGCCTTCGCGGCAGCCGGCGTGGAACACGATCGGCGCGGCCGGAGCGGCGTACAGTGCCGCATGTCGCAATGCCTTGTGCGACTGGACGACGTCGACGTCGCGCGGCCAGCCCCCGGCGGAGGCGAGCACGTACGGAGCCGAGCGGGCAACGCCGACTCGCCGCGGGGCGGCGTAGCGGGCGCAGGTGGCGACGTACTCGTCCGGGTTGCGATCCACGGCGCCGCGCGCGCCATCATCCCAGGTGGTCCACACGACCGCCGGCGGGAGAAGCGCGGCGACTGCTCGCAAGTCCTCGGCGACGGGATTGCCGACGAGTCGACCCGGCTCGACCCCCGGCGCGAGCCCGCCCGGGGGCCACGGCCCGAGCGAGCGGCGATGATTCGCGGCCACGGCGCCGCGTTCGGCGAGCCCCGGGAAGAACGCCTTCCAGCCACCGCCGAATCCCGCGAAGTAATGGAAGGCAATACCGCCCACGGCGAGCACGCGATCGGCCTCGACGAGGACGCGGTGGACCCGCACCGGCGTCCCCGCGGGCGTCGTGCCCAGGTCGACGCCGGGGTCGTCCGCGGAATGCAGGTGCACGCGAACCCCGGTCGGCAACGGCCCGAGGCGCGCGAAGTCCACGTCCAGGGGATCCGCGCGATGCGTGCCCGATGCGACCGCGAGCGTGATCCGTGCCCCGTCCACCCCCGCGGCATCGAGCACCGGCCAGAGAACGCCGAGCAGTCGGGCCAGCGGGATCGCGCGCGTGCGATCGGGGACGACGAGCAGGAGAGAATCGCCAGCGCGCCCGCCGAGCGCAGCCACGGCGGCCGCCGCCAGCTCGGCTGGATCCCGCGCGGGATCCGGGCTTGCGAGCGGCGCGAGGATCGTGGCGTGGCTCATGAGACGGCGATCGCCTAGGTCGCGGGGCTTCGCCGGGCCAGGGCGTCGCGCAGAAGCTGTTGTGCCATTTGGGGCTGGGCGCGCCCCTTCGTCTCCTTCATCAACTGGCCGACGAGGAAGGTCAGAGCCTTCTCCTTCCCGGCCAGGTAGTCGGCCACCACGCCGGGGTTGGCGTCGAGCACCGTCTCGGCAACGGCGCCAAGCGCGCCGGCATCGTCTTCTTGCACCAATCCATGCTGCCGCGCCAACGCAGCCGGTTCTCCGGGCTCGCCCAACAGGACGACGAAGAGGTCCTTGGCCAGGCGGGAGGACAGCGCGCCACCGGCGACCAGCACAAGCAGCGCCGCCAGGCGCGACGGCGGAAGCACGGCCCGAAACGCCTCGGGGTCTTCGCCGCGTTCCCGCATGGTCCGCAACACGTCGTTGCCGATCCAGTTTGCCGCCGCCTTCGCCGCGGCGCCCGCCGCGACGGTCTCCTCGAAGTAATCCGCCAGCTCGCGGGTCTCGGTCAGGAGCGCGGCGTCGTAGGCCGACAGACCCAGCGAGTCCTCGAAGCGGCGCGCACGCGCCAGCGGCAACTCGGGGGCCGCGGCGACCAGCCGCGCGAGCTCGGCGGGCTCGAGGGTGCACGGCGGCAGGTCGGGCTCGGGGAAGTAGCGGTAGTCGTGCGCCTCCTCCTTCGTGCGCATGACCTGCAGGCGTTCCTTGTCCTGGTCCCACAGCAGCGTCGACTGGATGATGCGGCCGCCCGAATCCAGCACACCCTTCTGGCGCTCGATCTCGGCCGCGATCGCGTTGCGCACGCCGGCGATCGAGTTCAGGTTCTTGATCTCGCAGCGCGTGCCGAAGGGAACAGTCCCCG
>JBKJNH010000046.1:0-3252 GCA_046596055.1 Candidatus Eiseniibacteriota bacterium
CGGTGACGTCGAGGAAGGCCTCGTCGAGCGACAGTGGCTCGACCAGCGGCGAGAAGCCGGCGAGGACCTCGAAGACGCGGCGCGAGACCTCGGCGTACTTCGCGGGATCGCCGGGCAGGCGCACCAGGTCCGGGCACAGGCGCACCGCGCGGGACATCGGCATGGCCGAGCGCACGCCGAACTTGCGGGCCTCGTACGATGCAGCGGCGACGACCCCACGCTGCCCGGGCGCGCCGCCGACCACGACGGGCTTGCCGGCAAGGGACGGGTCGTCGCGGATCTCCACGGACGCGTAGAACGCGTCCATGTCCACGTGCGCGATGCGTCGGAGCGGGGCTACGGAAGGCATGGGGCGACGAGCGTAGCACACGCGTCTCACCGTTGCGGCGGGGGAGATACACCTACCACGCCGCGACAGCGGCGGAGGGCTGTTCGCGCCCCGTCCGCGGCAACACGGGCATTCTGAACGCGGCCCCGGCAACGTGTGGCCGGGATATGACTTGGGGTGTCTGTGTGCGACTGAGCTGGTTCGCAAAGGCCCCCCCGCCTATCGGCGGGCGTACATCGGCACGCCTCATGCACTACACCGCCCCGTTCTTGGCACGCGCATCCCCTGCACGAGAGGAGTCGTCGATGAGTCCGCGCATGCTGTTCGTCAACGTGGTGCTGGGCGTGTCCGTGCTGGCGCGATCGGGGTCGGCCGAGACCCAGCTACCGTCCGCCGAGGGTGCGGGCCGCCCGGCTTTCTTTGCGTTCTCCCCCGAGGTCCCGGGAGCCGCACGGGCATTCGCCGCAGCCCCGATCTTCGCCGTGGGCGGCAGCGACATCGCCACGCTGCAGGTGCGCCGCTATTCCAAGGCTCCCCCTCCGCCGCCTCCGCGGCGTTCCCAGCCACGGAGCCTGTTCGTCGTGCGCGGCGGAATCTTCGACGGCGACAACGTGTCCGAGGACTCGTGGCTGATGGGGTTGAAGGCCGTGGGCAGCGTGAGCCCGATGCTCCGCCTGGGCGGAACCGTCGACTGGCAGTGGCGCACGAACAGCACGCGCACGGTGACCGCGACCACGACCGACGGCGCGGGCAACGTCGTGCAGACGTCGCGAACGATCGCCGAGTCGCAGTCGAGCCTGGTGCCGCTCATGGCCGTCGCCGAGTTCGTCCTGCCGTCCCCGGTCATCCAGCCGTACGTCGGCGTGGGCGGCGGCTGGGAGTTCATGTACGTCGAGGCGTTCGACTACACGACCGGCCTCGGCTACGCCGCGCACTACGACGGGCCCGGCTGGCAGCTCTACGGTGGCGCGGACTTCCTGGTCGCACGGAACGTCCGGCTCAACGCCGAGGTGTTCCATAACGAGGCGACGGTCGAGAGCAACTCCTACGATCCCTATTACGGCTACGCCACCGAGCAGCGCATCGACGCCGACGGCACCGGTGGCCGCTTCGGGTTGAGCTTCGCCTTCTGACCCGGAGCGACGCCGGGAAGGAAGGGAGCGAGCGGGGCGCCTTTGGGTGCCCCTTCTCGTTGCAGGGACGTCGCTTGAGCGTGGGTCGCTTTGCACGATGCACGGCTGCCTGCTATGCTTTCTCCAATCTTGAATGCCTGACCCCGACGCGGACGGCGGAGGACGCGACGGGGGCGACCCCGTGCACCCGCGGGGTCTTTGCTTATGCGGTCCGCAGCATCGGGGAGGAATCGTGCCGTACACCAAGGAAGAGGAGCAGCGGCGTCGCGCCGAGATCGAGCCGCCCGTCGAGCGAACGGTCGAGGATGCGGTCCTGTCCTATCATCCGGTCCGCACCTTCGAGAAGCGCGAGGTGCCCGAGGACAAGCTCCTGAAGATCCTGTCGCTCGCCCAGCGCGCACCCTCGGAGTGGGGCGTCCAGCCGTGGCGCTGGCTCATCCTGCGCCAGCGCGACCAGCGCGAGAAGGTGTTCGCCTGCACGACCGGCTCGCCCGCGATCCTGTCGGCGCCGCTGGTGCTCGTGGCCTGCGCCAACACGCGCGAGTGGATCGAAGCGAAGGACACGTTCAAGGGCCGGGTCGAAGCCGGCCGCATGACGCAGGACGAGTACGACGAGGCCATCGCCGAACTCGACCGCCTGTGCGGCGGCGAGGACGGCCTCGGCGCCCGCGAGTTCGCGCTGCGCAACACGATGATGGCGCTCACCGCGTTCATGCTCGTCGCCCAGGGCGAAGGCCTCGCCACCGGCCCGATGGGCGGCTTCGACGAGGCGCGTCTCAAGGACTCGTTCGACCTGCCGGCCGAGTGGGCCGTCGCGGCGGTTTGCGCGCTCGGCTACCCGGACGAGGAGTTCGATCGCACGTTGCGCAAGCCGCTCGGCGACATCGTGCACTGGGATCGCCACGGCGGCTCCCGCCAGCAGTCGCAGGCGACGGGGAGCACGACCTAACAGCGAAGCTGATTTTCAAGTGAAGCGGCCCGGGGCGATCGCTCCGGGCCGTTTTGATTTTGGTGGGGCGGGGGTGCGGGGGTGCGTGCTTGCGGGCGTTGGCGTGCGGATTCACTGGCCCCGGGGCCAGTGGATTGACAGGTTTGGGATGGCGACGATGCGGGCCTGCGGGCTCGCTCGGAGCGGCATGCTCTGGAGCATGTTCATGTGCAGAATCACTGCCCCCGGGGGCAGTGGATTGAGACGTCGGGGATTGCTGACGCCGTGCGGCCGCGCGACCGCGACGCCGATTCTTTCTTGCCGCATGTGCGGATTCACTGTCCACGGGGACAGTGGATTGGCACGTCGGGGATTGGTGACGCCGTGCGGCCTCGGGACTGCGGCGCCGATTCTGTCTTGCCGCATGTGCAGATTCACTGTCCCCGGGGACAGTGGATTGGCACGTTTGGACTCGGTGGGGCTGCAGATTCACTGCCCCCAGGGGCAGTCGATCGACACATCGGTGATTGGTGACGCCGTGCGGCTCCCGCCCCTCCCCGCCCAACCTGCCCCGGCCCACGTTCACCTGCAGATTCACTGTCCCCGGGGACAGTGAATCGACACAGGAATGCCCGGACATCCAAACGCGATCAATCCCGCATCGCCCGCGCCGTCTCCGCCCGGATCATGAGGATTGCCAGGAGGTAGCAGCCCGCCGCCACGAGCGGGACGACCTGCGGCACCGGCCCGCGCGCGATCAACACGGTCGCGGTGGTCGCCAGCGTCGTGAGGATCGTCAGCACCATGTAGCCGCGGCTGCGATAGAGCCATCCATAGGGCAGGAAGTGCGAGCCGAACAGCAC
>JBKJNH010000157.1:0-9152 GCA_046596055.1 Candidatus Eiseniibacteriota bacterium
CGCCCCGCCGCCCGCAAGCTCACGACGTGCGAACCCGCCCCCAGCCCGCCCACCTCCTGCCCCGCCACCAACCGCCCGCGCACGTCGAACAGCGCCAGCGACGCCTCGCCGACCGCAGTCGGCAACGTGAACCGCGCCGACAGCTCCTGTCCCCCGCGCACGGGATTCGGCACCGGGACCGCGAGGGACAGACCGAGCCCCGTGCCCGACGCATCGCCGTCCCCGACATCCACCGAGGGCACATACACCATGATCTCGATCGCTCCCGAGCGGCTCGGCCGCAAGCGGTCCGTGCCCGGGAACTCCGCGAGGAACGTGCGGAACCAGGCATCCGACGCGGGGAACGAGAGCACCGCCACGCTGGAGACGATCGGGGCGGTTCCGATGAGTCCCAATCCGTCGTAGAAGCGCACGACACCGCTCGTCACCTGCACTCCATCGGGGCCCGTCAGCGTTGCCGTCAGCGTGAGCGTGGCGCCGAACGCGCACGGGTTTGGCGAGGCCGCCAGCGCGATGGAGGTCGTGCCCCGCGACAGCCGCACCGCGATCGAATCAACGCCCCCCGCCGAGGACACGAGGTCGGGGCGGCCGTCTTCGTCGAGGTCGCCGATGGCGAGGCTCGTCGTGCCGATTCCCGACGGAAGGCTGTGGTGCGGGGCGGCGAGCCGGCCCAGGGCGTCACCCAAATGCACCGTGACGCTGGCCCCGGCGTCGTTCGCCAGCAGCACGTCGGGCCGCAGGTCGCCGTCGATATCGGTGACGACGACACCGGCGGGCGAGGTGTCCGAGGCGTAGTCAACCGCATTCAAGAACGTGCCGATAGCGGTGCCGGTGCCGAACAGGACAGACGTGCTGCCCGAGATTGAGTTCGAACTCACGAGGTCGGGCTTGCCGTCGGCGTTCAAGTCCGCGACGGCGATTCCGGTCGGGCCCTGCCCGACCGCGTAGTTGAACCTCGTGCCGAAGGTGCCCGATCCATCCGCCGCCCCCATTCGCACCGACACGTTGTGCGAACCACGATTGGCACAGAGAAGGTCTCGATGGCCGTCGCCGTTGAGGTCCGTGACCACGACTGCGACCGGGGTCGTGCCGGCCGCGTAGTCGGTCCTCGGTCCGTAGATGTTGCCGCCCTCACCCAGGAAGACCGACACCGAGGCGGAGTTGCTGTTGGCGACGACCAGGTCCGGGATCACGTCCGAGTTGACGCGTCCGAAGGTGACGCCTCGCGGCGCGGACCCCGTGCCGAGGATGACTCCGGACGTGAACTGCCCCAGGCCGTTGCCCTGCTTCAGGTAGACGCTGTCGCGGTCGGCCGACACGATCAAGAGGTCGAGATCGGTGTCGCCGTCGGCGTCACCAAGGTCGAGCGAGGCGGGATGCGGGACCGGCGACGGGTAATCCACGCGGGCGCCGAACGCGCCGTCGCCGTCGCCGAGTCGGACACTGTACGTGCCACCAAGGAAGTTCAGGTGCACGAGGTCGAGGTGAGAGTCGCCGTTCAGGTCGCCCAGGCGCACTCCTCCAGGAGTGCCCGGGGCATGGTAGGTCGTCTTCTGCGCGAGCGGGCCGGTTCCATAGTTGAGGAGCACCGCGAGCTGGTCACCCCCGGGCGAGTTCGTCGGCGCCGCGAGGTCGAGGCGCCCGTCGTGGTTGACGTCCGCCAGGGCGACCGCTCGGGATTCGCCTCCCATGTTGACCATCTCGGCGGGGAGGAATCCGCCGAGGCCATCGGCGCGATGAATCCTCACGTCGTTCCCGAGCTGGGGGGAGCCGACGATGTCGGGGAGCCCGTCGCCGCTCACGTCACCCAGGGCCACTCCGATCACGGATCCGCCGGACAGGACGGACTGCGCGGGGGACGTGAATCCGGTCCCGTTCCCGAACATGTAGTTCCCCTGGGCCGACAGGCTGCTGAGCGAGACGACGTCGAGGAATCCGTCCGCGTTCAGGTCGCCGAGTGCCACGAAGTCGGGTTGGGAGGCGACCACGTACTCGACCTTCGGTGAGAAACCGCCCGTGCCGTCGCCGCGGAGGAACAACACCTTGTTCGAATTGGACGACACGGTCACGACGTCGGCCTTACCGTCATTGTCCACGTCGCCGGCGGCGACCGAGATGGGGACTGCGTTGATCGGCACCTCGACCGTCGGCTCGAACGCGCCGGTGCCCGTTCCCCGCAGGAGGAAGAATGAGGCGCGGCCGATTGCCCCGACGACGACGTCGACCTTCGAATCGCCATTGAAGTCGGCCACGGTTACCGAGAACGGACTTGCATTGATCGGCGTATCGACACGGTTTCGAAACTCGCCTCCCGGCCGGGCCATGAGCACCGACACCGCGCCCCCCGAGGCCGCAACGATCAGGTCGTGCCATCCATCCCCGTTCAGATCGGTCACCACGAGGCCGCGCGGAACATCGGCCGTCGCATACGACTTGCGCGGCGCCATCCCGCCCCGGCCGTCTCCGAGGAGAATCGACACCGAGTCGGTCTCGGCGCTGGTCACCGCGTAGTCGGGATTCCCGTCGCGATTGAAATCGGCGATCGCGATCCCGAGCGAGGCCGGCCCGAGCGGGGCAGTGAGGCGGACGCCGGCGGCGAAGGGCGCGTCCGCGGCGTGGGCGGCGTTGGTCGCCGTTGCGGCGAAGGCGAGACAGGCGGCAACCGCCAGTGAGGCGGCGAGAACGATCTGGCGGAAGCGCATGGCGATCCTCTGGTTCCGATGGGGAACGGCCGAGGCGCGCGAGAACGCGCCGGGCAAGGATGATACGCCGTTTGGGGAGTTGGGTGCGGGACGTCGACTGTGGCGGCTGATGGCTCCCAAGCGCTGCCGCCAACATGCGATTTCGCCATGGGTTACACTCCCCCTGCCATGCTCCTGACACCCGGCACCCAGCTCGGCCCCTACGAAATCCTTGCCCCGCTCGGCGCCGGCGGGATGGGCGAGGTGTATCGCGCGCGCGACCCGCGGCTGGGGCGCGACGTCGCGATCAAGGTGCTGCCGGCGGCGGTCTCCGGCGACGCGGCTCGGCTCGCCCGCTTCGAGCGCGAGGCGCGCGCGGTCGCCGCGCTCAACCACCCGAACATCGTCGTGCTCTATTCAATTGAAGAAGCCGGGCCCACGCGCTTCCTGACCATGGAGCTGGTCGAGGGCCAGGCGCTCGACACGCACCTCCTCCCAGGCGGCCTGCCCGCTGCGCGCGTGATCGACCTCGGTATCGCGATGGCCGACGCGCTGACCGCGGCCCACGAGCACGGCGTCGTGCACCGCGACCTCAAGCCCGCCAACGTGATGCTCAGCCGCGAGGGGCGAGTCAAGGTGCTCGACTTCGGGCTGGCCAAGCTCGTGGACGCGGCGGCGGACGCGGACGCCGCAAGCGATGCCGCGCCCGCGGCGCAGACCGCGACGCTCGCCGCGCCGCTGTCGAGCGACGGCGTGATCCTGGGCACCGCGCCCTATATGGCGCCCGAGCAGCTGCGCGGCGAGCCGGTGGACGCGCGCACCGACCTGTTCGCGCTTGGCATCATGCTGCACGAACTGGCCACCGGGCGCCGGCCGTTCCAGGGCAAGTCGAGCGCGGAACTCAGCTCGGCGATCCTGCGCGACGCCCCGCCGGCACTGAGCGTGCTGCGGCCCGACCTGCCGCCCGATCTCGAGCGCATCGTCGGCCGCTGCCTCGAGAAATCGCCGCGCGAGCGTTACCAGACCGCGCTCGACGTGGTGAACGAGCTGCGCGCCGTGCGCCGCGCCGCCGAGAATGGTGCCGCCTCGCCCGCAAAGCCGGCGGCATCGCCCGCCGGCGCCGCGTCGATCGGCGTGCTGCCGTTCGCCAATCGAAGCGCCGATCCCGGCGACGAGTACTTCTCCGACGGGCTGGCCGACGAGCTCTTGAGCGTGCTGGTCAAGATCCGCGGGCTGCACGTGGCCGCGCGCGCGTCGTCGTTCCACTTCAAGGGCAAGGGCGCGACCATCGCCGAGGTCGGCCGGGCGCTGGGTGTCGCCACCGTGCTCGACGGCAGCGTGCGAAAGGCCGGCGACCGGGTGCGCATCGCGATGCAATTGGTGAACGTGGCCGACGGCAAGCACCTGTGGTCCGAGACCTACGACCGCACGCTCGACGATATCTTCGCCGTGCAGGACGACATCGCGCACTCGGTGGTCAAGGAGCTGCGCCACACACTGCTGGGCGAGGCGGATGATTCCGAGGCCAGCGGACGCGCCCGCGCCGAGGTGGCTGCCGCGCGCGGTCGGGTCACCGATCCCGAGGCGTACGACTTGTACCTTCGCGGCCGTCATCTCATGACCGGGACCGACGATGGCGCCGAGCAGGCGCATGCGATGTTCCGCCAGGCGATCGAGCGCGCACCGACGTTCGCGCTGCCCTACGCCGGACTCGGCTCGCTGTACGTGCTTCAGTCGTGGCGCGCCTCGCGCGATCGCGACGAGACCGTGGCCAAGGCCCGCGCGGCGTTGGCCCGGGCGCGCGAGCTCGACGGCAGGCTGTGCGAGGCGCTGGTCCTGTCGGCGCAGATCAAGCTGTTCTTCGACTGGGACTGGGCGGGCGCGGGCGTCGATGTGCGTCAGGCGATCGCGGAGAACCCCGGGAGCGACGTCGCGCATCGCGAGTATTCCGGCTGGCTGTCCACGATGGGTCGCAGCGACCAGGGGATTGCCGCGGCGCGCCGCGCGCAGGCGCTCGATCCGCTGTCGGTCGACGCCACGCACGAGCTGGGCTGGCAGCTGCTCAGCGTGGGCCGACTGGCGGAAGCGGTCGCCGAGTTCCGCCGCGCCCTCGACCTCAACCCGACGTGGATCTGGGGATTCATCAAGATGGGCATGGCCTACGGCCGACTGGGCGAGGCCGAGAACGCGCTCGCCTGCGTGCGGCGCGCCGACGAGCTCATCGGCAGCGCGCCGAGTTTTCCGCTCAGCCAGTCCTGGCTCGCCACGACCGAGTTGCTCGCCGGCGATCCGACGCGCGCCCGCGCCACCGTCGCCCGGCTGGAGGAGGCGGCCAGGACCTCGTTCGTCGACCCGGCGGCGATCGCAGGATTGCACCACGCGCTGGGCGACGTCGACGCGACGTTCGCGACGCTGGAGCGCGGCTTCGCGCTGCGCTCGCCGCTCATGGCCTCGCTGGTGACCATGCGGGCGTTCATGTGGCGGGACATCGTCGACGATCCGCGCTACCGGTCACTGATCGAGCGGATGGGGTTCCCGCGGGATCAGTCGAGTCCTTGACCGAGCCTCAATCACCCGAACATCTGCACGCCGTCCGCGCCGTGTGCAGGCTTGCCCCGGCGCCAGGCCAAACACTCGATGCACCCGAATGGTTGGCGGGCAAGTGACCGGTCTGTCGGCCGCAACCCTTTCTCGAGGGTGCGTACGTTTCGTACGTTTCGTACGGAGCGTACGCGCACCCGGGAGGAACTCCCCCGCACCAGGGGGCCACATTTCCGTGTCGCCGTGTCCCGCCGGATGAATCAACACGCCCGGACCTGCACGGTCTCGAACGCATTCGTGTCCGGCTGACCCTGGCGCGGTTCCCGGCTACGCGTGAAGTGTGCCGCGATGTCGGGAGCGTTTCGTGCCTGCCTCACCGATCCACGGCACCTCCGGACTCCCCTACCAGCACGAACGGCGCCCAGTACGTCGGGTGCGCGAACGGGTGCGTTCCGTCCGGCGCCTTGAATGTGCGCACTTCCTCGCGCGCGAGGCGCAGCGCCTCGGGCAGCGGCATCTGCGCGGATCCGTCCGGGCCGTAGGCGTGGTGGCAGAAGCGGCGCAGCAGCTCGACGGTCGCGCGCTCGTCGACGGCCCACAGGCTCGTGAGCACGCTGCTCGCGCCAGCGTGGAGGAATGCGTCGCCGATTCCGACGAATCCGCCGTACGTGTAAACTCCCGCGCTCTGGCAAGCCGCAAGGACGACGAGCCGTGCCGAGAGGCGCATCGCTTCGATCTCGGCCACGCTGAGCAGCCCGTCGTCCGGGGCGTCGACGAACTCGCCGCCCTTGCCGGCGGTCGCGTCGAGCGTGCGCATCCCCTCTCCCTTGCCGTCGAGCACCAGCGCGGAGCTGCCGGGCAATCGCGGGTCCATCAATGCGTGCCCGTCGAACTGCACGAGGTGCGGCTGCTGCTGCGGCTTGACGGTCGGCGCCCAGGCGGCCCGTAGCGAGCCCTCGGCGCCCGGGCCGGGCGCGACGTGCGACGCCGAGGCGAAGTCTGCCAGCGCGCCGATCCGGCTGGTCTTCGCGTCGCCGCGCGCGAACAGGTCGCCGTCGATGAACAGCGCGCTCGGCTTCGACCCGGGTGGCGCAGCGGCGGCGCGCCGGGCCAGGTCGACGCGTGTGCTCGGCGAGTGGATGTAGCTCATGGCGTAGCGCGCCACGATCGGCGTGCCGCCGTCGTCGACCAGGGCGTCGATCGGCACCTGCGAAAACATCGGCGACAGCACGACGACGACGTGTCGCACACCGGCGAGTTCGGGCTCGACGCGGGAGAATCGCTCGCGCCACGCGGCCAGCGCAGCCGCATCGAGCCCCGGGGTCGACGGGATACGCGTGGGCCAGGCGATTGCTGCCTCCAGCCGCTCGCGGTAGCGATGAAGCTCGCCCCGATCGTTCCTCCGCAGCGGCTCGAGCCGGATCCAGCGCACGGGTCCGCGATCCCGAAGCACGTAGGCCCACGACTCGATCGGCGTCTCCTCGACCAAGTTGACGTCGAGCCAGCCGACGATCGCGGTCTCGGCGTCGAGCGTCGCCTGCACGGCTTCGCGCGAGTGCGGGGGGACGGTGATCGAGCGCGGCGTGTCGCCAACACCTCCGGCGCCGACCATCGCTTCGTTGAAGAGCAGCGACTGCGCCGCGTCGAGCACGTTCCACGCCTCGTCGGGACGGCTGGCGGCCAGGTGCACGGCGGCCAGGACGTCCGCGCCCTTGGGTCGGTACCGCAGGCGGTTGCTGCCCGCTTTTGCGCCGAGGCGCAGGCGTGCAGTCGTGTTGAGGGACTGTTCGAGCGAGTGCCGTGCATTCACCAGCTCGCCGGAGCGGAAGTCGACCCAGCCGGTGATGCTCGCCGCGAGCGCCATGCCGGGATGATCGGCGCCCAGGTTGGCGGTCATGACGGGCCGGGCCGCATCGAGTTCGCGGCGCGCCTCGGGAAGGCGATCGAGCTGCGCCAGCACCAGCGCGTAGCCCACGCGCATGCCCGCGAGCTTCAGGCTCGAGTCCCCCTCGATCTCGCGCATGATGTCGATCGCCTTCGCCTGGTAGAGCGCGGTGCTGTCGCGGCGCGCGGGGTTGATGCGCATGACCGCGCCGACGCCGGCCAGCGCTGCGGCGACTTCGGAGCGCCCGGCCGTTCCCACCGAACGCGCCAGTTCGGCTGCGGCCTCGTGGCTGTGTTGTGCATCGATGTAGCGGCCCTGGTTCTTTGCCCCCGTGCCCCACCGGTTGCGCGCCTCCGCTTCGAGGAGGCGGTGCTGCGGGCCGGCGAGCTCGGCGAGCTCGATCGCGTGCGCGAGGTGCGGCATCGCGCCGTCGAGATCGCCGAGGTCCATCTCGACACCGCCGAGTCGAAGAAGCGACTCGGCCTGTTCCGCGGTGGATCGCTTCTCGCGCTCGGCCCGCGACGCCTGCTCGCGCAGCACCACGAGTGCAGCCGCCGAGTTTCCGACAAGGGAGAGCGAGTCGTGGGTGGCGAACGCAATGCGCCCGGCCTCCGAAATGGCGCCGTCGTCGCGCGGATCCGGGGCGTCCGTGGCCCGGCATCCGATCAGGAGCCCGGCGGCGAGCACGATCCACGCCGCGCGGCGCGGATTCGCGCGCGCTGGTTTCATTGCGGGTCCTGCGCCGCCTTGTCGACGGTGGAATCGAGCAGCGCCTGCGCCTTCCCCTGCAAGGGGCCGGGGCGACCGGCGAGCGCCCGGACGACGGAGTCGGCGCGGCCCGCGTCCATTGCCTCGGGCGAGGTGCGCCAGCGTGCCCAGTCGCGCCAGTCGGCGTACGGCTCGGGCAGCGGTTTCGATCCGATTTGGTCCAGCACGGCGCGCGCCTCGTCATTGCGCCCGAGTTCGAGCAACGCGCTGGCGAGATACAGCCGCCGCAGCGGCTCGAAGCGCGGATCCGCGAACGGCGTCTCGAGCAACCGGGTGGTCTCCCGCCAATCGCCGCGGCCGTAGTGCTCGATGGCCTGCTCGAGGCGCGGCAGGTCCGCGGCCTCTTCGCGCGCGCGCAGGTGGACGATCTCGAGCGGCGCGGGCAAGCCCAGGAGCGCCGTCTTCGGGCGCGTGACGGGCTCGCGCAGCAAGACGATGCCGGTGACGATCGCGACGGCCGCTGCGGTGGCGAGGGCGATGCCGAGCATGCCGCGGCGATGAGCGCGCGCCGGGCGGGCGCTTGCCATCGGGGCCGGGATCGCAACCGCCGCGAGCACGCTTTCCGCCCGCGCCCGGAACCGCTCGCGATCGGCCGCCGCAATGCGAAGCCCTTGATCGCATTGCCAACAGGTGTGCGCGTGCTCGACGGCGCTCGCGATCTCGTGCTTCGCGCGCAGTCCGTGCACGACTTCCAGGAGGAAGTCCTCGTCGTAGTGGGTCTCGGACCGCTCGTGCCCGGTCATGATTCTTCCCCGTCGGGTTGCGCAACGCGCACGAAGCGATCCCACAATCGGGCCACGCCGCCGACGGCCAGGTGCGACGCGTCCAATCCGGCCTTCTGCAGGCACGTCCGCAGCGTCGTCCGCGCCCGTCCGACGATAACGTCGACGTTCGCCGGATTGAGCCGGATCTCGGGATGGGCCGCGATGTCGCGAGAACTCATTTCAAAGAAGGTGCGGAAGATCCAGATCCTGCGCGCCCGCGGCGCGAGGGTTGCAATGCACTGCTCGAGGGCGGCGGTCACCTCGGCGAACTCCACGCGATTCGAAGGCTGGATCGCGTCATTGGAATGCCCGGCCGCGAGTCCGGAAGCATCGACGATCGGTTCCGCCGCATGACCGTTTCCGCGGCGGGTGCGCTCGCGGCGCAGGAGGTCGATGATGGCATTCCGGCTGGTCTGGGCGACGAAGCCCGAGACCTCGCGCGTGTCGTCGCGGCGCAGCACCAGCGCCCCGGACTCGATCCGATGCAGCAGGTCGAGCGCCTTCGTGGCGACC
>JBKJNH010000177.1:0-13066 GCA_046596055.1 Candidatus Eiseniibacteriota bacterium
GTCGAATCCGTCGGTGATGATGGCCGCGGGACTGCTGGCGAAGAAGGCACGCGCCCGGGGGCTCGACGCGAAGCCGTGGGTGAAGACCAGCCTCGCGCCGGGGTCGCAGGTGGTGACCGACTACCTGACGAAGGCCGGGGTGATGGGCGACCTCTCGGCGCTCGGCTTCGACGTCGTGGGCTACGGATGCACCACGTGCATCGGCAACTCGGGCCCGCTGCCCGAGGAGACGGCCCGTGCGGTGAGCGAGTCGGGCATCGTGGCCGCGGCCGTGCTATCGGGCAATCGCAACTTCGAGGGCCGCGTGCATCCGCTTACGCGCGCCAACTGGCTGGCGTCCCCACCGCTCGTCGTCGCTTACGCGCTGGCGGGCACCACCGACATCGACCTCATGACCGAGCCGCTGGGCAAGGGGGCCGATGGCGCTGCGGTGTACCTGAAGGACGTGTGGCCGACGCAGGGGGAGGTCGCTTCCGCCCTGGACGCGGCCCTGGATCCGCAGAGTTTCGCGCGCTCCTACGGCAACGTGTTCGACGGCAACCCCGATTGGAACGCGATCCCGGTGGCCGGCGGCACGTCGTTTGCCTGGGACGGCGACTCGACCTACGTGCAGAACCCGCCTTACTTCCGCGGGCTGACGAAGGACCCGGCGCCCGTGGCAGACATCGTCGATGCGCGCGTCCTCGTCATGGTCGGCGACTCGGTGACGACCGACCACATCTCGCCGGCGGGGGACATCGCGGCCGGCAGCCCGGCCGCGCGCTACCTCGAGGAACACGGGCTTACCAAGAAGGACTTCAACTCGTACGGCGCGCGGCGCGGCAACCACGAGGTGATGATGCGCGGAACGTTCGCCAACATCCGCCTCAAGAACCTGCTCGTGCCCGGCAGCGAGGGAAACGTCACGCGACACCTTCCGACCGGCGCGACGATGTCGATCTTCGACGCGAGCGAGCGCTACCGCGCCGCCGGCACGCCGCTGTTCGTACTGGCCGGCAAGGAGTACGGCACCGGGAGCTCGCGCGATTGGGCGGCCAAGGGGCCGCTGCTGCTGGGCGTACGCGCCGTGATCGCCGAGTCGTTCGAGCGCATTCATCGTTCAAACCTGGCGGGCATGGGCATCCTGCCGCTGCAGTACGCCGTGGGTGAGACGGCCGAGTCACTCGGGCTGACCGGCGAGGAGACGCTGGCGCTGACGGGTCTGGCGGCGAACCTGGCGCCCCGGCGGGGGTTGACCGTGCAGGCGACGCGCCCGGACGGCACGAAGTTCTCGTTCGACGTGATCCTGCGCCTCGACACGCCGGTCGAGGTGGCGTACTACAGAAACGGCGGAATCCTGCAGACCGTGGTGCGGCAACTCGCGGCCGGTTGAGCCCACGCGTCACCCTTCAACCCTGGAGGCCTCGATGCTGGACGGTTTCAAGAAGTTCCTGATGCGCGGCAACGTGATCGACCTCGCCGCCGCCGTGATCATCGGCGCGGCGTTCGGGGCCATCGTCGACTCCCTGGTGAAGGACATCATCACGCCGGTCATCGGCATGCTGGGCGGCCAGCCCGATTTCTCCGTGATCAAGATCGGATCGATTGCCCTCGGGAACTTCATCAACGCGATCGTCAGCTTCGTCATCAAGGCGGCGGGCCTCTACTTCATGGTCATCCTCCCATTCAACCGCTTCTCGACGAGGCTGTCCGCCCAGCCTGCGCCCCCGCCGCCGCCGCCGGCGAGCGAGACCTACCTCAAGGAGATCCGCGACCTGCTCGCCAGTCGTTGAGGCCCGCAGCGGGCTCCGCCGGTTTGCCCGATTGTAGATTCGGGTGCCCGGACGTGCCGCAGTCGGGATCGTCCGCTCGTTACGCTCCCTGGTGAATCATCGTGATTGCGGCTCCGTTGGACTACTTCTCCTCGATGGGACATCCCGCACGGTGCGGCACTGATCTTGCTCCCTTGAATGTTCGATGTCGCAACTCGTGTCAAGAACCCATTCAAGGAGGACAAGAATGATCCGTGATCGCATGACGGACCCGATGGAGACCTCGTCCATGGACCACAACCGCTCGTGGCTGGCGACGTTCGTCCTGGGCGCTGCCGCCGGTGCTGCCGTGGCCCTTCTCACCGCCCCGACGTCCGGCCGCAAGTCGCGCGCCTGGCTCAAGGACGGTGCCCGCAAGCTGCGCGATGGCGCCGAGGACCAGGTGGACCGTGCGCAGGACGCGTTCGAGCACGGCAAGTCCTCGATCCGCGGCGCGGTCGAAGGCGGCGCGGGAGTCCTCCGGGATTCCGTCGAGGCGGCACGCGACGGCTACAAGCGCGCTCAGAACGAGACCAACGAGATGAAGTCCTCGTTCGGTCAGAGCGGCTCGACGGTGCCGAATGCCGTCACCACGCCGAAGCTCTCGGGCTCCAAGCCGTAGCCAAGGGGCGCCGCCAGGCGCCACAAGTTTCCCCGCCCCGGCGCGGTCTTGTGACCGCGCGGGGGAGGGGCTATCCTGCCGGAGAGCCCTTCCCTCGACCCCTTCCCGGAGCGTCCATGAGCGGTCCTGCGTCGCCTTCCCCGTCGTCCCCGACCTCTTCCTCGACGCCTGGGCTGCGCGGCGCACACGTCTCGGAGCAGGAGGCGCGCGCCGTCGCCGAAGCCTCTCGCGAGACCGAATGGGAGAAGCCGAGTTTCGTCCGCCAGTTGTTCGACGGAAAGCTCGACCTTTCCTTGATCCACCCGTTCCCCGCTCCCGATCCCGAAGAAGAGGCCCGTGCCGCCGAATGGATGGCGCGGTTCGAGATGTTCCTGCGCGAGCGTGTCGACGGTGAGCAGATCGAGCGCGACGCGAAGATCCCCGCCGAGGTGATCCAGGGCCTGCGCGAAATCGGCGCGTTCGGGATCAAGATCCCGCGCGAGTACGGCGGGCTCGGCTTCTCGCAGCGCACCTACGGCCGCGCCGTGGCACTTGCCGGCTCCGAGTCGGCCGCGCTGGTCACGCTCCTTTCGGCCCACCAGTCGATCGGCGTGCCGCAGCCGGTGAAGCTGTTCGGCACCGAGGCACAGAAGAAGGAGTACCTGACACGCTGCGCGAAGGGCGCGATCTCCGCGTTCGCCCTCACGGAGGTCGACGTCGGCTCGGATCCCGCACGCATGACCACGCTGGCGACGCCGCTTGAGGACGGCTCGGGCTGGTCGTTGTCGGGTGAAAAGCTGTGGTGCACGAACGGCCCGATCGCCGAGTTGCTGGTCGTCATGGCCCGCACGCCGGGCAAGTCCGGGAAGCCGGGGCCCATCTCGGCGTTCATCGTCGAGACCAGCTGGCCCGGCGTCGAGATGACGCATCGCCTCGACTTCATGGGACTCAAGGGCATCGAGAATGCGGTCATCCGCTTCAACGGCGTGAAGGTGCCGCGCGCGAACCTCTTGTGGGACGAGGGCAAGGGGCTCAAGCTCGCGCTCGTGACGCTCAACACCGGGCGACTCACGCTGCCGGCGTCGTGCGCCGCGGCGGGGAAGTGGTGCCTGAACGTGGTGCGTCACTGGGGCAACGACCGCGTGCAGTGGGGCAAGGCCGTCGGCAAGCACGACTCGGTCGCCCAGATGACGGCGGACATGGCGGCGAAGACGTTCGCCATGGAGGCGATCAGCGAGCTCGGCGCGATGCTGGCCGATCAGCACGAGTCGGACATCCGCCTCGAGGCGGCGATCGCCAAGTTCTGGAACTCGGACACCGCGTGGGAGCTCGCCGACAAGACCGTCGCGATCCGCGGCGGTCGCGCCTACGAGACCGCGGCTTCGCTGGCCTCGCGCGGCGAGACACCCGTCCCCGTCGAGCGCCTGGTGCGCGACCTGCGCATCAACCGCATCTTCGAGGGCAGCAACGAGATCCTGCACCTGTTCATCGCCCGCGAGGCGGTGGACACCCACCTCAAGGTCGCCGGCGACCTGATCGACCCGAAGGCGTCAGCCGGAAAGAAATTGTCGGCGATGGTCAAGGCGGGCCTGTTCTACGCGCTGTGGTACCCGGCGCGCTGGATCGGTTGGGGCGCCTGGCCCCAGTACGGCGAGTTCGGCCGGCTGGCCGGGCACCTGCGGTTCGTCGACCGCGCCGCACGTCGCCTTGCGCGCGCGCAGTTTCACGCCATGGTGCGCTACCAGGGCGGGCTCGAGCGGCGACAGATGGTGCTGTTCCGCTTCGTCGACGTGGCGGCCGAGCTGTACGCCATGTCCGCCTCGGTGGTCACGGCCGAGGCCATGCGTCGCAAGAGTCCCGCCGACACCACTCCCTTCGAGTTGGCGGACCACTTCTGCAAAGGTGCGCGCCGGCGGGTCGCCCAGGCGTTCCACAACGTCGGCCACAACGATGACGTGGCGGGCTATGCGCTGGCGAAGCGTGTCTTCGCGGGCGACGTGACGTGGCTCGAGGAGGGCGTGTTCAACCAGGACGACCTGATCGCGGCCGCGATCGCGCAGGATGCGGCGCAGGCGGCCAAGAACGCCAGCTGAGGAGAGGAGCGAAGCCATGAGCGAGACGATCCCGGCACCCGACTTCGTCACCATCACGGCGCGACAGCAGGAAACGTGGGCGAAGGGCGACTTCCACGAGCTCGCCCGGCAGGTGATGTGGGTCAGCGACCTGCTGGTCCAGACCCTCGATCCCCGGCCGGGGCAGCGCGTGCTCGACGTGGCCTGCGGCAGCGGCAACGCCGCGCTTTCCGCCGCGCGTCGCTACTGCGACGTGAGCGGCATCGACTACGTACCCGCGCTGATCGACCGCGCGAAGCTGCGCGCCACGGCCGAGAACACGCCGATCGACTTTCGCGTCGCCGACGCGCAGGCGCTGCCGTATCCCGACGCGGCGTTCGACGTCGTCCTATCGGTGTTCGGCGTCATGTTCGCACCCGACCAGGCGAAGGCGGCCGCAGAACTCGCGCGCGTGACGAAGCCGGGCGGGAAGATCGGCCTGTCGTGCTGGATGCCCGAGGGCATGGTCGCCGACTTCTTCGCGGTCACCTCGAAGGTGGCGCCGCCGCCGCCCGGCGTGCCCCCGTCCTCCCGCTGGGGGACGGAGCAGGGGCTGCGCGAACTGTTCGGTCCCGCGCTGCGCGACATGAAGATGGAGCGGCGCACGTTCCACCAGCAGTTCCGCTCCGCGGAGCACGCGCTCGAGACCTTCCGCAAGTACTTCGGGCCGACGGTGCGGGCCTTCGAGGTGGTGGGGACTGCGGGCGAAGCGGCGCTGTCCGCCGAGTTGATGGCGCTCTACGGGAAGTACAACCGCGCCACCGACGGCACGTTCGCGGGCGAGGCCGTCTACCTCGAGTCGATCGTCACGCGGGCTTGAACCGGGGCTAGGGCCGGGCTGCGAGCTCGTCGAGGACGGTCGCAAGGTCGAGTTGCTCGCCGGCCGTGCGCGCCGCGGCGATCTCGGCGTCGGACAGATCGCCGCGCAGGATCGCATCGAAGTGGCGGGTCGTGTTCTGCATGACCGCATGGGTCGCCGTGCCGCGCGCCAGCGCCAGGCCAACCCACTCCTGGGCCCGTCGCCGGTCGCCGCGTTGCGCCTCGAGGATCGCGAAGAACAGCAGCAGAGAGGCCGGAGTCGCTCCCTGCGAGCGGTAGAGGCGAAGCGACTCGTGCAGGTGGCCACGGGCGGACTCGTAGTCTCCCCGGTGCAACGCCAGGAATGCGAAGTTCTCCGTCGTGCTCGCTTCATCGAGGACGAGCCCGAGCTTCCGCGTCATCTGTCGGGCTTCCTCGAGCCAGGTCTGGGCCGCCTCGTAGTTGCCTTCCCAGATGTAGTTGGCGCCCAGGTTCTCGCGGACCATCTCCTCGATGTAGACGTCTCCCGAACGCAAGGCCACGGCGAGCGCGGCGTCGTAGGCCGCGCGGGCCTCTTCGTATCGTCCCTGGTACTGGTGCATGTTGCCGATCGAGTTGAGGACCGAGCATTCGCCCTCGCCGTCGCCGAGCTTGCGGGCCAGGGCCAGGCTTTCCTCGAACAGTGGCTTCGACGCGTCAATGTCGTGCACGGAGAAATTGCCCGCCTGACGCAGGATGAACATGAGCGATCGCTCGTCACCGCTCGCCCGCGCAAGTGGAAGCACCTCGTCGAGGTGGCGACGTGCGTCGTCCACGCGCTCGAGCCAGATCGAGTTGCGGACGAGGTTGCCGAGCAGGTTCGTGAGGACCACGGGCTTGCCGGCCCGCCGGGCCACCGGCAGGATCGCCTCGAGAATGGCCTGCGCGGGTTCGCGATCGCCGTGCATCGACAGCGTCTCGCCGAGTGCGGCCTCGACGTCGATCCGCACCGGGTCGTCGCCCTTGTCATGGACCAGCGCCCGCGCCTTGGTCAGGGTCGCGATCGACTCGTCGTAGGCGCCGACCTGCATCGCGGTGCGGCCCGCCTGGACGAGCTGCCCGGCGGCGAGCGTGGGCTCGCCGGCGCGTTCGTAGTGCTCGGCGACGAGGGCCGTGTGCTCGCGGGCGCGCTCGCCGCCCATCTCGAGCAACCAGTCTCCGACCTGGCGGTGGAGCGCGCGGCGTTGCCGCGGCACGATGGTCTCGTACGTGACGTCGCGCAGGATCGCGTGGCGGAAGACGTACTCGACGGTGCCGGCGAAGGCCGACTCCTCGCGCCGGAGGATCATCTCGCGGCGACGCAGATCCTCGAGCATGGCCTGCACCTCGTCCTCGTCGAGCCCGGCGCCGCGGCCCAGGAAGACCGCGGCAGCGTCCCAGAACACGCGCCCGAGGACCGAGGCGCGCTGCAACACCTGCTGCAACCCGGGGGCGAGCGTATCGAGTCGCGACTGCAGGACGCCCGTCAGCGTGGGCGGGATGCGCACGCCCGAGAGGCGCGACTCGTCGACAGACCAGTCGGGGTCGCCCTTGACGACGACGCCGTCGTCGATCAGGACGCGGATCAGCTCCTCGATATAGAACGGGTTGCCGTCCGCGCGCTCGACGACCAGGTCACGCAGGGGTGCGGGCACGTCGGGCACCTTCTTCAGGAGCTCGCGCACGAGCCGGCGGCTCGACAGCTGCGACAGCGGCTCGAGCGCGATCCGCTCGTGGAAGTGCTGTCCTTCGCCCCACTGCGGGCGACGCTCGTAGAGCGAGGGGCGGGCCAGGCACAGGACGAACAGGGGCAGCTTCGCGTTGTCGCGCACGAGCAGGTTGACGAGGTCGAGCGAGCGATCGTCGGCCCAGTGGATGTCCTCGATGTAGAGGACGGCCGGGTTGACCTTGCACGCCGCGGTGAAGAACTCGCCCAGGTGTTCGAGCCCGCGGCGCCGGAACGCCTCGCCGTCCTTCAGTGCCTCGGCCACGGCGGGAACCGCCGTGAAGTCGAAGCCGACGAGCTGGCCCATGATCTGCGCCTTCTCCGTGCTGTCCTTGCCGAGGAATCCCGCGACCCCCTCGACGAACTTCCGGTGCACCGTCTCGATCGAGTCCGAGTCGAGGATCTGGAAGCGCGACGAGAACAGGTCGCGCGTCATCGAGTACGGCTGGAGCATCGACGGCTGCGTCGCGCGTGCCTCGAACAGCCACACCGTCTCGTCGATCAGCTCGGTCCAGTTCGAGAACTCGTAGAGCAGGCGCGACTTGCCCACGCCCGCCTCCCCGACAACGGTGACGACCTGCGTCTCGCCGTCTTCGAGCGTGAGCGTCAGCGCCTCCTGCAAGAGGCGCAGCTCGATCTCGCGACCGACCATCTTCGTCTCGATGCCCTCGATGCCGCGCGCCTTGAGGCGGAATGCACGTGGCTTGGCAGCGCTCACGAGGTAGACCTCGAGCGGCTCCTTGCGCCCGCGCAGGCGGATGGGGTCGTGCGGATGGAGCGTGAACACGCCGCGCACCTGGGTGAACGTGTCGTGAGAGAGCAGGATGTCGCCGGGCAGTGCGGCCTCGCGCACACGGCCGGCGACCGTGATCGCGACGCCGCTGGCCGAGTACGTGCCGCTGTCAGCCGCGCGCTCGAGCAGGATCGGGCCGGTCGTGATGCCGGCGGCGAACGGAAGCGGCTCGTCCTCGCGCGGCTCCCACGCGGGTCCAAACAGCCGGCGCGCCTCGTCGAGCGTCGCCTGGCGCATGGACAACGCGGCCCGGATCGCGCGCTCGGGGTCATCCTCGCTGATGCGCGCGCGGCCCCACAGCGCGAGCCCTGTCTCGTCGTTGCGGCTCTGGATGACGCCGCCGCCCTCGCGCGCGATCTCGTCGAAGCGGGCCCACAGGGCATCGAGGCGGCCGCGCACGGATTCGGCGTCGAGTCCGGACTCGTACAGTGCCTCGGACAGGCCGGTCGTGTCGAAGTGCACTGCGGTCATCTGCCGCTGCTGGTCCGACGGCGTGGGCGTGTTCATGCGCTCGGCCGCGGCGCCCTTGCCGCGCGCCGCGAATGCCTTCAACTGGTCAACCGACAGCACCTGCGTCACCGACTGCAGGTGGGCCGGCGCCTCGCTCGAGCGCGTCTCGAGCGCCCGGGCGAGATCCGAGACGAGCGCGGTAGCGCTCGGGTATCGCTGGGTCCTGTCCTTCGCCATCGCCGTGCGGATCACCTCGTCGACCGCGACGGGCAGGAGCGGGTTGAGCCCGCTCGCGCTCGGGATGGCGTCGTTCAGATGGCTCATGAGGACGCCCAGGCTGCTCTCGTGTGCGTACGGTTGCGCGCCGGTCAGGAGCTCGAACACGATGACGCCGAGCGCGTAGCGATCGGAGGCGGCATCGACGTCGGCCTGCCCCTTCGCCTGTTCGGGCGACATGTACGCGGGCGTGCCGATCAGGTGTCCGGTTCCCGTCAGGTTCTCGGCCGCATCGGCGATGCGCGCGATCCCGAAGTCGGTGACGAACGCGTTGCCCTCACGATCGATCATGATGTTCGACGGCTTGAGGTCGCGATGCACGACGCCCTGGCGGTGCGCGTAGTCGAGCGCCGAGGCGACCTGGCCAAGCGTGTACAGCACCTCGCCGTGGGGGAGCGCGCCCTTGGCCTGCACCTGGCGCAGCGTGCCGCCCTCGAGATAGCGCATGACGATGTACGGCGGTTCGTGGTCGCCGTCGAAGTCGTAGACCGGCAGCAGGTGCGGGTGCTCGAGGCGGGCGATCAAGCGCGCCTCGCGGCGGAAGCGATCGCGCAGCGTGGCGTCCGAGAGCGCAGTGGTGCGGATCACCTTGATCGCCACGTGGCGATCCATGCTCGGCTGGTAGGCGCGGTACACCGTGGCCATGCCACCGGCGCCGATTTCCTCGGAGATCTTGTAGGGGCCGAGCTTGCGGTCGATCATGCGCGCCTTCGCTGGGGTGCGGTCGAGGTGCCGTGCGGCGGCATTGTCTCGAATCGGAACGCGGGGGGCAACGGGCTTCGCGGGCGGAGCCTCCCTAGCGTTCGAGCTGCGTGCGCTTCAACCGCTCGAATTCCGCGATCATGGGCCCGGTCGTCACCAGTTGCGTGCGACCGGTCGCCGGGTCGTGCGAGATCGCGAAGGCGTCACTGCCGCCGCCCGTGAACGTGCGCGCCGGCGTGTGCACGGTCAGGCTCGCACCGCGAAACGCCGGTCCGGGCACGAAGCGCAGCATGCCCTCGGAGAGGCTGCAGCTCACCGCGCGGGCGAACCAGCGCGGGGGGGGCGCGGGCAGCGTGACGAGGGTTCCCGGAGCGATCCCCAGCGCGGCGGCCCGCGTCGAGACGAGTTCGAGGTCTCCATGGCCGCGCCACTCGATCGACGTGCCGGCGAGCAGCAACTCGCCCAGCGCGTCCGTGTCGGCGGCAGGGACCGGATCGTCGTCGAGCAACACGTTCCCGTCGGCGACCTGCGTCTCGGCGACGCGCCACTGCGGGCCGGGATTGAGCGCCCAGGCGAGCGCGCAGACGACGAGCAGCACGCCAAGCGCGAGCCCGGCCCCGATCAGGAGCGAGCGGGCGCGGGCGGCGGCGATCTTGTAATGGAGTTCCCCGGTCGGCATGGCGCAGGCAGCGTAGCACAGGGCGGCCCAGGTCCCGGCCGTCGCTTCGCGCTTGCGCGGCGGGCCGGCCCCGACGAAACTGCCCGGCATGCGCAAGCACATCTTCCTCGTTGTCACCGCCGCCGCCACGATCGCCGCGATTGTCGCCCGCTTCACCGGCGTGCCGCCGCTCGTCGTCTTCGTGCTCTCCTGCCTGTCGATCCTCGGTCTCGCCGGACTGCTCGGAGCGGCGACCGAGGAACTGGGCGCCTACCTCGGCCATCGCATCGGCGGCATCCTCAATGCCACCGTCGGAAACGTCGGCGAGATCATCATCTGCATCTTCGCGCTCAAGGCCGGGCTCGTCGACCTGGTCAAGGCGTCGATCACGGGATCGATCATCGGCAACCTGCTGCTGGTCTGCGGCGCGAGCCTGGTCGTGGGCGGGGTGAAGCACGGCATCCAGCGGTTCGATGCGCGCGCCGCCGGCATGAACGCGGTGCAGCTCGTTCTGGCGACCGTGGGCCTCGTCGTGCCGGCGGTGTTCGCCTTCCTCGTCGGCGGTGAGAGGATCGCCTCGAACTTCCTGCCCATCGAGAGCGTGACGCTTGGCGTGGCGACGCTCCTGCTCGTGCTCTACGGGCTGAGCGTGTGGTACGACCAGACCCGGCCGCTCGCGACGACCGTGCGCTCGGGGGACGAGGTGCAGGTCAGCGACCACGTCACCACGCCCGGCGGATGGAAGCCGGCGCTCGTGCGGCTGCTCCTCGCGTCGGGATTCCTCGCGTGGGTCTCGGAGATCCTCGTGGGCTCGATCGAGCCCGTGATCGAGCAGTTCGGCGTGTCCGAGTTCTTCCTCGGGCTCATCCTCATCCCGATCATCGGCAACCTCGCCGAGCACCTGGTCGCGGTGCAGCTGGCGGCGAAGAACCGGATGGACTTCTCCATGGCCGTCTCGCTCGGCTCCGCGACGCAGATCGCGCTCTTCGCGGCACCGGTGCTCTGCTTCATCTCGATCCCGCTGGGGCACCCGCTCACGCTCGTCTTCACGCCGTTCGAGGTGATCGCGATCGGCCTGGGCTCGATCGTGGCGGCGCTGATCGCCATCGACGGTGAATCGAACTGGCTGGAGGGAGCGCAGTTGATCGCCGTCTACCTGATCCTGGCGGTGGCGGCCTTCTACCTGCCGGTGTCGGTGGGCGGGCACTAGAGGAGGATTGGCAGCCATGCGGAGAGCCGGGTGGAACCCCGGGTGCGCGGCTGGCGAGGGGGAGGACCTGCAGATTCACATGCGCCAGGGCCTGTGAATCTGCAAATCCGTTGGGCGAACCTGACGTCGGCGTGTCGGGATCGCTTCCCAGCTGCACCTCAGGCGCTGCCGCACCGCACGTAAACGTCCCGGGCTCCGCGGGCGACTCTCTCTCCGAAGGGAGGGAGCATGCTCGTCGCCGCCATCCTCGAAGCCCCGGGCCTCGTTCCGCACTGGGCCCACGAGGTCGCTGTGACCGCACCCGAACCAATCATCGCCGCCGGCACTCACTCCGACGCCCGCAATGCGGGCGCTCATGCCGACGACATCGCACTCGCCCGCCGCGCCGCCGCCCGCGACGACGCGGCGTGGCGCGTGATCTACGAGCGCACCCATGACCGCGTCTTCGCCCTGCTCGCCTACCACGTGGGCAATCGCGACGAGGCCCTGGAGCTGACGCAGGAGGTCTACCTGCACGCGCTCGAGGGCCTGGCCCGCTATCGTGGCGACGGCCCGCTCGAGGCATGGTTCGCGATCGTTGCCATCCGGCGGGCGCGCGACTGGAAGCGGAAGCTCTTTCGCAAGCGCCGGCATGCGGTCGACGACGAGGAACTGTCGCGCGACCTCGACGCATCGGCTCCCGTGGGACCGGACGAGCGCACAATCCCGCTGCGCCGCCTGCTCGACGGTGCGCTGGCGAGGCTGCCCGAGCGTCAGCGCGCCGCGTTCCTGTTGCGCGAGGTCGAGGACTTGTCCTTCCACGACGTGGCCGCCGCGCTCGGCATCAACGAGGCGACGGCACGCGTTCATCACCTGCGGGCGCGCCGCGCGCTGCAGGATCAACTCGCCGGGGTGCCCGGTGCCGACCAGTTCCGGAGGGAGCCGTGAGCGATTTCTGGAAGAAGCGGCGCCCGCAGATGACCGACGAGGAGGAGCGCGCCCTGTGGGAGCGCGTGCGCACGATGCCCTTCGAGGCACGCGGGGCAGCACGCACGCGATCGCCGTGGGCCGCGCTGTGGGCACGCCCGGCCGTGCGCTTCGGCGCGCCCGTGCTCGCGGTCGCGCTGGTCGCGATCGTGTGGGTCGCGCAGCAGTCGCCCGAGGCGCCGCGGCCGGAGAGTGATCTCGGATCGACCGCGACGCGGGAGATGGAGCAGACGGCGCCGACGGGTGAAGATGCCGCGACGCTGCAGGAGGCGGCGCCCGCGCCTGTGCCCGCGCCTGTGCCTGCGCCGATCGCCGCGCGCGATCCGCGCATGGCAAAGGACGCGCCTGCGAACCTGGCGGACGAGACGGGATCTGCGGCGCCCACGTCTTCCGCGTCTCCCGCTGAGCCGGGCGTCGTGGGCGGGAGCCGCGCGCGCCGAGTCGAGCCGGAGGAGGCGAAGGAAGCGAGCGGCTTCGCCGTGCCGCCCGCGGCCACTTCGCCCGCGCCGACTCCCGCCGCGGACGACCGCAAGGACGAGGCGGCACGTCCCTCGGCGAAGGCGAGCGCGAGTCAGCCGTCCGTGGCGGGCAGTGCGGCGACGGAGCGGAGCTCGGCGGGGCTGCAGGCGATGCGCGTCGCGCCGGATCCGGAGGCGCTCCTGGCGTCACGGGAGCGGGCGATCCGCCGGGGCGACTTCGCGTCGCTCGTGTTCGACGATGTGGTGCGTCCCGAGGCAGGCGGGCCGTTCGGCAGCGTGCTGAAGCTGCCGTTCAGTCGGGACACCGTCCTCCTCAAGCGGAGCGCAAGGGACGGGCGCTGGGAGGTTCTCGAAGACCCGCTGATGCTCGAAGGCTCCATCCCCGCACCGGGGGCCCTCGAGCAGCGGTCTGCTCTCGCCGTCGAGTTGACGCGGGGCATCGAGGCGCGGGATGTGGCGGCCATCGAGCGCGTGGGCCAGGCGGTGCG
>JBKJNH010000328.1:0-4730 GCA_046596055.1 Candidatus Eiseniibacteriota bacterium
AGCGCCACGACGAGCCGCGCATCGTCGACGCGCTCAGGTCGACGCGGAACCCGCGCCACGAGAGGCCACCGGCGATGAGCATCGAGTCGGGCAGGAACTCGCTGCGCTCGACGTCGGTGCGCTCGTCGAGCGTCTCGCGGATGCTCGCGCGCGCCCGTCGTAGCAGGACGGCATAGGCCGTGGTCCGGTCGGGCGCCAGGATGCCCTGGTAGTCGACGCTCAGGAACGCCTGCGACTCGCCCGGCTTGCCCATCGACCACGACATCATGCCGGCCGGCTCGAGGCCCGTCGTCCGCACCCACGGCTTGCCGGGCGCGGTGACGGCATAGGCGTCCGTCGCCGCGGGTCCGGCCTTCTCGGCGGCCCGGGCCGGGCCGACAAACGCCGCCCCGACGACGAGCAGGAGGGCGGCGACGAAGCCCCGCGTGGCCGTCGTCTCCGCGGTCGAGCGGGCGTCGCTCAAGGAAGCAGCGTCTCTTCGATGGCGAGATCGCCGACCATCAGCGCCGTCGTGCTCTCCATTGTCTCGTCGACGGCGAGCCCGGCCTCGTGCCAGATGGCGCGCGCGAGAATGCGACGTGCCAGGACGAAGTCGCCGGCCTGCAGCGCCTCGACGAACGTCTGCTGCTTCGGGTAGTGCGCCTCGCTGATCTTCTCGTCGGCCTTCGCGCCGCCCATCGCGGCCGCGATGCGGATCGCGTCGTCGAGCGTGCCGAGCGAGTCGACGAGGCCGCGCGCCAGCGCCTGCCGCCCCGTCCACACGCGCCCGCGGGCGATCGTGTCGACCTGCGTGAACGTCATGCCACGCACGCGCGCGATGTCCGCGACCCACTCGTTGTATCCCTTCCAGTGCTGGCGGACGACGATCGACTCCTCCTCGGCGCTCCACGGGGTCACCAGCGAGGTCATCGTCGCATGCGGACCGTAGGTGATGCGGTCGTAGGTCAGGCCGAGCTTGGCCATGAGGCCCGCGGCGTTCGGCACCGAGAAGATCGAGCCGATCGAGCCCGTGCGAGTGGCGGGGTTGGCCACCAGCATCGAGCACGGGTACGAGATCATGTAGCCACCGGATGCGGCCGCGTCACCCATGGAAACGACGAGCGGCTTTTTCGTCGCGAGCATCGCCACCTGGTGGCGAATGAGGTCGCTCGTGTACGTGGCGCCGCCCGGGCTGTCGACGCGGAACACCACGGCATCGACCGTTTTGTCCTCGGCCACGCGCCGCAGTTCCTTGTTGATCGTTTCGTAGCCCATCGTGTTGCCGCCGAGGATCGGGTTCGGGCCCGACTTGGCGCCGCCGATGGCGCCCTGGGCGTGGATGACCGCGACCTTCGTCTTGCCACGCAGGCCGACCGAGGCCGAGGGAATCGCCGCGTACGTCGTGCCGCTGACGATCCGGTTCTTGCCCTTGGCGACGTCCGGGCCCTGCCAGCGATCCTTGAGGTCGTTCCAGTACACGACGTCGTCGATCAGGCCCGACTCCTTCGCCTCCGTGGCGCGCGGTCCGACCTCGGCGAGTCGCGCATCGAACCAGGCCGCGTCCTTCTTGCGGTCGGCGATCACGGCGTCGCGCACCATGGCCATCGTCTCGTCGAGGATCCACTGCGCGTTCTCGCGCGCCGGTGCGGACATGTCCGTGCGGATGTCGATCTCGCCGGCGGACTTGTAGGCCTCGATCTTGTGCACGCGGAACTCGATGCCCAGCTTGTCCCACATACCCTTGTGGAACTGACGCTCGCCGTTGACGCCGGCGAAGACGATGAACGCATCCGGTGCGGCATAGATCGAGTCGCAGGCCGAGGCGAGGTAGTAGTTCTTGAACGTCAGCCAGTCGCAGTAGGCGTACACCGGCTTGCCCGCGGCCCGCACGCGCCCGATCTCCTGACGCAGCTCGCCCATCTTGGCCCAGCCCGCATCGGTGATGCCCAGCTGGAGCACGACGCGATCGATGCGCTTGTCGACGACCGCCTTGCGCAGGTTCATGCGCAGGTCATGCAGCGTCGGCTCGGGATCGCCGAACGGGGCCTCGCGGCCGGCCGGGAAGTCGGGCAGGGAGGCGGGCACCGTCAGGAGGAGCGTGGCGTTCGCCGGGATCGTCGTCTTCTTCCCGCCCGCGGCGATCAGGCCGAGCAGGAGGATGCCGCCGACGATGAACAGGAGCAGCGCGAACAGCGAGGCGAACACCATCTTGATGAAACCACCCATGACGACCTCCGGGGACGACGTTGCAGCGCGGGACCCAGGGCGGGACGCGGGGCCCGCCGTGCCCGGCGACTCTACCGCACGGGGCCCGGGCGGGGTAGTGTCCGGGCATGAACTCGACACCCGCTGCCCCCGCTCTCGATCCCACCCCCGCCGAGCTCGAACGCTGGCTCGAGCACGCCGGCGCTTTTGTCGTCGATCACGTCGCGCGCCTCTCCGCCATGCCATCCTTCGGTACCGAGGGCGCGCCCGCCGCCACCGCCGCGCTGACCTTTCCGGTGCCCGAGGCCGGGCGCTCGATCGAGGAGGCGCTGGCGCTGCTCAAACCCGCGATCGAGGCGTCGTTCAACACCGCGGGCCCCGGCTACCTGGCGTTCATTCCGGGCGGGGGCATCCCGTCCGCGGGCGTGGCTGACCTGGTCGCCTGCATGACGAACCGCTTCGTCAACGTGACCGCCGCGGCCCCGTCGCTCGCCCGCCTCGAGGGCATCACGCTCGGCTGGCTGGCCGACCTCATGGGCTACCCGCCGACCGCAGGCGGCATTTTCACCAGCGGCGGCTCGCTGTCGAACTTCGCCGCGATCGTCGCCGCACGCGAGGCGAAGCTCGACGAGGACTTCCACGACGGCGTTCTCTACTTCTCGACCGAGACGCACGCCTGCGTGATGAAGTCGGCGCGCCTCGCCGGCTTCCCGCAGCGCGCGCTGCGCCGCATCCCGGTCGACGCGCGGCGGCGCATGGACCCTGCCGCACTGTCCGCCGCGATCGTCGCCGACCGGGCGGCCGGGTTGCGTCCGTTCCTCGTCGTCGCCAACGCCGGAACCACGAACACCGGCGCGATCGATCCCCTGCCGGCGATCGCGGCGATTGCGCGCGAGCATGGCCTGTGGGCGCACGCCGACGCGGCCTACGGCGGGCTCTTCCGCCTCGCGCCGTCCGGCGCCGCGGCGCTGGCGGGCATCGAGGCCTACGACTCGATGACGCTCGATCCGCACAAGTGCATGTTCCTGCCCTACGGCACCGGTGTGCTCCTGGTGCGCGATCCGAAGGCGCTGGAGAAGGCGCACGCCAGCGAGGCGTCGTACCTGCAGGACGTCGCTGCCTCGGCCGGACAGACGAACTTCACCGACCTCTCGCCCGAGTTGTCGCGCGACTTCCGCGGGCTGCGCGTGTGGCTGCCGCTGGTCATGCACGGCGTGCAGGCGTTCCGCGACGCGCTCGACGAGAAGCTCGCGCTCACCCGTTCGGCCGCCGCGCGCATCGCCGCCGAGCCGCTGTTCTCGCTGGTCGACGATCCGCAGTTGTCGATCGTCGCGTTTACCGCGCAGCCGCCGGCGGGGGATGCCGATCGCTTCGGGGAGGAGATCCTGCAGCGCGTCAACGCGCGCCGTCGCGTGTTCCTGTCGAGCACGCGACTCGAGGGGCGCTACGTCCTGCGCATCTGCACCGTGAGCTTCCGCACGCACGCCGATCGCGTGAACGACGCAGTCGAGGCGCTGATCGAGGAGGCGCGGGCGCTCGCTGCGACTCCGGCCTTCGCGGCGGTCGGTCGCTGAGGGGCGACCCGCGGTGGCTTGGAGGCCGCCTAGCGGCGGAACATCTCCGAAATCGCGGGGCTGCGGCGCCACGCCTGGTAGACGCGGCCGGGAAGCGGTCGCCCCAGAGCGGCTTCGATCGGGGCGGCCGCTTCGACCAGCTTCTTTACGTCGACGCCGGTGCGGATGCCGAGCCCGTGCAATAGATAGACGACTTCCTCGGTGGCCACGTTGCCCGTCGCGCCCGGCGCGAACGGGCAACCGCCGAGGCCGCCTGCCGACGCGTCGAAGATACGTACGCCGAGCAGGAGCCCGGCCATGATGTTGACCAGCGCCGTGCCGCGGGTGTCGTGCATGTGGAGCGCCACCTGCTCGCGCGGCACGCGCGCGCCGATCGCGCCGAGCACGTCGCCCACGCCCGCAGGGGTGGCCACGCCGATGGTGTCGCCGAGCGACAGTTCGTCGACGCCCAGGTTCCACAGCCGCACCGCGACGTCGGCGGCCTTCACGGGGTCGATGGGCCCCTCGTACGGACAGCCGAACACGGTCGACAGGTAGCCGCGCACCCACAGGCCCTTCGCCTTCGCGTCGCGTACGACCGGCTCGAACGCGGCGAGCGATTCGTCGACTCCCATGCCGATGTTCTTCTGGTTGAACGACTCGCTCGCGGCGGTGAACACCGCGATCGCGCGCGCGTTCGCGGCGAGCGCTCGCTCGAGGCCCTTCGCGTTGGGCACCAGCACCAGGAAGCGCGCGTCGGCCGCGCCGGGTGCCCTTGCCTCGATCGCTTGCTGGATCGTGGCGAGCACCTCCTCGGTGCCCGCCATCTGCGGCACGCGGTCGGGGCGGACGAACGCTCCGACCTCGATGTCGGTGACGCCGGCCGCGGCGAGAGCGAGCGCGAACGCGGCACGCGTCTCGGGGGACAGTGGCGTCGACTCGTTCTGCAGGCCGTCGAGGCGCGCGCCCCCGGGACGCGCGAGGCGCGCTTCA
>JBKJNH010000054.1:0-3228 GCA_046596055.1 Candidatus Eiseniibacteriota bacterium
CCTCGCTCAACCACCCGAACATCGCGACCCTGTACGGGCTCGAGGAGCTCGACGGAACGCCGTTCCTCGTGCTCGAGCTGGTCGAGGGCGAGTCGGTCGCGGCCCGCCTCGCGCGCGGCGTCGTTCCCGTGCGCGAGACGATCGAGTTGATCGCGCCGATCGCCGCGGCGATGGCGGCCGCGCACGAGCGTGGGATCGTCCACCGCGACCTGAAGCCGGCCAACGTGATGATCGGACCCTCGCGCACGATCAAGGTGCTCGACTTCGGCCTCGCGCGCGGCGGAGCGCTCGAGGGCGCCGCGTCGACTCCGGATTTCGCCGCGTCCGCGACGGTGGCGGGGGGCACGGCGGCAGGCCTCGTCCTGGGAACGACCGGCTACATGAGCCCGGAGCAGGCGCGCGGGCAGGTGGTCGACCGCCGCACCGATGTGTGGGCGTTCGGCTGCATCGCGTTCGAGTGCCTGAGCGGCCAGCCGGTGTTCGCGGGCGGCACGCCGTCGGACGTGATCGGGCGCATCCTCGAGCGCGAACCCGAGTGGAATGCGCTGCCGGCCGGCGTCCCGCCGCGCTTGCGCGAACTCGTCCGCCGCTGCCTGACCAAGGAGGCCGAGGCGCGACCGCGCGATATCGGCGACCTCGGCCGCGAGCTCACCGCGATCGCACGCGAGCTGTCCCAGGCCTCCGGGCTCTCGGGCATCGGCGCGGTCGCCACGGCGCCGTCGCTGGCCGTCCTCTACTTCGAGAACCTGGCGAAGGATCCCGAGAACGAGTACTTCTGCGCCGGAATCACCGAGGACATCCTCACCGACCTGTCGAAGATCCGTGGCCTGCGCGTGGCGTCGCGCAACGCGGTCGTGCGCTATCGCGGCCAGACGATCGATCCCGCGCAAGTGGCGCACGAGCTCGGCGTGGCCGCCGTGCTCGAAGGCAGCGTCCGGCGTGCGGGCGACCGCGTCCGGATCACCGTGCAGCTGGTGAACGCCGCCGACGGCTTCCAGCTCTGGGCCGAGCGCTACGACCGCACCCTCGAGGACGTGTTCGCGGTGCAGGAGGAGATCGCCGCCTCGATCGCGAAGGCGCTCGAGGTCGCGCTCACCCCCAGCGAGGCGGCGAAGATCGCGCAGGCGAAACCCGAGGACGTCCGCGCTTACGACCTGTACCTGAAGGGCCGCGAGAAGTACGGGCACTACACCCCCGCATCGCTGGCCGAGGCGCTCGAGCTGTTCCAGCAGGCGATTGCGCTCGATCCGGGCTACGCGCGGGCCTGGGCGGGTACGGCCGACTGCTACGGTCAGATGGTGCAGTGGGGGGGCGCCCTCGGGCGCGACGAGCTGGTGCACCGCGGGATCGAGGCGGCGCGGAAGGCGATCGAACTCGCCCCGCAGCTCCCCGATGGCTACAAGGCCGAGGCGCTCGTCCTGCGCTTTGGCGGCGATCGCGACGCGGCGCGCGCGTCGCTGCGCAAGGCAGTCGAGGCGGATCCGCGCTTCACTCCGGCGATCATCAACCTGGGGGTCGATGCGTACTCGAACGCGGACCTCGCCGGCGCAGAGCGCTACTACCGTCGCGTGCTCGAGATCGATCCGCAGGAAGCGTTCGCCCTGACGTGGCTGGCGGTGATCACGCTTGGAACCGGTCGGTACGACGAGGCCTTGCGCATGGTCGAGCGCATTCGCGCGGTGGCCACCGATCCCTCCTTCTACGGCACCGCGGCCAACACGCTCGAGATCGACATCCACATCCAGAGGGGCGATTCGGACAGGGCCAGGCAGGTGGTCGAACGGCTGCGCCGCGTCGGGGATCTCGAGGTCAACGTCCGGGCCTGCGAGACGCTACTCGCGGTGATTCAGGGTCGCACGGCCGAGGCCACCCGGCTGTTCGACGGACTCGTCGGGGCGCCAGGGCTCGTCCTCGGCGGGTGCGATGCCCTTGCTGCCGCGGCGATTCGGCTGGGCCGGCCCGAGATCGCCGTCGAGCTGATGACCCGTCCACTCATGGCCGATCTGGCGCCGACCGAGATCCGGATCATGCCGGGGCTGCACTCACTCGCCGACCTTTCGCCGTTCGCGCCGCGGAAGCGCGAGGTGACGCTGGTGTGGCCGCTGGAGGCGCCGATGATCGATCGCGCGCGCTTCCGGCTGTTCCGCGAAGTGAAAATCGAGTCGGGGCTCCCCGAGGGGACCGACGTGCGGTAGGTCAGCGGTGCTCGCCACCGCTCCGCCGAAACGCCGAGCGGGCGATCCCGAACAGTCGGCAGGCCTGCCGTTCGCTCATTCCGGCGCTTCGTACGGCCCATCGGACGGCGGCTCGCCGGGTTGCCACCGTCGCCAGGGTTTTCCCATGGCGTCTCGAACCAGCTCGAGATCCTTCTCGAGCGCGCGGAGGCTGCGCTCCAGTTCCTCGATGCGCGATTCCGACTCGCGCATGCGACGGATTGTCACTCCGTCGAGCTTGCCGAACTTGCGCGCCCAGTGCTGGTAGGTGCGCAGCGGAACATCGTGTCGGGCGAGCACGGTCGCGATGGGCTCGCGCCCCGCCGCCTCGCGCAACACCTCTGCGATCAGGTCGTCTTCGTGGATCGTACGGGGCACCACGGCCCTCCCCCGTGTCCGCGGCGGCGTCCGTCTCGACGCTCGGCGGAATCGGATGAGACTCGGATGCTCGTGAACGTGCACGGGGGGCACGAGCGCGGAGCGCCCGGAAGCAAGCCGCCGGGCGAACATGCGATTTCATGTACGGGGGAGCGAAGAGCATAGGCCACCCACCCCGGAACGCAATACAAGAGTTTGGCACGGAGCAGGGACAGAAAGCTCGCCGGCCCCGACGACACGGTCACCGGGACCGGGCGAGCGCACTTCCGCCGGAGGCAGGCCTAGCTGCAGGGCTCCTCGGTCGTGTCGATCTGGTTGCCGCGGATCACGGAGTTGTTGACCCCGCAGTCCTTGATGCGCAGCGTCGACTGCGACGCCGTTCGCACCGTGTTCTCGAAGCTGCCAGGGGTGAGGAACCCGAAGCGGTAGGTGTCCCCGGTGAGCTCGATGTCATAGGTGCCGTTGTTGGCAGCCGTGTTCTCGACCAGCATGTTCCTGTTCGACCCGTCGATCACGAGGTAACCGGCGTCGAGGTTGTTGCGCGAATCGTTGCGCTTGCACATCCAGTTCGTCGCCGAGAACTCGGCGCCGATCGCCTCGCCGCCGGGGAGGATGAACCCGCCGGCCGGAACCTTGC
>JBKJNH010000387.1:0-6001 GCA_046596055.1 Candidatus Eiseniibacteriota bacterium
GGTCGAACCGGCGCTGAAGAACGCGTCGATCTTCCGTTCCTTCTGCATCGTGGTGGCGATGGCGAGCGAGGATTGCGGCTTGCGCCGGAGCACCGTGGAGGGCTGGTCGTCCATCTCGACGCGTTCGGGCGCGTGGACCAGTTCGATCGGCAGGTCGGTCGCACGCGAGCGGGCGACTTCGGCCCGCAGCACGTCGACATCCCCCAGGAGCACGATCCGGCAACGCCCCGGAAACTCCCGGAGCGCCATCACCACGCCGGGCACGATTACGGGCGCGCCGAAATCCCCGCCCATGGCATCCACGCCGATGGTCGGGATCCCGCCTCGCGCCGCACTCGTGTCCGGAGCGGAGCTCACGCGTTCTGGGGAACGAGAACCTCTTCGCCGCCGTAGTGGCCGCAGTTCGCGCAGATGCGATGCGGCAGGCGCGGCTGTCCGCAATGGGCACAGGGGCCGACGCCCGCAACCTTGAGCTTCCAGTTGGTGCGCCGCTTCTTGCCGCGGGTGCTGGAGTGTCGTCGCTTCGGAACCGCCATCGTGTGTCTCCCTCGGGCCGTGCGCTCGAGCGCAGGGTCCCGGTCATGGACGCCGCCTCAGCGCGTACCGGAATCCGGCGCGTGAGGACAGGGCCCGTCGTTCAGGTCGGCGCCACAACTCGTGCACAGTCCCCGACAGTCGGGGCGGCACAGGGGCACCATCGGTCGGGCGAGAATCGCGGCTTCGCGAACGCCCGGGTCGAGGTCCACATGCCGGCCGTCGTGGAAGATGAGCGTGTCATCCTCCCCGAGGTCGTCGTCGCGGTGGCGTCCTGTCCCCGTTCGCTCGGCGAACAGGTGGACGACGCACTCGAGAGGCAACCGAACGCGCTTGAGGCAACGGGCGCATTCCTCGTCGGTCTCGGTGGCGACGCGGGCCGTGATGTTGAACAGTTCGCCGACCCGATCGGTCTCGACCACGACGGAAAGCGCAGTCGGCCACGTCTCGGACGGCAACTCGAGCGCGTCCGGAGTGGCGACCAGATCCACCCGGTTCGCACCGGGCTTAAAGGCCGACAGTTCAAGGCGTAACGCCGCCATGGGGGCACTCCGGGCCCGATCGCGGGACTCTAGCACAGGAGCGGGGCGGGCGGACCGCCGAACATGCGGCCGCCCGACCCCTCCAGACGACCCGTGCTAGGCCGGCAAGTCGTTGCCAAAAAAGAGCTTGGTCTCCCGGTCGGCCGAGGTGACCGAGTCCGAGGCGTGGACCGAGTTGCGCTGCTTGTCGAGGCCGAAGCGCTTGCGAACGGTGCCTTCGGCCGCCTGGGCAGGATCGGTCGCCCCGACCACTTCGCGCAGGCGGAGCGGTCCGCCCTCGCCCTCGAGCGTGGTCAGGAAGACGGGGCCCGAGGTCATGAAGGCCACGAGTTCGCCGAAGAACGGACGCTCCTTGTGCTCGGCGTAGAAGATCTCGGCCTGGCCCTTCTCGAGGGTGGTGAGGCGGCCGGCGATCATTCGAAAGCCGGCTTCCTCGACGTGCGCCAGGATGCGGCCGGTGAGGTTTCGCTCGACGGCGTCGGGCTTGACGATGAACAGCGTGCGATTCGACATGCGGATGACGAACTCCTGTTGGGGTGCTTGCGACGTCGCGAGCTAGCGGCGCTTGCCGCGCTTGGTCTTCGCCGCGTTGCGGCGCACCGCGGACTTCGCGGCGGGCTTCTTCTTCGCGGACTTCTTCGGCGCGGTCTTCGGCTTCGCCGCGGACTTCTTCGGTGCAGGCTTCGCGGCGGACTTCTTCGGGGCCGCCTTCGCGGCGGACTTCTTGCCCGCCTTCGCCAGTGCCCGCGCGAGCAGGCCCGGGATCTCCGATGGAATCTGGGCGACGAGGACGCCGGCCTTGCGCAGCGCCAGCATCTTCTCGGCGGCCGTACCGGCGCCGCCCGAGATGATCGCGCCGGCGTGGCCCATGCGCTGGCCCGGGGGCGCGGTCTGCCCGGCGATGAACGCGACGACCGGCTTCTTCACGTGCTTCTTGATGTACGCCGCCGCCTCGTCCTCGTCGGTGCCACCGATCTCGCCCATCAGGACGATGCCGTCGGTGCCCTTGTCGGCCTCGAACGCGGCGAGCGCGTCGATGAAGTTCGTGCCGTTGATCGGGTCACCGCCGATGCCGATGCACGTCGACTGGCCCATGTTGGCGGCCGTCAGAAGGTGCACGACCTCGTACGTGAGCGTGCCCGAACGCGACACGAGCCCGATGCGGCCGGGCAGGTGGATGTGGCCCGGCATGATGCCGACCTTGCACAGCCCCGGCGAGATGACGCCCGGGCAGTTGGGGCCGATCAGGCGCGGCAGGCCGCCGCGCTTCTCCTGCGCGGCCTTCAGGTATTGCCACACGCCGAGCATGTCGACGACCGGAACGCCCTCGGTGATGGCGATAATGAGGTCCACGCCCGAGTCGATCGCCTCGTAGATGGCGTCGGCGCAGCCGGGCGCGGGGACATAGATGATGCTCGTGTTCGCCCTCGTCTTCGCCACCGCCTCGGCGAGCGTGGCGAACAGCGGAATCCCCTCGATACGCTCGCCGGGCTTCGTCGGCGAGACGCCCGCGACGACCTGCGTGCCGTAGTCTTTCATCGACTTCGCGTGGAACGATCCGTCGCGGCCCATGCCCTGGACGACGACGCGCGTGTTCTTGCCGACCCAGACGCTCATCGCGCCCCTCCCTTCGCCGCGGCGATCACGGCCTTCACGCCTTCGTCCATCGAGGTGGTGGCGGTGAGGCCGCGCTCGGCCAGAATCTCGCGGGCCAGTTCCTCGTTCGTGCCGGTGAGGCGGATGACGAGCGGGACCCCGATCTTCAGCCGATCGAGCGCCGCGAGGATGCCGCGGGCGACGTCGTCGCAGCGCGTGATGCCGCCGAAGATGTTGAACAGGATCGCCTTCACCGTCGAGTCGCCGGTGATGATCTGCAGCGCGGCGACGACCTTCTCCGGATTCGACGAGCCGCCGATGTCGAGGAAGTTCGCCGGCTCGCCGCCGTAGTGCTTGACCAGGTCCATCGTGGTCATCGCGAGACCCGCGCCGTTGACGATGCAGCCGATGTCGCCCTCGAGCGGCACGTACGACAGGCCGCGCTCGCGCGCCAGGATCGAGCCCGCCGTCTCGTCGCTGGTGTCGCGCATCGCCTCGAGGTCCGGATGGCGGAACAGCGCGCTATCATCGATCGACACCTTCGCGTCGAGCGCGACGACGTCCCCCTGCTTGGTCACGACGAGCGGATTGATCTCGGCGAGCGACGCGTCATTCTCCTTGAACACCCACCACAGCTTGACCAGCATGTCCGCCATGGCGAGGGCCGGCTTGCCGCTCATGCCCAGCGAAACGACGACCGAGCGCGCCTGGTAAGGCATGAGGCCGATCACCGGATCGATGGGAAGCTTCCGGATCGCGTCGGGATTCTCGTGCGCGGTGGTCTCGATCTCGATTCCACCGGCCGCCGAGATCATGAGGATCGGCTTCTTGCTCGCGCGGTCGACGAGGATCGCGGCGTAGGTCTCGCTGCCGATGTCGACGGCCGACGTGACCAGCACCTTGTGCACCGGAAAGCCCTGGATCGTGAGCTCGAAGATGGGCCGCGACTTCTCCTCCGCCGTCTGGGCATCGGGGCAGAACTTCACGCCACCCGCCTTGCCGCGGCCGCCGGAGTGCACCTGCGCCTTCACCATCACGGCACCGCCGATCTTCGCGGCCGCGGCGCGCACTTCCGCCGGCGTCACGCAGACGATGCCCGGCACGATGGCGATGCCGCCGCGCTGGAATAGTTCCTTGGCCTGATACTCGTGCAGGTTCATGGTCCGTCCTGGAGAAAGAGGAGGGGCGCCGGCGCCGCGGTCATTTCGTCAACGTGGTCGGACTTCGGGGGCGCAAGCGAATGGCCGGGCGACCGGGGCCGTGGTCCCGTGTGTCGCGCGGCCAAGTCCAAGTCACATCGGAAGCTAGCAGGGGTGCTGCGGGGTGTCAAGCGAGCGCCCAACCGAGCCACTCGAGGGCGGAACGGATCAGACCGGCAAATCGTTCCGCTCGACCTCCGTGGAGGACACGAACCGACCGAGTCGGGTGTCGAAGATCGAAACCGCCCGCCGATCGGAAACCGAGTCGAGACGGGTGTTCACGCAGTAGAGGTAGCGGTCCGCGAGCGGAAGCATGACCAGGCACCACATGGTGTACGCCGGGCGCGGGAAGAACCGCTTCTTTCCCGTTTCGAGACAGTACAGGTAGTTCGGCCGCTCGCTGAAGTCGCTCCCGAACCAGGTGCGCCCGCCCACGACGGCGCACGTCGTGAATCCGCCGAAGTGCCGCAGCACTCTTGTGTCGAAACGAAGCTCGCCGTCGACCCACTGATAGCGGTCGAGATACTTCCCGGCATCCCCGGTCGTGACGTACAAGAGGTCTCCATGCAGCAGGAGCGAATGAATGTGCCGAACGGCCGGGTCGTTTTGATAGGGCGCGATGACGCTCACGCGCGAGCCGTCATGGACGAAGAGCCGGGCCGATCGCTCGGCGTACTCGCCGAACACGAGTTTTGATCCCGCCCGCGCGAACCCATGCAGCCTGCAGTCGAGCTCCGTCTCCCCCGAAGCCATGTCCCGCAGGATCGTGCGCCGACGCTCGCTCTTTTCCGCAACGAGCTCAGCGAGCGCCACGCGGCCCGCAACTGCGGCGGCGGCCGGATCGAAGTTGTCGACCGGTGAGGCGAGCCGGCCCGGTGGGTGGACGGCAAAGCAGTACACGCCGTACGCCGCCTCGAGGACCCTTCCCTGGCCCACGACGAGTCGGCTGGCGGCCAGGAGATCGGAAAGACCACGCGAGCGCCGGAATCGGGTCGCGGCTGCGGTGATCGCCCCGTACTCGGTCCGACTCGGGGTCGTCACCGGATCCATCGTGCGCCCCTCCCGACGGCAGACAAGGGCCCGCCCGCATCGGGCAGGCCCCCGCTCGCGATCAGGCCAGGACCGCCTCACCGACATGCTGCGCGAATCCGCGCGCCTTCATCGCCAGGAGCACCATCACGATGCCGATCAGCAGCGCGAATCCGCCGATCAACCAGGTCATCCCCAGGATACCGGCGACCGGCTGGCTGATGAGGCTCACGCCGAACAGGAAGGCAATCGCGCCACCCGCGATCATCATCCACTCGCCCTTGATCTCCTTGCGCAACCGGATGGCGGTGAGGATGCGCAGGATGCCGCTGAACATCAGCCACACCGCGAAGTAGGCGAGGAACGAGAGGGCGACCGCGCCCGGCGCAGTCAGGGCCATCGCACCGATGATCAACCCGAGCACGCCTTCGAGCGCAAACAGCCACCAGCTACCGTCCACCTTGCGGCTCTTGATCGCGCCCAGCGTCGTGGTCGCCCCGTCAAGGAAGGCGAAGACACCGAAGTACATCACGAGCGACGCCACCGCCAGTCCCGGCGCGAAGAACGTCAGGAGCCCGAACAGGATCGCCACGATCCCGCGCAACAGGAACATCCACCACACGCCCTTGACCAGCGACTTCACTCCCTGTCCCAGCATTTCAGCCTCCCTGGCGGGCCCGCGTCGGCACCCCGTCGAAGAACTCCACCACTCCGGTCTGCAGCGAGTACTCGGCTCCGACGACGACCAGTCCGTCCGAGCGGATGAGGCTCTCCAGCACCTCCGATCCGTGGCGCAGGTGATCGGCCGAGGCACGGATGTTCGCCCGCACGGCTTCGTGCAGGATCGACTCCGGGCCCGGATGCGATGACGACTCGAGGAGGGGCTCGACCGAGGGGCGGATGCGATCGACGATCGATCGCAGGTTGCGCGACTGGTCGGCCGACGGCCGGCCCAGTTCCTCGAGCGTGGCCAGGACGGCGCCACACTCGGCATGGCCCAGCACGACGACCAGCTTCGTGCTGAAACGGGATGCGGCGAACTCGACGCTGCCGACCTGCGAGGGCGCGACGATGTTGCCGGCGACACGGATGACAAACAGG
>JBKJNH010000122.1:0-13979 GCA_046596055.1 Candidatus Eiseniibacteriota bacterium
ACGCGCCGCTGCCTGACGTGGAAGACGACCGAGCGCTACCTCGAGCCGATCGTGACGTTCGCCGAGGCGGTCGGCCTCAATGGCCTGGTGCAGCGCCTCGCCGAGGAACGCGCCCGCCGCAAGAAGGGCGCCGTCCCCCCGGCCGACCAGGCGGCGGTCGCCTTTGGCGGGCGCAACCTGATGACGAAGCGCGTCTACGAGCGCACGCGGCAGGAACTGGCCGACCTCGAGAACGCACTCAAGACGTCGATCCCGCAGGCGATCCAGAAGGCGCGCGAGCTGGGCGACCTCAAGGAGAATGCCGAGTACCACTCGGCGAAGCTCAAGCAGTCGCAGGCCGAGACGCGCGTCGTCCAGCTCGCCGAGCGCCTCCGCGAGGTGGCACTGATCGAGGAGCTGTCGCGCGAGCCCGGCGTCGCCGCGCCGGGCACCGAGGTGGCGATCGCGCTCGAAGACGGCAGCGCGGTCCGCTACTGGATCCTCGGCGAAGGTGATGGAGAACTCGGGTCCGAGGTGGTGAGCTATCGCGCCGCGATCGGCAAGGCCCTGATCGGCCACCGCACCGGCGAGTCCGTGTCCTGGCAGGGCGACGGCCGCGAGTTGCGCGGCGTGCTGACGGACGTGACCCCGAGGCTGCCGTGATCCTCGCCGCCGATGTCGGCGGCACGAAGGCCGACCTTGCGCTCTTCGCGCGCGACGACGGCAGGCTGGTCGAGACGCGGTACGAACGATTCCCCACCGCCGCGTGGGACGGCCTCGAACCCCTGATCGAGCGCTTTCTCGGCGCCGATCGCACACGCCTGACCGCGTGCGCGGTCGGCGTCGCCGGTCCCGTGCGCGACGGCCGGGTCGCCGGCACGAACCTGCCGTGGACCGTCGAGGCGAAGCCGCTGGCCGCGCGCCTGGGGCTGCCCACGATCACGTTGCTCAACGACCTCGAGGCGGTCGCCTACGGCCTCGCCGGACTCGATCCCGCCCAGACGCGTTTGCTGCACCCGGGCACGCCCGATTCGCACGGCACGGTCGCCGTCCTGGCCGCGGGCACCGGGCTCGGCCAGGCGTTCGTCGTCATGGGCCGCGACGGCTCGACGCACGCCTGCGCGTCCGAGGGCGGTCACGCCGACTTCGCCCCGCGCACCGACCTCGAGTGGGAGCTGGCGCAATGGATCGCCGCGCGCCACGAGGGACATGCCTCGTGGGAGCGCGTGCTGTCGGGGCTCGGCCTGGGCCATGTCTACGACTTCCTGCGCGACACCGGACGCTGCTCGGAGCCGGCATGGCTGGCGGCCGAACGCGCCGCAGGCGATCCCAACGCCGCCCTGTCCGCCGCCGACGGCCGGGCCGAGATCGCCACGCAGGCGCTCGACCTGTTCGTCGCCTGCCTCGGCGCGCAGGCCGGCAATCTGGCACTCACCGTGCTCGCGACGGGCGGCGTCTACCTGGGCGGCGGCATTCCGCCACGCATCGCCGATCGCCTGGCCGACGGCCGCTTCGTGCGTGCGTTCCGCGACAAGGGCCGCCTCGCCTCGCTCGTCGAATCCATCCCGGTGCGTATCGTGCTCGACAAGCGCATCGCCGTGCGCGGGGCAGCGACCGTCGCGCTGCGCGGCCTCGCCGCCGCCGCACCGTCCGTTCCCGCGCCGCGTTCCTGACCACCGTCCGTCTCCGGAGGCTCCACCCGATGTCGATCTCCGCCGCCCCCGTCGTCGCCCCCATCGCCGGGGCGACCCCCGCCGATGCGCTCGCCATCCGCACGCTGCAGATGCTCGCCGTCGACGCGGTCGAGGCCGCGCGTTCGGGCCACCCCGGCGCGCCGATGGGCCAGGCCGCGATCGCCTACGTCCTGTGGACGCGCCACCTGCGCCACTGGCCGGCCGATCCGCAGTGGCCCGGCCGCGATCGTTTCGTGCTGTCGTGCGGGCACGGTTCGATGCTGCTCTACGGACTGCTTCACCTCTGCGGGTACGACCTGCCGCTCGCGGAGCTGAAGCGCTTTCGCCAGTGGGACTCGCTCACGCCGGGACACCCCGAGTACGCACACACGCCGGGCGTCGAGACGACGACCGGGCCGCTGGGACAGGGTGTGGGTAACGCGGTCGGCCTCGCGCTGGCGGCGAAGCTCGTGGCCGCGCGCGCGGGCGACCATGCCCCCGCTCCGGGACGCGTGTTCGCGATCTGCTCCGACGGCGACCTGATGGAAGGCATCTCGCTGGAGGTCGGAGCCCTCGCGGGGCACCTGGGCCTCGACAACCTGTGCCTGATCTACGACGACAACCGGATCACGATCGAGGGCGCCACGTCGCTCGCGTGGAGCGAGGACGTGGGCGCGCGCTTCGTGGCGCAGGGCTGGCACGTGCAGCACGTCGACGGCCACGACGTGGGAGCGCTCGACGCCGCGCTGACAGCCGCCGACGCCGAGCGCGCGCGCCCCAGCCTGATCGTCGCGCGCACCCGCCTGGCGTGGGGTGCACCGCACGCCGAGGGGACGTCCGAAGCCCATGGCGCGCCGCTCGGCGCCGACGAAGTCAGGGCGACGAAGCAGGCGCTCGGCTGGCCGCTCGAGCCCGTGTTCCTCGTGCCCGACGACGCCCGCACGACGTGGCGCGCGGGCGCGACCCGCAACCAGGAGGCCTACGACGCGTGGCAGGCCGCGAACGCGGCGTGGCGCGCCGCCGATCCGGCTCGGGCCGCGGCGTGGGACGCTGCGCGGGTGAAGAGCTTGCCGGCGGATCTCGAGGCGCGACTCCTCGCCGCCGTCGGGACCACGGTCGACGCGACCCGCGTGCTCGGCTCGACCGTGCTGCAGGCCGCCGCCGACCTCGCGCCGTGGCTCGTGGGCGGCTCGGCCGACCTCGATCCCTCGACCAAGACGGCGATCAGGGCGGCGCCGTCGGTCGCGCCGGGCGCGTTCGCGGGGCGCACGTTCCACTTTGGCGTGCGCGAGCACGCGATGGGCGCGATCATGAATGGCCTCGCCCTCGACGGCGGTTTCACGCCCTACGGCTCGACGTTCCTCGTCTTCTCCGACTACATGCGTCCGGCCATCCGCCTCGCCGCGCTGATGAAGCTGGCGACGATCTACGTCTTCACCCACGACTCGATCCACCTGGGCGAGGACGGGCCCACGCACCAGCCGATCGAGCACCTGGCGGCGCTGCGCTTGATTCCGAACCTGCGCGTGTGGCGCCCCGCGGACGGAGCCGAGACGGCGATCGCGTGGGCGCAGGCGCTCCGTCGCGACGACGGCCCCACGGCGCTGGCGCTGACGCGCCAGAAACTCGCTCCGCTCGCGCGCGACGGCGACGTCGACGCGGCAACGATCGCCCGCGGTGGCTATGCGTGGAAGGACGGTCCGGCCGACGCCGTCACGATCGTGGCCACCGGCTCGGAGGTCGCGCTCGCGCTCGATGCGGCCACCCTGCTCGCGGCGCAGGGCATTGCGACGCGCGTCGTGTCGATGCCATGCGTCGAGGCGTTCCAGGCGCAGGATGCCGCGTGGCGCGATCGGGTGCTGCCCCCCGGCGGGCGCCGGGTGAGCCTCGAGCTGGGTCGCACCGATCCGTGGGCCGCGATCGTGGGAATCGATGCGCTGCGACTGGGACTCGATCGCTTCGGCGCCTCGGCGCCGGCTTCGGTGATCGCCGAGAAACTCGGCTTCACGCCGGCAGCGGTGGCGGAACGCGTGCGGGAGTGGGTGGGTTAGCCTCGCCTGAGAGCTACCGCGTTCGATCGGAGATCAGGCGATCGTAGGCGCGGCGGGCGGCCTCGGCGCGCGAGAGTTCTGGCGCCTTCGACAACTCGAAGCGGATGAGCCGTTCGGCGGCATCGGCCCCGGCGGCCTGCTTCAGTTTCCGCTCGGCGGCACCCTTCTGCGCGCGCCCGAGCAGGACGACTACGGCGACCGCCACCACCACGCACAACAGGATTCCGGGCCACGGATTCATTGCGCTACGTCCCCGCCCCGGCGGCGTGGGCTCGGTGCGTCCGCGTGAGGCGCGATGCGGCCGCCTCGTCGAGCAGCCACACCAGCCGGCCGGATGCCGGGCGCACGCGGGCCACCGGCGCCAGCGCGCCAGGCGGGACGTCGGCGCCTGGCTCGAGCGCGGCCGCGACGGCCGCCGCCTTCCCGGCCCCCGTGGCGATCACGACGACGCGGCGCCCCGCCGACAGCACGGGGAGCGTGAGCGTGATGCGCCGCGGCAAGGGCTCGGGCGCGTCGGCGACGACGCACGCCGCGCGATCGATCACCTCGAGCGCGGGCGAGTGCGGGAACAACGACGCCGTGTGCCCGTCGGTGCCCACGCCCAGCAGGATCAGGTCGAGGACGGGCGGACCCGCGTCCCCTCCGCCCAATACCGACCGCAGCGCCGCATCGTAGCGCGCGGCGGCCGCCACGAGATCGTCGGCCCCACCCTCGATCGCGTGCACCTGCGCGGGCGGCACCGGGACCGCGTCGAGGAACGGCGAAGCCGCCTGCGCATTGCTGCGCGCGTCGTTCGCCGGAACGGCGCGCTCGTCCCCCCACCACAGGTGCGTGCGGTGCCAGGCGTAGTCGAGGTCGGGCTCCTCGGCGACCGCGCGATAGAGCGCGAGTGGGGTGCTGCCGCCCGCGAGCGCCACGTGGATCGCGCCGCGCGCGGCCAGCGCATGCCGCACCGCGTCGACCCACAGCCGGGCGCCCGCTCGGGCGGCGGCGACGGGGTCCGCGGCGACAACGACGTGCGGGCGTAGCGGCTGCAACTCAGGCTCCCGTTGCGGCGGAAGGCGCTTCGGTGTGAAGGGTCGGCAGACCGGCCGCGATCCACGCCGCGGTGCCGCCGATCACGTTGACGATCGGTCCGCGATGATGGCGGGCCAGCAAGCTCGCGGCGATGGCCGAGCGGTATCCGCCCTGGCACGTGACGGCCAGCGGCGCGGCGACGTCGGGAAGCGGATCGGCCGCGACGCCGGGCACGGCAAGAGCGCGCATGTCGTCGAGGGACAGGCGGATCGCCGCCGGGATTCGTGCCGTCAGGAATTCGGTCGGGCGGCGCACGTCGACGAGGTGGAGCGCACCGGGCGCGGCCGCGGCCAGATCGTCGACCGTCATCTGCGTGAACGCGCGAACCGGATGGCCGGCCGCTTCCCACGCCGCGACGCCGCCGTCGAGGTAGCCGATCACGTTCTCGAGCCCGACGCGCGCCAGGCGCATGCGCGCCTCGCCGACCTCGTCCGCGCTCTCGGTCAGCAGCACGAGCGGCGCATCGACCGGCAGCAGCGCGCCGGCCCACGGCGCGAACTGGCCGGCCAGGCCGATGTGCACCGCACCCGGAACGCTGCCCGCGAGAAATGCATTGGCCTCGCGCACGTCGAGCACGAGCGCACCGTTGGTGACCGCACGCTCGACGTCACCCGCCGCGAGCGCGGGCGGCGCAGGCAGGTCCGCCAGCGCGGGGGCGCCCCGGCGATTGGTCTCGGCGTCGTGGCCGAAATATGCGGGCGGCGGTGCGAGGTCGGCGGTGACCAGACGCACGAAGGCGTCCTTGTCCATGGGCCGCAGCGCGAGGTTGAAGCGACGCTGCTCGCCGATCGTGCTCGATCGCTCGCGGCTGATGTTGCGCCCGCAGGCGGATCCCGCACCGTGCGCGGGATACACCTCGACCGCGTCGGGCAGCGGGAGGATTTTCGTGCGCAACGAGTCGTAGAGCATGCCGGCCATCTCGTCGCCGGTAAAACCCTTCGAGGTCACGAGATCCGGTCGGCCCACATCCCCGATGAACAGCGTGTCCCCGGTGAGCAGGCGCGGCGCGGCCTCGGGATGGGCCTCGTCGGTGACGAGGTAGCAGACGCCCTCGGGCGTGTGGCCCGGGGTCTCGAGCACGTCGATGCGCACCGCGCCGAGGCGCAGCGTGTCGCCGTCGCGGACGGCGCGGTGCGGAAACGAGGCGCCCGCGCGATGGCAGAGCACGATCGTCGCCCCGGTGCGCGAGGCGAGCTCGACGTGACCCGAGACGAAGTCGGCGTGCAAATGAGTCTCGAGCACCCACTTGATGGTGAGTCCGTGCGCATGCGCCGCCGCCAGGTACTGCTCGACGTCGCGCTGCGGATCGATCACGGCGGCCTCGCCGCCGTCGCCGACCAGGTAGGAAGCATGGGCGAGACAGGACAGGTAGAACGATTCGAACACCATGCGAAGGGTCCCCTCCCGCCCGCGGACTTCATGGGCGGGTCTCGAAGCTGCGGTTGAACGACGCGCATTGACGCCGCGGATCATACCCCACGCCGAGGCGCTAGTCGGGGGCGGTTCCGCCCAGCCAGGTCGCGGCCCGCAGGAGGGCCCGCTCGTAGAGCTCGTCCGGCGTCGCCTCGGCGACCATCCGCCCCACCAGGTCCGCCAGCGGCACGGGATCGAGCGGGCGCCGCGCCTGGAGCGTGCATGCCGCAGCGACCGCGCACGACAGGACGAGCGCGCGACCGCCCTCGGCCAGCGCCACCTCGAGCCGACCGTCGGGATGCCGGGCTTCGAGCCCGACACGCCGCACGCCCTCGCCCGCGACCGGGACGAGGACCACGGCGGCGGCGGAAGTCTCCCCCGCCCCGTCGCCGGCGTCGACACGTGCGCGCTCGCCGGGCGCCCCGGCCGCGCGCGCCGACTCTTCGCGATCGACGATCCATCCCGCGAGCAGGGCCGCACCGACGGTGGAATCGGCGCCGTGCTCGACCACGATGCGGTCCAGGTGTCCCGCCAGCGCCGCGGCCGCCGGATCGTCGAACAGCGACGCCACCGCCTCGCGCCACGGCTCGAGTCGCGCCCACTCGAGATCGGCGGGCGACCAGCGATCGCGGCGCTCGGTGTGCACCAGCTCGACGAGCGTGCGCGCGGGATCGGGATAGGCGCGACTGTCGAAGACAAGGCGATCGGTCACGTCGAGCAGGCGCTCGAGCGCCGGATCGTCGAAGTCGAGCCCCCCGGTGATCCACACGAACACGGGCAGGTCGGGCACCAGCAGTGGCACGATCGCGCTGGCCGCGCGACGTCGCGCGGCGTCCCCGATAGCGAGGGTGACCTGCTCGCAGCAGACGTGTCGCCGACCGGGCCGCACGACGCAGTGTGCGGTGAGCGACGCCTCGAGCCGGTCCGAGGGGCCCGGCGTGGCGACGACGAGGAACGCGCGCGCGGGATGCTCGGTGGCGACCGCGACCAGCACGGGCGCTGCGGCTTCCGCACCGGGGCCGGCCGCGCACAGCGCGACGAGGTTGCGGGCGCAGGCGCGCGTCACCGCCGCGCCGTCTGCCTCGCTCGCGCCCTCCCACAGGCGGCGTAGCTCGGTCGACAGCGCGGCGATGTCGACCGGGAGGACACCGCCGCCGCCAAGGACCTCGCGGCCAAACCCGTCGACGATCATGGCCGACGCCACGCGCGACCGTCGCGCGCCAACAACGCGTCGGCCGCCCCGGGGCCCCACGTGCCCGCCTCGTAGTTGGGAAACGCGGGCGCGGCCTGGTCGGCCCAGCCGTCGTGGACCGCGGTCACGAGCCCCCACGCCGCCTCGACCTCGTCACGGCGGATGAACAGCGTCGAGTCGCCGAGGAGCGCATCGAGCAACAGGCGCTCGTAGGCCTCGGGTGGCTCGACGCCGAACGAGCGTCCATACAGGAAGTCCATCTTCACCGGCTCGACGTCGAGCCGCGAGCCCGGCACCTTCGAGCCGAAGCGGAGCGAAATCCCCTCCTCGGGCTGGATGCGCAGCGCCAGCACGTTGGCCGCCGGCCCGGCGCCCCCGCCGGGAGCGCGCGCTGCCGGGGCGCCCCCGTTGCGACCGAAGAACGAGTGCGGCACATCCTTGAAGGTGACCGCGATCTCGGTCACGCGCTTGGGCAGGCGCTTCCCGGCGCGCACGTAGAACGGCGTGCCCGCCCACCGCCAGTTGTCGATCGACAGCTTGAGCGCGACGAAGGTCTCGGTTCCCGAGTCGGGTGAAACGCCGGGCTCGCTCCGGTAGCCGATGACGTCGGCGCCGCCGGTCGCGCCCGCGGCGTACTGGCCGCGCACGGTGGTGAGCGCGACCTCGCGCGCGGTCGGCACGGGGATGGCGCGCAACACCTTGATCTTCTCGTCGCGCACGGCATCGGCGTCGAATGCGACGGGCGGCTCCATCGCGGTGAGCGCCAGGAGTTGCAGGAGGTGGTTCTGCACGATATCGCGCAGCGTCCCCGCCTCCTCGTAGAACTTCCCGCGCCCCTCGACACCGATCGACTCGCCCACCGTGATCTGGACGTGATCCACGTAGGAGTGGTTCCACAACGGTTCGAAGATGGCGTTGGCGAAGCGGAAGACGAGGATGTTCTGCACCGTCTCCTTGCCGAGATAGTGATCGATGCGGAAGATCTGCCGCTCGTCCGCGACCGAGAGCGCGGCGGCGTTGAGCGCCCGTGCCGAGTCGAGGTCGTGGCCAAACGGTTTCTCGACGATGACGCGTGCGAAACCACCGTCGACCTCGTCCAGCAGGCCCGCCGCATCGAGTCGCTCGAACAGCGTGGCGGCGAACGACGGCGGGGTGGCGAAGTAGAATAACCGGTTCCCCGCGGTACCGCGGGTCGCATCCAGATCCGCGAGGACGGCCTTGATGCGTTCGAACGTGGCCGCATCGCCGAACTCGCCGGGCACATAGCGCAGACCGGTGGCGAACGCGTCCCAGGCCCCGGCGTCGAGGGGGGTGCGCCCGTGCTCGCCCACGGCGGACTTCATCTCGGCGGCGAACGCGGCGTCGTCCATCGCGCTGCGCGCCACGCCGACGATCGCGAAGCGCGCCGGCAGGAGACCGCCGCGCGACAGCGTCCACAGCGCCGGCAGCAGCTTGCGCCGCGTCAGGTCGCCCGTCGCGCCGAAGATGACCAGCGTGCACGGCGACGGCGCTTCCTCGCGGGCGAGCCCCGCGCGGAACACGCCGGGCGCCGGGGCGGCCGTGGTCACGCCGGCGATCCGCTCGCCGCGGGCTGTCCGAGTCGGGCGACGAGCCCCGCGAGGGCTGCCTCGCGCTGCCCCTCGAGGTGAATGCGCAGCACGCGACGCCCGCGCGCGGCCAGCGCCTCGACGTCGCCCGCGGCCTGGGCGTCGCACAGCACGCCGAACGACCACGGACGCTCCGGCACCGGCACGTCGTCGGCGGTCTCGAAGGTGACGACGAGGAACGCCATGCGATCCGGCCCGCCCTTGTGCAGCTGGCCGGTGGAATGGAGATAGCGCGGGCCGAATCCGAGGGTCGTCGCGACGCGCGTGCGCTCGTGGACGTGGCGGCGCAAGCGCTCCACGTGCGCCATCGCGACGGGCCCGAGGTCGCCGTAGACGAGGAGCGCCCAGGCGTCGGGCGGCGCCAGCGACGCGAGGTGCGCGGCGAGCACGAGCGACACACCGTTGCCCTTGTCCCCCGCCTCCGCGGCGATCGGGCGCAGCGCGCTCCCGGCCGGACCCGGCGCGAACAAGGCGATTCCGCTTTCGCGCACGAGCGCGGCATCGTCGTGCAGCGGACGCCCCGCGACGAAGCGGGCGAGCGCCTGCTCGGTGTTCCCCTTGCTCTCCGCCACGTTCGGCTCGTCGAACGGGTCGACGCCGAGCACGGCGGCGGCCACCGCGGTCGCGTACTCGAAGCGCAGGAACTCACCGGCCAGCGCGTTGCGGTCGTCGAGGACGATCGTCACGATGGGGTGCCCCGCCGCTGCAAGGGCGCCGAGCGCCGCGTCCGTCGCGGTGGCCGCCTCGGTCGCGGCGCCACCGGCGACCGCGATGCACACGAACAGGCGATCGGGGCCGTACGCCGCAGGCAGACCCAGGGGCTCGCCGTCGACCGGCACGATGCCCTTGCCCTGCTTGCCGGTGCTCTCGGCGATGAGTTGCTCGAGCCACGCGCCGAGGGCGGCGATCCCCGGATCAATCGCGAACGTCAGCTTGTCGCGCCCGGCCTTCGCCGCCTCGCCGAGAACCGCCCCGAGCACGAGCCCGGGGTTCTCCGCGGCCCGCGCGCGAGGGCCGCACGCCGCGGACATCGCTTCCGCGGAGTCGCCGAGCGCGGCGAGATCGATGCCGAGCAGCGCGGCGGGCAGGAGGCCGAATGCGGTCAGCGCCGAGTAGCGCCCGCCGACGTCGGGCGGCGCGAGGAACGTGCGGCGCCAGCCGCCGCGCTGGGCCCGCGCCTCGAGCGCGCTCCCGGGATCGGTGACGGCGACGAAGTGACGGCCGACCGCGTCCCCGACGACCGCGCGCGTCGCGGCGTAGAAGTAGTCGGCGAAGGCCAGCGTCTCGGTGGTGCCGCCGGACTTGGTCGAGACGACGAACAGCGTCGTCGCCGGGTCGATCGCCGCCCGCACGCGCCCGACGGCGACCGGGTCGGTGCCGTCGAGCACCGTGAGGCGGAGGCGGCCCGCCGCCGGACCGAAGGTGCGCGCCCACAGGTCGGGACACAGCGATGAGCCGCCCATGCCCACGAGGACCGCGTCGGTGAATCCTTCGCCCGCCACCTCGGCGGCGAACGCCTCGTACGCGCCGCGCTCGGGCTCGATCGCCGCCGGCGCGTCGAGCCAGCCCAGACGGTTGACGATCGCCTTCTGCGCGGCCGGATCGGCGGACCACAGTGTCGCGTCGCGCGCCGCCATGCGGGAGGCGATTTTCGCCGTCCCGAGGGCCTCCACGCGTGCGGCGACCGCGGGCGCGAGCGCACCGAGTTCGGCGCGCCAACGAGCCGGGGCGAGCCGGCGGACGCCGTGACGGCGTGCGTCGATGCCGGCTAGGAGGGTGGCGAACGAGTCGGCGAACGAACGCACGCCGTCGCGCTCGAGCTTCGCGCAGGCGGCGGCGAGCGAGATGCCGGTGCCCGCCAGGCGCGCGAGCGTGGCCTCGGCGGCGGTGACATGCGTTGCATCGAGGCCAGGCTCGACCGTGCCGTGATCGGCGAACGCATCGAGCGTTTCGGGCGGCGTGGTGTTCACCGTGTCGGGGCCGATCAGCTCGGCCACGTACTTGACGTCGGAGTAGGCCTTGTTCTTCGTCCCGGTGCTGGCCCACAACGGTCGCTGCTTGCGCGCGCCGTGAGCGGCGAGCGCGTCCCAGCGCGGCCCGGAGAAGAGCGCCCCGAAGCGACCGTAGGCCACGCGCGCATTCGCCACGGCGATCGTGCCGAGCAGGGATCGGGCGACATCGCGCGTCGCCGGCGGTGTGCCGGGCGCCGCGGCCAGGGCCGAGAGCTCGGGGTCGAGCAACGTGTCGACTCGACTGACGAAGAACGACGCGACCGAGGCGATCGGCGCGAGCGCGCCGCCGGCGGCGACGCGATCCTCGAGCCCGGCGAGATACGCCTCGACCACCCGCTCGTAGACCTCGACCGAGAAGATGAGCGTGACGTTGACCGGGATCCCGGCGGCGATCGTGGCCCGGATGGCGGGCAGGCCCTCGGCCGTGGCCGGGATCTTGATCATCACGTTGGGCCGGGCGACGGCGGCGAACAGGCGCTGCGCCTCGGCGATCGTTCCCGCGGTGTCGAGGGCGAGCAACGGTGACACCTCGAGCGAGGCGAAGCCGTCGGCGCCCTGCGTCGCCGCATGCACCGGCGCCAGGACGTCGCAGGCGCGGCGGATGTCCTCGATCGCGAGCGCATCGTAGACGGCGAACGCGTCGGGCGCGGCGAGCGCCAGCGCCTCGAACGCGCCGTCGTAATCGGACGAGCCGCCGATCGCCTTCTCGAAGATCGTGGGATTCGAGGTCAGGCCCGAGATGCGGCCCGCCGCGACCATGCCGGCAAGCTCGCCCGAGTCGAGCAGCCCACGGCGGATGAAATCGAGCCAGAGACTTTGCCCGGCGGCGAAGAGCGAACGGATCGGTGCGGGGGCGACGGACGACACGGAATCCTCCTCGGAATCGATTCGAGCGCTAAGGCGTGTAGCGGCGTTCCTCCATCAACACGGTCAACGTCTGGGTGCCGAAGGTGAAGCCGACGCGCATCGTTCCCTCGACGCCGACGGTCGCGCCCTCGCGCGGCACTCCCGCCTCCCGGGCGACGACGGCCAGCTTGCCGGTGCCGTCGTCCACCTCGTAGATGCCGGTCGTGAGCACGCCGAAGGACGACGTGACCTTCCCGGCGATGCGTACCTTGTCCTCCTTGTAACGGAGCGGATCGTCGAGGACTTCGGAGATCGGCGTGACGCCCTTGCAGCCGGTCGCGCCGAGGGCCGTGAGAACACAGGCGAACGCAAGAAAACGAAACGACGGGCGGATCGGACGAAGGGACACGGGGCGCTCCTTGCCTGGTCGGTGGCGGGGACGGTTCCCCGACCTTACCCGCTCGCGACGCGCGGCGCTACGCCTTCAGCAGCAGGCGTCCCGCACGGCCGTCGGCGGGGAGAGTTCATCGCTCACCGCACGGACCGCGATGCCGAGCCCGCTGAGTGCGGCCGCAAGGATCGGGGTGGTGGTGGCCCCGGTGCGGTAGCCGACGTGGATCACGCCCGCCGTCACGACGACCCGGGCAACGACGACGCCCGGCAGCGCCAGGAGCGCGGCCTGCACCCGCACGGCCTCATCGCGATCGACGGGATACGCGAGGTCGAACGTGGCGTGTCGTGGAGTGCCCTTGCCGGCGAGGAAGGCGAACATGGGCGTCGTCCTCCCCTACGCGGCCGTCGAGCCGCGCGCGGCGGCCGCCGCCTCGGCCGCGCGCTCGGCACGCCGCTGCGGCGCGCGTCGCCAGGCGAGGACGGCCTCGACGAGGACGAAGATCACGCACGCCATCATGACGACGGTCAAGGTCGAGTTGATCCAGCCCTGGATCACCTTGCCGGCGTCGGGCAGGCGTGTCATCGGCAGGAAGTTGTTCTTCACCGACAGGAATCCCGCGGTGAGCGTGGTGACGGCCACGACCGCCATCGGCACGGCGGTGGTCCACGCGTAGCGGGCCCGCCCGGCGTTGACCAGGATCGTCGTGCCGATCGCCAGCGCGAGCGCGGCGAGGAGCTGATTCGCGATGCCGAACATCGGCCAGATCGTCGTGATCGAACCGGTGAGGATGAAGTACGTCCATCCGGCGACGATCAGGGCCGTCGACAGGAGGGTGCCCGGCAGCCAGTCGACGCGGCCCAGCGGCTTCCACAGGCGGCCGCCGAACTCCTGCACGAGGAAGCGCGAGACGCGCGTTCCGGTGTCGATGGTCGTCAGGATGAACAACGCCTCGAACATGATCGCGAAGTGGTACCAGTACGACATGAGCCCCCGCATGCCGGGGAGTGCCGTGAAGATCTGCGCCATGCCCACCGCCAGCGAAACCGCGCCGCCGGTGCGGCCGGCCAGCGACTCGCCGACCTGCGCCTCCAGGCCCGCGAGGTTGACCGGCGCGTAGCCCAGCGCGGCGAACTTCTCGGGCGCGACGTTGATCGCGAAGTAGTCGCCCGGGTGGAGCGCGGTGGCGGCGATCAGCGCGATCACGCCGACGAAGCCCTCCATCAGCATCGAGCCGTAGCCGATCATGCGCGTGTCCGTCTCGCGGTTGATCATCTTCGGCGTCGTGCCCGACCCGACGAGCGCATGGAAGCCCGAGATCGCCCCGCAGGCGATGGTGATGAACAGGAATGGGAACACGGTGCCCGGCACGATCGGGCCGCCACCGTGGACGAACGGGGTGATCGCCGGCATGTGCAGCTGCGGGTTGACGACGATCACGCCGATCGCGAGGAACAGGATGGTTCCGACCTTCATGAAGCTCGACAGGTAATCGCGCGGACACAGCAGCATCCACACCGGCAGGACCGAGGCGACGAAGCCATAGGCCGCCATGGCGAGCGTCACCTGCAACTTGTCGAGCGTGAACAACGGGGCCAGCACGGGGCTCTCCGCGACGAAGCGTCCGCCGACGACGCAGGCGAGCAGGAGGACGACGCCGATGGTCGTCGCCTCGCCGATCCTCCCCTTGCGGAAGCGATACATGTAGAGACCCATGCCGAACGCGATCGGGATCGAC
>JBKJNH010000036.1:0-2954 GCA_046596055.1 Candidatus Eiseniibacteriota bacterium
AAGGCGTGACCGCGCTCCTCGCGGAAGTCCTTCGCGAACGCGTAGCCCGCCCACATCGTCTTCAGGCGCGGATCCTCCTCGAGCCGCGACTGGGCGACGACCGAGCGCGGATCCGCCGCGGTGGGCGTGCGCGGCACGGCCTCGCTACCGCCGAAGCGGGTGCGCACCTGGTCGACGGTGCGGCGGTAGGCGTCGTACTGCTGCGGGAAGTTCTTGCCCCACACCGCCGGATCCTCGGTGTCCTCGGTGATCTCGACGACCTGGATGTACGGCTTCCGGGCTTCCTGCTTGCGCTCGAAGATGTTGACCAGCAGCGCGCTCACGCCGGCGCCGACGAGCGCTGCGACGACGACGGCCACGATCGCGCCGCGCCCCGTCATGCGGTTCCGATCGGACGATGGATTCATGGACGTCCTCCCTGGCTGGATGCGGACGTGGTCAGGTCCGGATGCCCGACCTTGCCGTGGCAGCGCACGCACGAGATCGCCTCGCGCTCCGCGCGGCCGTGTGCCTCGCCCTCCATCGCGGCGACGACGTCGCCGTGACAGTGCCGGCACGACGCCTCGGTCACCACGCGGTTGAATCCCTTGATGCGAATCGGTTCGTGAAAATTCCCGGTCGTGAAGGCGAGCGAGTGATTGAAGCCATTGAGCGCCTTGACCGCGTACTTGGGGATGAACTCGTGCGGCGTGTGGCAGTCGTTGCACTCGGCGACGGCCCGGTGGCTCGACTTGAGCCACGCGTCGTACTGCTCGTTCATGACGTGGCAGTTGGCGCAGGCGGCCGAGTCGTGGCCCAGGTACGAGCCCCCCTTCGCGTAGAGGAACGTGAACCCGCCCACTCCCGCGGCGAGCCCGGCGACGATGCCGAGGATCCACGACAGGGCGAAGAAGCGGGTCGGGCGCATGGGATCAGGGTCGTTGCGGGTTCAGCTTCCGGAGAAACGTCGCCCAGCGCGGATCGCCGTACAGCACCCGCATGATCGGCTCGGCGTGCGCGTAGGTCAGGCCCGAGTCCCGAAACTCGATGCCGCGATCGAGCCACTCGAACGCGAGGTCATGCTCGCCGCGGTAAGCGTGCAGCACCGCGATCTGCCAGGCGGAATCCGTGGCGTGGTCGCGCTTGAGTTCGCCGAGCGCCGCGTCGGATTCGGCGTGGCGACCCGCCGCGTGGTGAATCGCAGCCAGGGCGGTGAGTCGCGACCAGTCCGCAGCCTCGCTCGAGGCCTCGAGCAGCGCCTCGTCCAGCCGGCCCTGCTCGAGCAGCACGAGACCCAGCATGGAGCGGCCCGAAATGCCGTTCGGATTGAGCTCGATACGCCGCCGATAGGCGGCCTCGGATTCCACGAGGCGTCCGGCGGAGCGAAGCGCGAATCCATAGAAGCCGTAGTTGAGGCTGCTCAGGGGATCGAACTGGAGTAAGTGCTCGAGCACCCGGATCGAGTCATCCAGTCGGCCCTCGAACAGGGCGAGAACGGCCGACGCCTGCAGCGCGTCGGAGTTCGCGGGGGCCTGGCCGAGGGCCCGCTCGACCGACGCGCGGGCGCGAGGAAAGTCGCGATCGTAGTAGGCCTCGATCCGGGCTCGCGCCACCAGCGCCTCGGGCAAGTCCGGCTCGAGCGTGAGCGCGTGATTCGCTGCCTGGCGCGCCGTCTCGTAAGCTTCGACGACAGGGGCCCAGCCCCAGCCGCCGCGATAGATGTTCGCGATCGCGACCGCGACCCACGCCAGCGCGAACCCGGGATCGAGCTCGATCGCACGCTCGACGAGGGCGAGCCCGCTGATGACGTCTTCCTTCGTGAGACGGTCGAGCAGGTGCCGGCCCTGCAGGTAGAGCCGGAGCGCCTCGGGATTCGAGCTGCGTCCCCGACCCGCCGCGGCGACCTCGGCCTTCACCTCGCGACTGGCATCGGAGTCGGGCGCATCGCCGAGCAGGCGCTGGCGCAACTCCTTCACCACCGCCTGGGCGATGTCGTCCTGCACGGCGAACACGTCGTCGAGCGTGCGGTCGTACGTCTCGGACCACATTGGAAAGCCGTCGGCCACGCCCACGAGCTGGACCGCGATGCGCACGCGGTTCCCCGACTTGCGCACGCTCCCCTCGAGCACGCTGGCGACGCCGAGCGCCTGCCCCACCTCGGCCATCGTCACCGCCTTGCCCTTGAACGTCGCGGACGACGTCCGCGCGGCGACTCGCAGCCCACGGATCTTCGCCAGCACGTTCAGGAGCTCGTCGGCGAGCCCATCGGAGAAGTACTCATCGTCGGCGCTGGCGCTGCGGTTGGCGAATGGCAGGACGGCGACAGAGGGTGATTCCTTCGCCTGCGCCGGGACGCCGGCGGAGGCGGCCGGATCACCCGGAGCGAGCCCCTGCCGCACGAGCTCGAGCTCGTTGCGCACGTCGCGCGCGGTCTGGAATCGCCGATCGCGATCCTTGTCGAGGCAGCGCAGCACGATGCGCTCGAGGTCGCGCGGCAGGTCGCCGCGCACGGTGAGGATCGGCGGCGGTGAGTCGCGCAGGATCGAGGAACTCACGTCGGCCCACGTCTTGCCGCCGAACGGGCGATGCCCCGTGACGAGCTCGTGGAGGAGGATGCCGAAGGAGAACAGGTCGGCGCGCGCGTCCACCACCTCGCCGCGAATCTGCTCGGGAGCCATGTACGGCACCGTGCCCATGGCCACGCCCGCGGTCGAGATCGGTGCGTCCATCGTCTGCAGGGTGTCGAGCCCGCCGGGCTCTTCGTGCTTGGCCAGCCCGAAGTCGAGCACCTTGAGCCGCCCGTCGCGGGTCACCATCACGTTGGCCGGCTTGAGGTCGCGATGCACGATGCCGCGGTGATGCGCGGCCGACAGCGCATCGGCAAGCGCGATCGCCCAATCGAGCGCACGCGCGACGCCCGGCTGCGCGGCGGAGGCGCGGTCGAGCGTGTCACCGTCGACCAGCTCCATCGTGAG
>JBKJNH010000164.1:0-13445 GCA_046596055.1 Candidatus Eiseniibacteriota bacterium
AGAAGGAGGAGGAGAAGGCCGCGGTCCTCGCCTTCGCCGAACGAGTGAAGGGCGCGCTGGTCGCCGCGGGCGTCCGCGTCAAGCTCGACGACCGGGACCAGTACACCCCGGGCTGGAAGTACAACGAGTGGGAGATGCGCGGCGTGCCCGTTCGCGTCGAGGTCGGTCCGCGCGACGTGGCGAAGGAGTCGGTCGTCTTCGTGCGCCGCGACGATCGCGCCAAGTCGTTCGTGCCGTTCGCCGAGATCGGTTCGTCGATGGTCTCCCTGCTCGACCTGCTGCAGCAGGCGTTGTTCGACCGCGCACACCAGTTCCGCGCCGAGAGCACCCGCCGCGCCGACGACCTCGCGACGCTGGGCACGATTCTCCGGGACGAGCGCGGCTTCGTGGCGGCCCACTGGTGCGGCGATGCGGAGTGCGAGGCGACGATCAAGACCGAGACCTCGGCCACGATCCGCAACCTCCCGCACGACGCGCCCGAGGAGCAGGGGACCTGCGTGCGTTGCCACAAGCCCAGTCGCCACCGCGTCCTGTTCGCGAAGTCCTACTGAGATTCCCTCGAGACTCCGTCGAGGCTCCCATGAGCGGCTCGCGCGTCACGCTTCCGGTGCTCGCCGTCCGCCTGCCGAACTGGCTGGGCGACCTTGTGCTCGCCGGCCGTGCCGTCGATGCGCTGGCCGGTCGCTTCGCCGATCACGAGATCGTGTTGCTCGGTCGACCGTTCGCCGCCGCGCTCGCTGCCGCGCACTGGCCCGCGGCGCGCTGGCTCCCGGCACCGGCCTCGGGGCTCGCCTGGGTGACCGCGGTCCCCGCACTCGCCGCGCTCGGGGCGCGCACCATCATCACGTTTCCGCCTTCGCTGTCGGCGCGCCTGCACGCGGCGTGCGCCGGCATCCCCGAGCGCGCGGGCCTGGGGCACGAGGAGGGCGGTTTCCTCCTCACACGCTCCGCACCCCGCGGCGCGCGCGGCACCCGGCACCTGGAGGACGAGTACCTCGATGTCGTCCGCACGCTGGGCGCCGACCCGCTGCCGCGACGGGCCTGGACGCGGCCGCCCGCGGCCGCCGCGGCCGCCGCGGCCGCGTTGGTCCAGGCCGGACACGACCCCGCTGCGATTGCGGCCGGAGCGAGCCTCGTGGTCGCACCCGGCGCGCGCTACGGTCCGGCCAAGCGCTGGGCGCCCGAGCGATTCGCGGCCGCCGCCGCCGCGTGGGCCGAGGCGCAGCCCGAGCCGGGTCGCACCCATGTGCTGCTCGTCGGCGGTGCGGAGGATCGCGCCGAGGTCGCCGCGGTTCGCGCCGCCGCCGCGGCGACGCCGGCGCGGTTCGTCGCCCTCGCCGGCGCCACCGATCTTCCGGCGTTGACCGGCCTCCTTGCCGACGCCGACGCCGTGCTCGCCAACGACTCGGGGGTGGCGCACCTTGCTGCCGCGCTCGGCCGGCCCACCGTCGTGATCTTCGGCTCGACGGATCCGCGCTGGACCGCACCGCGCGGCGCGGCGGTGCGCGTGCTCGCCGAGCCGCCCCGCTGCGCGCCCTGCTTCCGCCCCGAGTGCTCGGTGCCCGAGCGCTACCGCTGCCTGCGCGCCGTGCCTGCCGAGGACGCGGCCGGCGCCCTGCTGGCGCTTGCGCCCGGCGTGGCCTCGCGCGCCGACCTGGATCCCGGCGGGCGGACATGAGGCCCGCCGTCTTCCTCGATCGCGACGGCACGCTCAATCGCGAGGTGGGCTACATCGGCGATCCGGATGCCCTCGTGCTGCTGCCGGGTGTCCCCGGGGCGCTGGCGCGCCTCGCCGCCGCGGGATTCGCGTTGGTCGTCGTGACGAACCAGTCCGCGATCGGGCGGGGGGTCTATTCGCGCGAACAGGTCGACGCGGTGCACGCACGGCTCAAGGCGGAGTTGGAGGCCGAAGGCGTCCGACTGGCAGGGATCTTCGTCTGCCCGCACGCGCCGGACGATGCGTGCGACTGTCGCAAGCCGCGCCCCGGGCTCTTCCTGCAGGCAAGGGATTCCCTGGGACTCGACCTGGCGAAGTCGTGGATGGTGGGGGACACGGTCAAGGACATGGCGGCAGCGCGGGCCGCGGATGTGCGGCCGCTCTACGTGACGACCGGCTGGGGGGAGCGGGACTTCCCGGCGGCGCTCGCGGCGGGACTCGCGGCGTCCGACGTCGTGCCGGACCTGGCGGCCGCCGCCGCGCGTATCCTCGCGCTCAGCGCGTCGGGGCGCTGAGCGCGAGCGTGTAGCGCGTCCCGCCGTCGACCGGCGCGTAGTTCATCGGCTGACCGGAGCTGCGAGCCTGGTCCGTGGTGATCCAACCCGCATCGACCAGCGACTCGAGACTCTGCGGATAGCGCCCATTCTGCGTGCGGTAGACCTCGAGGGCGAAGCGGACGTCGCCGAGCGCCAGAGCGCTGTAGGCGTCGCTCTCCGCCGGAACGGCCGCGGGTGCGGTCTTCCACCCCGCCACCTGCATCACGAGGACGAGCGCGAACGCGGCCGCGGCAAGCACCGCGTCGAAGCGCCACGTCGCCATCAGGCCGCGACGCGCGGCTGCAACATCGGGCTCGGGAGCCTCCTCGCGCGCCCGGCGACCCTGGATCTCGATCCAGCCGGCCTCGACGAGACGGTACAGCGCCTCGAACGCCTCGTACTCGTTGAGCGGCGACTCGGCGACGAGCTCGCCCAGCGTGCGACGGCCGTCGACCAGTCCGAACAGCTCCTTCTCTTCCTCGCTCAGCGCCGCGTCGGGATCGGGCAACTCCTTGAGCCCGAGCACGAGGCCCGGATCGCTCAACGTCGTCTGGTAACGGCGCATCTCGTCGGTCCGCCGCACCGCCTCCATGAGCATGGACTCGGTGGACAGCGAGATCGGCAGGACGCTCTCGGGCGGGTTGCCGTTGGCGAACGAGTAGACGCCGTCGTCCCACGAGATGATCTCGTGCAGCACGTCGAGAACCAGGCGCTCATAGAGCACGGTGAGTTCTTCGCGCTCGAGATAGCGGCCGTTGAGCAGCAGGTCGACGAGGTCGCGCCCGCTCTCGGCATGGATCGAACTGATGCCGCGCATCTGCTCCTGCGAGAGCCGGTGGATTCGTCGGAGGAATCCGGCGAGCGGATCGTCGCCGCCCATCCCGCGATCGCGGACGGCGGCGATGCGGCCCTCGAGCAGGTAGACGACGCGCGCCTCCGAGCCCCGCGTCACGCGCAGGCAACCCGTCTTCCGCTGGCTCGAGAGGAGCTGCAGGATCTCGCTGAGCGAGAACTCGCGAAGACTTCCGGAGAGGGCCATGGCGGTCTCCTAGGCGGCGCGCTTGAGGCGGGCGACGGACTTGCCCGACGACGACTCGAGCATGATCTCGTCCTCGCGGGCGCGGCTCTGCCACGACAGCGTCGACAAGAGCGAGATGAAGTAGACGAGAGCGAAACACGACAACGCAAGCATCGCGCCGGGTCGGGGTGCATCGACGAGGACGCGCGGATCGTAAGGGAACGGCGCCGCGCCGCCGAAGGCGAGCAGGCCCGTCAGCGTGGCGACGAGGGTCAGCGCCCAGCCCGTCAGCACACGATCGAATGCGATGGCGCCGTACCCCGGCACGACCGTCGCGAGTGCGAGCCGGATCCAGCCCTGGCGCCGGCGGGTCTCGCGACGACGCTTGAACAGGAGGAGGCGCCCGAACTCGGGGGTGCTGGCCGTGCCGACGACGGCCGAACACGCGACGCACAGCACCGAGTCGCGGCGACGCGTGGCGCAGCGACGGCAGACGGTCGAGCCGCAGTTGCCACAGACGCGGGCGGGCAGGTGATGGCGCAGCAGGAGCCCCACGCCGAGCCCGATCGCGCTGAACAGCAGGGTCCACACGACGACGGGAAAACCGCGACTCTCGAACCACGGCCGCCACGCGGGCGGCACGGCGTCGGCGCTCTTGTCAGCCGCGCCGGCGGCGAAGACGGCGGGCCACTGCACCGAGGGTTCGAGCCACTCCTCGGCCAGCGCGGGCACGGTGCTCGACGACGAGCGCGCCTGCAGGTTGCGCACCAGGTCGAAGTCGAGCGCGGTGGCCTGCGCGATCTCCTCGCTCGCCTCGGCGTAGCGGAAGCGCGCGGTGTAGAGCTGGCCCAGGTTGTAGCGCGGCGGCGCCCAGCGCGGCGACAGCGTGATCGCACGCTTGTAGTGCATCTCGGCGGCGTCGCCGTTGCCCCGCAGCGTCTCGATGTTGCCCAGGTTGTTCGGAATGCGCGCCTCGCGGGGCCACAGCTCTTCCGCGCGCCGATAGGCGATCACGGCGGCGTCGTACTGCTTGCCCTTCTGCGCGGTCCAGCCCTCGGCGTAGGCGAGGAACGGGTTGTTGGGGTGCTTCGCCGCGAGGCCCGACAGTTCGGCCATGCGCTCGGGCGTGTACGGCTGCTGGGGGGTGCGCAGCGTCGAGTAAAAGGGCGGCTCGCCCTCCCGGAGCGGCAGGGACAGCTCGCCGAAGCAGGACAAGGCGATCGGGCTCGCCACCAGCAGCGCGGTCATGCCGACGAACACCATGCGTTCGGTCTTCTTGAGATAGCCCCACAGCATCGCCAGCGTGAACGTCGCAGGGATCGCCACGCCCAGGCCGAACGCCCACGGCAGCAGCAGCCCGACGGTGGCCCATACGCGCGCCCGCGGCTCCGGCATGCGCCGCTGCAGCAACTCGGTGTAGACGTGGCGCAGGCGATCGCGGTGCCGCCAGCAGATCAGGAGCGCCACGGCAAAGGTGGCCAGGTACAGGGCGCTCAACGCGTAGAACAGGGCATAGCTCGTGAAGTGGTGCTGCAGGCGGAACTGCATGCGCGCCAGCCCGACGATGCGCCCGATCTCGATCAGGCCCTGCGCCGGGTCGCGCGGGAGAAAGTGACCCGCCAGTCGCAGGCGCGGGGCGAGGTACGTCGGATCCAGCTCCTCGGCGCCTCGCCACAGGCGGACGGCTGTCTCGTTGTCGCCGCGCTTCGCGGCGTCGTGGCCCAGGCGATGCATCAGCGTCGCGGCGTGCGGGAGCGCCGGCAGTTCCTCGGCATGCATCCACGCCAACCAGCCCTGCACGTCGGCCGGGTCGCTCGGCACGGCCACGATGGAGCGGGCCAGGGGGTCCGTCGCCGGGGCCGTGGCGGCGCCGGCAGGGGACCCGGGAGGGCCGCACAGCGTCAGGATCAGGGCCGTGACGACCCCGGTCAGGAAGGTTCGGATCGAGCTAACGTTCGATTCCATCAAGGCTTTTCCTTGACAGGCTTCGTCGCCTGCCGATAGCGTCCGCTGCGTCACGGAGTCGCCGAGACCCTCTCGGTCGCCCCGTTTATCGGCTTCCTTCCAGCCTTCTTGAGGTCCAATGCGCCCCTCGCGTCCGGCGGGGGGCTTGGCGTTCGGGGTGCCCATGTCCGAATCCGTTTCCGTTCCGTCCGTCCGCATCGCGGACCTCGGCCAGCACGTCGGCGCCGAGGTCGATCTCCACGGTTGGGTCCATCACCGAAGGGGTAGCGGCAAGGTGAAGTTCCTGGTCGTCCGCGACGGCAGCGGGCTGGTCCAGGCCGTCGGCGTCAAGGGCGAGATGCCCGAGGCCGCCTTCGACGGGCTCGATACGCTCCCGCAGGAATCGGCGATCGTCATCCGCGGGATCCCGCGGGCCGACACCCGGGCCCCGGGCGGCTACGAACTGGCCTTGCGCGGAATCGAGGTCGTCCACTCCGCGCTGCCGTACCCGATCAGTCCCAAGGAGCACGGCACCGAGTTCCTCATGGACCATCGGCACCTGTGGCTGCGCTCGCCGCGGCAGCACGCGATCCTGCGCGTGCGCGCCACGCTGATCCGCGCGCTCCGCGACTACTTCGACACGCGCGGTTTCACGCTCGTCGACGCGCCGATCTTCACGCCGAACGCCTGTGAGGGAACCTCGACGCTCTTCGAGACCGCGTACTTCGACCAGAAGGCATACCTGACGCAGAGTGGCCAGCTGTACATGGAGGCCGCGGCGATGGCGTTCGGCAAGGTCTACTCCTTCGGCCCCACGTTTCGCGCCGAGAAGTCGAAGACGCGTCGCCACCTCATCGAATTCTGGATGCTCGAGCCCGAGATGGCGTGGGCCACGCTCGACGACGTGATGGCGCTCGAGGAGGACATGCTCGAGAACGTGGTCGGCCGCGTTCTCGAGGAACGCGCCGAGGAGCTGAAGCGCATCGAGCGCGACACCACGCACCTGCAGCGCGTGCAGAAGCCGTTCCACCGCCTGCACTACGACGACGCGGTGAAGCTGCTCAACAGCAAGGGCCTGCCATTCGAGTGGGGCGGCGACTTCGGCGCACCGGACGAGACCGTGATCGCCGAGTCGTTCGATCGCCCGGTGTTCGTCCATCGCTTCCCGACGGCGATCAAGGCGTTCTACATGGAGCGCGACGCCGACTCGCCGCGCCACAGCCTGTCGGTCGACTGTCTCGCGCCCGAGGGCTACGGCGAGATCACCGGCGGGGGACAGCGCTCGGCCGACCTCGCGTACCTCGAATCCCAGATCGAGTCGCACGAGCTCCCCAAGAAGGCGTTCGAGTGGTATCTCGACCTCCGGCGCTACGGCTCGGTCCCGCACTCCGGCTTTGGCATCGGGGTCGAGCGCACCCTGGCCTGGATCTGTGGCCTCGAGCACGTCCGGGAGTCCATTCCGTTCCCCCGACTGCTCAACCGCCTCGAGCCCTGAAGTCCCGCTCTGACAACGCTCTGGGCGCTCTACTGCAGGTGCGACTCGAAGCCTGGCTCCGGCCGACCGCGCCGCGCCCGCTGCGCTGACGCGTCAAATGCATGTGGGGGTGAAACATCCCGCTACCGGGCGGGTACCTTAGTTCATGAGAACCACCCGCCGGGAAGCCCGCCGTACGCTGCGGGCGGAAGGAGCCGCGAGCGTTGACGCCGGTCCTGCCGTTGCTTAGACTTGCCACATCGTCGATGGGCCCGGGACGGATTCGACTCCTTCGCATCCTCCCCGTGCTGCTTCTGGCGAATGGCTGCGGCCCGGACGTGCAACACCGGGAGCGTCTCGAGGACTCGCCGACCAGCGGGTTCCTCCGGGTCGTCGCCGAACCGGACGTGGCCACGCTCGTCCGGGCGACTGCCGACGCGTTCGTCGCGGGATATCCGGACGCACGCATCGTGGTCGAGTCGCGCGACTCGCGCGAGGCGATGGCGGACGTCTTCGCAGACCGGGCGGACCTGGCCGTGATCGGCCGTGAGATCGAATCGATCGAGCGGCAGGCGGCGACGGAGGCCGGACTCGACATGGAGGCGTACCGCTGGGCCCGCGATGGAGTGGCCGTGATCGTCCACCCGTCCAACCCCGTTCTCCAGGTCTCCTATGACGATTTGCGTGACGCGCTCTCCCGCGCAGCGGTGAGCTGGGGCGAGTTCGGGGGACCCGACCGGTCCGTCGTACCCGTCCTGCCCGAGCCCGAGACCGGCCTCTCGCAGTTCGTCGCCCGGAGCCTGCTCGAACGGGCCGACGTCCCGGCGCCGGCGATCACGACGCCCGGGGATTCGGCCACGGTGCGCGTGGTGCGCGGCCATGTCGATGGAATGGGTTTCGTCTCCGCCGCCGCGGTCGGCGCGGGAGTCCGGGTGCTGGCGTTGTCGCGCGCGAAGGGAATGCCCTACGTCGCGCTCGACGCCGAGACGGTGTATCGACAGGAGTACCCGCTCTCGCGGACGTTCCACATCGTCACGCGGATCCCGGGGGTCGCGCTCGGTGGAGGTTTCATCACTTTCGCCACGAGCGATGTCGGGCAACGCCTGGTGAAGGACAGAGGGCTCGTGCCGGCGACCGTGCCGGTACGCTTCACGCGACGCCTGCCCATGGCGGCGACGCACCTAAGCGAGTCGGGCCCCGCCCCCGGCTCCGGAGAAAGGGATTCGACACGATGAACCTCGGCTCGATCGCTCGTCTCGACGTTCCGCGTCCCGCCACGCGGTCCACGGGGGTGCGCGCGTTCGTCGCGCTCGCCTTCGCCCTCGGCCTCTTCGCCACGGCGCCGGTCTCGGCGCAGACGATGAAGGACGGGAAGGACGCACTGGCAGAAGGTCGCTACGACGACGCGCTCAGCGCCTACCGCGCAGTGGTTGCCGCCGCACCGAACGACGCGGCGGCCCAGCTCGGGCTCGGCAATGCGCTGGAGAAGAAGCGCCAGTGGCAACCCGCCCTCGACGCCTATACGAAGGCGTCCGAACTGGATCCCCGACTGGCCGAACCGCAGCGCGGCATCGGCTCGATGCTGCTGCGCCTCAACCGACCCGTCGAGGCCGAGGCCGCGTTCCGCAAGGCGACGGACGTCGATCGCAAGTTTCCCGAGGCGCAGCTCGGCCTCGGCGACGCGCTGGTCCGGCAGAAGAAGATTCCCGAGGCGATCACGGTCTACGAGCAGGGCGTGAAGTTCGGCGCCAAGACCGTGCCCATGTTCTACAAGGGCCTGGGCGAAGCCGAGGCGGCGCGCGACTCGTTCGCCACCGCGAACGTCTGGCTCATCAAGGCGCGCGAAGCGGCGCTCAACATGCCGCCGTCGACGCAGGGCCCGATCTTCCGCGCGCTCGGCGACCTCTACATGCAGCGGCGAATTCCGTCGCTCGCCATCGAAAGTTACCAGCAGGCGAAGACGATCGATCCCACCGACCTCGACACGCGCATGGCGCTTGGTGAATCGTACTATCGTGGCGCGCTGTACAACGACGCGCTGAACGAGTACAAGGCGGTCGTCGAGGCGGATCCGCAGTACGCCGACGGATGGCTCAAGCTCGGGCACCTCTACTACCTCGCCTCGCAGGCAGACCCGCAGCGCGTATTCGAGTCGATCGACGCGCTCGACAAGCTGCTGGTCCTCGACCCCGGCAACCTCGAGGGCAAGGCGCTGCTCGCCCAGGCGCACTTCCGCAAGGGTGGCGCCACCGGCCGCGCCGAGGCCATGCGCCTGCTCGACGAGATCCGGAACAGCGGCAAGCCGTTCCCACCGGAGGCATGGCGCACGATGGGCATCATCCAGTACGAATCGAAGGAGTACGCGAACTCCATCGCCTCGTTCGCCAAGTCGGCCAAGCTCGAGCCTGTCGACTTCATGCGCGTCGCCGATTCCTATCGCCGCCTCGCCGCCGAGCAGCCCGACTCGCTGGGCAAGCGCGCGTACTACGCGTCGGCCGACAGCGCCTACGGCCAGATCATCGCCCGCGACTCGACCTCGGCCGACGCGCGGAAAGCCCAGCTGGAACGGGGCAAGATGAAGTATCTGGCCAAGGATTACGCCGGCGCGCTGGTCGAACTGGACAAGGCGATCCTGCTTGACCCCAAATCGGCGGAAGTCGTTTACTACCAAGGCCTCTGCCGACGGGGGATGGGAGATGACGCCGGCGCGAGGGTCCTCGTTCAGAAGGCGCTCGAAATGGACCCGAACCAGCCGGGTTGGTGGCTGCAGAAGGGCGCCATCGAGGACAAGCTGGGCGACCCGGCCGGAGCAAAGCTCGCCTTCGAGAAGGCGGCCGCCGACACGGGCACCGTCGGCTCCATTGCCAGGCAGCAGTTGGGGTACGCGGAACTGAAGAACAAGAACTGGGGCGGCGCTGTCGAGCTGCTCGAGGAGTCGGTGAAGCGCGATCCGAAGCAGGTGCAGTCGTGGATCTGGCTCGGCCAGGCCCACCAGAACGCGGGCAATCGAGCCCGTGCCGTCGAGTGCTATCGCAAGGTACTCGAGCTCAAACCGGGCGAACCGAACGCGACCAAGGGTCTCAAGTCGCTCGGGTTGTAATCGTCGACCGGAACCGGGAACCGGAGGAAAGAATGCACGTCAAGCGTCGCACGGTGGAGAGCATCGAAGTCCTCACCCCGAAGGGTTATCTCGTGGGCGGGGAGGAAACGGACGAGCTGGAGAAGCTCACCCGCGACCTCGCGGCCGAGGGCAACCTGCATCTCCTCATCGACCTGGGCGAGACGCAGCACATCAACTCGACCGCGCTGGGCGTGCTCATCACCGCGCACACGAGCTACCTGCGTCGCGGCGGCCAGATGAAGCTGTGCCGCGTCGACAACCGCATCAAGAACATCTTCGTCATCACCAAGCTGTCGCTGGTGTTCGACGTGTACGACGACGCCGAGAAGGCCCTTGCCAGCTTCGCCCAGGGGCCGGCCAAGGCCTGAACTTCGAGGTCACTGTCACCATCGAGACAGGCTCGCCGAGCGCGGCCGCTCGAAACACCGTAAGGAGGATGCATCGTGCAGCGTTTCCTGTGGCCGATCTACATCATCGCTTCGATCGTCGTTTCGTACCTGATCTTCAAGCAGCTGCCCCACTTCCTCCAGGAGGGCGGTCCGCTCGTCGCATCTCTCATCTGGCTGATGATCATGGTGACGACGTTCGTCGTGGAACGCGCACTGTCGCTGCGACGCGCGCAGGGCAAGAGCCCGCTGCCGGTGTTCCTCACCACGGTGAAGCGTCACCTCCGTGACGGCGACGTCAAGGCGGCCATCGACGCCTGCGGCAAGCAGGGCGGTTCGGCGGCGGCCGTGATGCGGGCCGGCCTCGAGCGCTTCCAGTCGGCCAAGGCCGACGGGCTGCCCAAGGACAAGATCATCACCGAGACCCAGGAGGCCATCGAGGAGGCCAACGGCCTCGAGCGCCCGCTGCTCGAGCGCAACCTGGTCGCCCTGTCGACGATCGCCTCGATCGCGACGATGGTGGGCCTGCTCGGCACGACCATCGGGATGATCAACTCGTTCGCCGCGCTCGGCACCTCGGGCGCCGTCGACGCGACGAAGCTCGCGCTGGGGATTTCCGAGGCGCTGGTCAACACCGCCGGCGGACTCCTGGTCGCCATCCTCGGCATCGTGGCCTACAACGTGTTCACCACGAAGGTCGACAACTTCTCGTACATGATCGACGAAGCGTCGTTCGAGGCGGTGCAGTTCCTCTCGACCCGCGCCGCCGACTGACGTCGGAAGCGAGGACGCGATGAGCAAGGTCAAGAAGCCGAAACGAGTCGGAATCGCGATCGACATGACGCCCCTGGTCGACGTTGCCTTTCTGCTCCTCATCTTCTTCATGACGACGACGCAGTTCCAGCCGCCGGAGAAGGAGAAGATCACGCTTCCGGAGTCCGCGTCCGAGTTCAAGAAGCCCGAGTCGAACATCATCACGGTCAACGTGACCCGCGAGGGACGACTGGGTATCGAGTTCACGGAGCGGCGCGAGAAGAAGTACATGTTGATCACGCCTGCGGACTTCGGGCAGTGGCTGACGACCGCGCGCTACTCGGCGCCGTCGGCGTTCGTCCTGCTCAAGGCCGACAGGGACGCGCCCTTCGGCGTGGTCGAGCAGATCATGAAGGAACTGCAGGTGCAGAACGCGAATCGGTTCAACATCGTGACCGACGCCAAGAAGAAGCAGAAGCAGGCCGCTCCGGCGGCGAACTAGGGGGGAGGTGAGGATCCATGGGTGCTGTAGACACCCCGCAGCCCAGCGGAGGCGGTAAATCCAAGAAGAAGAAGCGAGTCGGGGTCCGCATCGACATGACGCCTCTGGTCGACGTGGCGTTCCTTCTCCTCATCTTCTTCATGGTCACCACCGTGTTCCGGACTCCGCAGGCGCTGGAGATCAACCTGCCGCCGAAGGACAATCCGCCGGTGCCGATCGCGAAGTCGAACATCCTCACGGTCTTCGCGCTGCCCGGCGACCGTTACAAGTGGATGGTCGGTGAGTTGACGCCCGAAGAAGTCGAGTGGAAGTCCCTGCCCGGCATCTTCAAGCAGGAGCGGGACAAGAACGAGAAGAAGATCGTGGTCGTCATCAAGATCCATCCCGAGGCGAAGTTCCACTCGATGGTCGACATCATCGACGAGCTCGATGCGCTGAAGATGAATCGCTTCGCGCTCGCACCGCTGACGGAAGAGGACAAGAAGGAGGTGGGCGTCCAGTGAGCAGCGCGACCCTCACCCCGAACGACTGGCAGCTCGAAGCGGGCCAGATCGAACACCTGAGAAACGTCCGCGCCGCGCAGACGAAGAGCCTGCAGAAGGCGTTGACGGTCTCCTCGATGTCCTACCTCACGGCCATGGTCCTGATCATGCTCGCCCTTCTCGCGCAGAGGAACGTGCCGCAGGAGGAGCGACAGATCGTGGTGCCGTACCGTGAACTGCAGGCGCCGCCGTCGCTGCAGCAGACGCCGCCGTCCGTCTCGGTGGCCGCCCCCACGGCGGCACCATCGGCCGGTATCCCGCTGCCGACGGAAGAGGAGCAGATCGAAGAAGAGCAGACGATCGCGACACAGGACGAACTGTCGCAGTCGATCGGCGCGGGCGAGACCGGCGGCACGGGCGATTCGCTCGTGATCGCGCCGCCGACGGACAACATGCCCGGCTACGGCGAGTACGTCTACGTCGAGGAGCTGCCCGAGGCGATCACGCGGGTCACGCCGGAGTACCCGGACCTGGCCCGTCAGTCGAACATGGAGGGCAGCGTCGTCGTCCAGGCCCTGGTGGGCAAGGACGGTCGCGTCAAGGACACGCGCATCGCCAAGTCGAACCCCGTGTTCGATCAGGCGGCCGAGAAGGCGGTCAAGCAGTACGTCTTCAAGCCGGCGCTGTCGAACAACAAGCCTGTCGCGGTGTGGGTCGCCGTTCCCATCCGCTTCACGCTGAACTAGAATTGCCGGGAGCGGGCGCCCTCGCGGCGCCCGCTCCGCACCATCCTTCGACCGCCTGACCGGGCGGACGCTCCCGCACCTCGACCGGGACCGAGGAGGATGGACCATGACACTCCACGACCAGATCCGCCGCGACCAGTCCCTCGTCTTGCGCGACAGCCTTCTGGGCTCGTCGTTCTCCTTCCTGACCGTCGCCGTCGCCATCCTGTTCGCCGCGAGCCTGCGCACACCGCTCGTGATCGACGAGCCGTCGCCCGCGCCATGGGTGCTCGACGAGCGCGTTCTCACAGAGATCCTCGAGATCGCCGATGGCGTGCCCGCCGTCCCGATCGTGGTTCCCCCGACGAGAGTCGACGGCCGTCTCGTTCCCGTCGATGATGAATCCCGGCGCGAAGCGCAGGCTTCCTCCGTCACTTCAATCGCCGAAACCTCTGTCGGAGCTCTTGATTCGGGGAGCACCGGAACGGGTTCCACCGGCACGGGCTTGACCGAAGGAGCGACCACCCCGGCAGCGGGTGCGATCCCCGCCGTCGGAATCTGGATCTACCGCGACGTCGAGCCGGAGGCGGCCACGCGTGTCACGCCGCTCTACCCGGAGTTGGCCCGCCAGGCGCGGATCGAGGGCCGCCTCGTCGTCCGCGCCTTCGTCGGCCCCGACGGCCGCGTGCAGCGCGCCGAGGTCGAGAGTGGTCCGGAGATCTTCGCCGACGCGGCCACCGCCGCGGTCGCCCGCTGGGTCTTCACTCCGGCCCTGGCCAACGGCCAT
>JBKJNH010000369.1:0-7308 GCA_046596055.1 Candidatus Eiseniibacteriota bacterium
TCGCGCCGCCGACGCGCCGGCTCTTCACCTCGAGCACCGGCTTGACGTTGTTCATCGCGGCCTTGAGGACGGTCATCGCATCCTGGCCCGACCGCGCCTCGATCTGCTTCATGGCGCCGTAGAAGATTCCTTCCGCGGTGCTGCGCTTGCCGCCATCCATCAGGCTGTTCACGAAGCGCGTGACGAGCGGATTCTCGTAGATCGGATCCGCGACGGGCTCACGCTTCGAAATGTGTTTCTTCCTCGGCATGCGAATCCTTCCTCACGACGACGCAGGGCACGCGCGCGTCCACTCGCCCCGACGATCGCCGGGCGCGGAGAGGGACCGCGGCGCAACCCTACTTCTTGGTCTTGCCGCCCGCCTTCTTGGTCTTGGTACCGTACTTCGACCGGCTACGGGTGCGTCCATCCACTCCACTGGCGTCCAGGGTTCCACGAACGATGTGGTACCGGACACCCGGGAGATCCTTCACACGCCCGCCGCGGATGAGCACGATGGAGTGTTCCTGGAGGTTGTGGCCCTCGCCCGGAATGTAACAGGTCACTTCCATCCCGTTGGTGAGCCGGACACGGGCGACCTTGCGGAGCGCCGAGTTCGGCTTCTTCGGAGTGGAAGTGTAAACGCGCGTGCACACGCCACGCTTTTGCGGCGCGGACTTGAGCGCAGGCGCACCCGTCTTCTTCAGGATCCGGGTCCGGCCCTTGCGGACCAGCTGATTCAGAGTCGGCAAAACGTCCTCCATGGCGGTGGCGCGAGGCCTTAACCGCGCAGAAAGCGGAAGTTACGGGATTCGGACCCGTCTGGTCAAGGAGCAATTTCCCTGCCCTGACCGACGGCCCCGCCCCACCGCAGGCGTCCTGGGGCGTCTTCGGAGCCTCATCGGGGCGCGATTCGGGCCGGGCTCCCTTCCGGAAGCCCGACCTTGCGCCTAACCTGTTGTGAAAACGGTTCTTAGGCCGTCTTCGTCGTTTCGACCTCGACCTCGGTCGGGGCGACGGCTTCCGGGGCAACGGGCGGCTCGACCAGTTCGGCCTCGAGGCGCAGGCTGCGGTACTTCTGGATGCCGGTCCCGGCCGGGATCAGGTGGCCAATGATCACGTTCTCCTTGAGGCCGCGCAGGTAGTCCGTGGAGCCCTGGATCGCCGCCTCGGTGAGGACGCGGGTGGTCTCCTGGAACGACGCGGCCGAGATGAACGACTGGGTCGACAGCGAGGCCTTGGTGATACCCAGCAGCAGCGGCTGGTACTGCGCCGTCGCCAGGCCCTCGGCCCGCACCCGTCCATTCTCCTCGAGCACGATCTGCCGGTCGACCTGCTCCCCTTCGAGGAAGACGGTGTCGCCCGGGTCGTCGATCCGCACCTTCTGCAGCATCTGGCGGACGATGACCTCGATGTGCTTGTCGTCGATGCGCACGCCCTGGAGGCGGTAAACCTCCTGGATCTCGTTGACCAGGTACTCCTGCACCTCCTCGATGCCCTTGATGCGCAGGACATCGTGGGGGTTCACGGAGCCTTCGGTGAGGCGTTCACCCGCCCGCACGTAGCTGCCTTCCTGCACGTGCAGGTGGCGGCCCTGCGGAATCAGGTACTCGCGGTTGTCGCCCTCGTCACTGATCACGGCCAGCTTGCGCAGGCCGCGGGAGACGCCGCCGAACTCCACGCGCCCGTCGATCTCGGAGACGGTGGCGGCGTCGCGCGGGCGACGGGCCTCGAAGAGCTCGGACACGCGGGGCAGACCGCCCGTGATGTCGCGCGTCTTCGACGACTCGCGGCGGATCTTGACCAGGCTCTGCCCGGCCACCACCGTGTCCGCGTCCAGCACCTGCAGGCGCGAGCCGGTCGGCAGCGGGTAGTGCGCGATCTTCTTGCCCTTGGCGTCGAGAACGTCGATCGCCGGCTGCAGCTCCTTGTCCTTGTCTTCCATGATGACCTGGAGCTTGAGGCCGGTGACCTCGTCGACCTCCTCGCGAACCGTGCGCTTGTCCTTGACGTCGACGTACTTCACGGTGCCGCTGACCTCGGTGACGACGGGCTTCGAGTAGGCGTCCCACTCGAACAGGTCCGTGCCGTCCTCGATGATCTCGCCGTCGCGCACGAACAGGATGGCGCCGTAAGGCGGGTTGTAGCGCTGGCGAACGCGGCCGGTGTCGGGCTCGACCAGCTCGATCTCGCCACGGTGACCGACGATCACGCCCAGCGGCTTGGCCTGCGGCGCCTGCGGCGGCACCCACTCCACGAACTCGACGCCGTGGAACAGGATCTTGCCCCCGCCCTTCGAAGCGATGCGCGAAGCCTCGACGATACGGCTGGCGGTGCCGCCGATGTGGAAGGTGCGCAGCGTGAGCTGCGTTCCCGGCTCGCCGATCGACTGCGCGGCGATGACGCCGACCGCCTCGCCGATGTCGACGGGACGGGCGTTCGCCAGGTTGCGGCCGTAGCAGTTGGCGCACACCCCGCGACGCGACTCGCAGGTCAGCACGGAGCGGATGCGGATCTTCTCGAGGCCGGAACGCGACGCCGCCTCGATCCGGTCGGCCAGGGCCTCGTCGATGAGCGCGGCGCCCTCGACGATCAGCTCCTTGGTGATCGGATGGTAGGTGTCCTCGCAGGTGACGCGACCCAGCACGCGGTCGCCCAGCGGCTCGATCGTCTCTTCGCCGTCCTTGAGCGGGCCGACCGGCAGCCCGCGGACGGTGCCGCAATCGATCTCGTTGATGATGACGTCCTGCGCCACGTCGACCAGGCGGCGGGTCAGGTACCCGGCGTCGGCCGTCTTGAGCGCGGTGTCGGCGAGACCCTTGCGGGCGCCGTGCGTCGAGATGAAGTACTCGAGCACGGTCAGGCCTTCCTTGAAGTTGTGGATGACCGGCGACTCGATGATTTCACCGAACGCGCCGGTGACGCGCTTCTGCGGCTTGGCCATCAGCCCGCGCATCCCGGCGATCTGGCGCACCTGCTCGCGCGAACCGCGGGCGCCCGAGTCGGCCATCATGAAGATCGGGTTGAAGCCGGTCTTGTCGGCGGCGAGGCCGTCGAACGTGACCTCTTCCACCTCGGTCGTCACGTGGGTCCACGTGTCGATGACCTTGTTGTACCGCTCGCCCTCGGTGATGAGGCCCTTGCGGTACTGCTTCATGATCGTCTCGACGTCGATCTGGGCCTTCTCGATGATCTTCGCCTTCTCGGGCGGCACGCGGATATCGTCGATGCCCACCGTGATGCCGGCGCGCGTCGCGTAGCGGAAGCCCAGATCCTTGAGGTCGTCGAGCAGCGACGCCGTCGCCTCGGGCCCGAGGCGCGAGAACGTGTCGCCGACGATCTTCTCGAGGCTCTTGCGATTCTGCGACTCGTTGCGGTAGCCCAGTGCCACGGGCAGGACGTCGTTGAAGAACACGCGACCGGCGGTCGTGCGCACCCGCTCGCCCGACAGGACGACGCGGATGTGCTCGTGCAGGTCGACGACGCCGTTGTCGTACGCGGCGCGCACTTCGGCCGGGCCGTAGTACATGCGCAGCTTCTCGTCCGGACGCTCGTCGTGCCGGTCCTTGGTCAGGAAGTGGCACCCGAGCACGATGTCCTGGTTCGGCGTGGCGAGCGGACGGCCCGACGCCGGCGACAGGATGTTGTTCGTCGCCAGCATGAGCAGCGAGCACTCGATCTGCGCCTCGAACGAGAGCGGCACGTGCACCGCCATCTGGTCGCCGTCGAAGTCGGCGTTGAACGCCTGGCAGACCAAGGGGTGGATACGGATGGCCTTGCCCTCGACCAGCACCGGCTCGAACGCCTGGATGCCGAGGCGGTGAAGCGTGGGCGCACGGTTCAGGAGCACCGGGTGGTTCTGGATGATCTCGCCGAGGATGTCCCACACCTCGGGACGCTCGCGCTCGACCAGCCGCTTGGCGCTCTTGACCGTCTGCACGAAGCCGCGATCCTCGAGCTTGCGGATGATGAACGGCTTGAACAGCTCGAGCGCCATGTTCTTCGGCAGCCCGCACTGGTGGAGCTTGAGCTCCGGACCGACGACAATGACCGAACGACCCGAGTAGTCCACGCGCTTGCCGAGCAGGTTCTGGCGGAACCGGCCCTGCTTGCCCTTGAGCATGTCGGAGAGCGACTTGAGCGGACGGTTGCCCTGTCCGCGCACGGCGCGGCTGCGGCGGCCGTTGTCGAACAGCGCGTCGACGGCCTCCTGCAACATGCGCTTCTCGTTGCGCAGGATGACCTCGGGCGCCCGGATCTCCATCAGCTTCTTCAACCGGTTGTTGCGGTTGATGACGCGACGGTACAGGTCGTTGAGGTCGGACGTGGCGAAGCGGCCGCCCTCGAGCGGGACGAGCGGGCGCAGGTCGGGCGGCAGCACCGGGATGACCTGAAGGATCATCCACTCGGGGCGGTTCTTGCTCTGGCGGAACGCCTCGACGATGCGGAGACGCTTGAGCATCTCCTTCTTCCGCTGCACCGACTTCTCGTGCTTCGCGTTGTTGCGCAGTTCGGCCGACAGGTCCTCGAGGTCGATCTCGGCCAGCAGGTCGCGGATCGCGTCCGCACCCATCTTGGCGACGAGGCCCGAGTTGGGCTCCTCGGTCTCGATCTCGAAGTACTTGTCCTCCGAGATGATCTCCTTCTTCTTGAGACCCGTGACACCCGGCTCGATGACGACGTACGACTCGTAATAGAGGATCCGCTCGAGGTCGCGGATCGACATGTCGAGCAGGTGGCCGATGCGGCTGGGCACGCCCTTGAAGAACCAGATGTGCGACACGGGCACCGCCAGCTCGATGTGACCGAGCCGTTCACGGCGCACCTTGGCCTGCGTGACCTCGACACCGCAGCGATCGCAGATCACGCCGCGATAGCGGATGCGCTTGTACTTGCCGCAGTTGCACTCCCAATCCTTGACCGGACCGAAGATCTTCTCGCAGAACAAGCCGTCCTTCTCGGGCTTGAACGAGCGGTAGTTGATCGTCTCCGGCTTCGTCACCTCGCCGTGCGACCACGAGCGGATGATCTCGGGCGACGCCAGGCGGATGCGAATCGAGTTGAACGACGCCTTCTTGCCCCGATCCCGATCCTCGACGCGCGTGAGGCTCACCTTGCCGAGCGCGCCCGCGAGCGGGTTCGGCGTACCGGTGGGTTCCATCATCGACATTGCGCCCTCTCCTTCCGAAGGCCCGCGGCTCGTTGAGCCGCGGGAGTGCAGTCCGGACTTCTAGGCCTCTTCGAACTGCACGTCCAGGCAGAGGCTCTGCAGCTCCTTCACCAGCACGTTGAACGACTCGGGCACGCCGGGCTCCGGCGGGTTCTCGCCCTTGACGATGGCTTCGTAGATCCGCGAGCGGCCGCTGACGTCGTCGGACTTCACGGTCAGCAGCTCCTGCAGCGTGTACGCGGCGCCGTATGCCTCGAGGGCCCAGACTTCCATCTCCCCGAAACGCTGGCCGCCGAACTGGGCTTTTCCGCCGAGCGGCTGCTGCGTGACGAGCGAGTAAGGACCCGTGGAGCGGGCGTGGATCTTGTCGTCGACCAGGTGCGACAGCTTGAGCATGTAGATGTAGCCGACCGTGACGCGCTGGTGGAACGCCTCGCCCGTGCGACCGTCGAGGAGTTCGGTCTTACCGTCCTCGGGAAGGTTCGCCTGGCGCAGCGCCGCCTTGATCTCGTCAACGGTCGCGCCCGCGAATACTGGTGTGGCGACCGGCTGGCCGAGCGCGTCGGCCGCCCAGCCGAGGTGCGTCTCGAGCACCTGGCCGATGTTCATGCGCGACGGCACGCCGAGCGGGTTGAGGACGATCTCGATGGGCCGACCGTCGGGGAGGTAAGGCATGTCCTCCTCGGGAAGCACCTTCGCGACCACGCCCTTGTTGCCGTGGCGACCGGCCATCTTGTCGCCGACCGAAAGCTTGCGCTTCTTGGCGACGTACACCTTGACCAGCTTGACCACGCCGGGCGGCAGTTCATCGCCGCGCGAGACCTTGTCGATCTCCTTCTCAAGCTCCTTGTCGACGCGGGCCATCGCCGTCTGGGCGCCGTGCATCTGGCGCCAGAAGCGCTCGTTCACCTTGTCGTCCTTGGTGACGGCCTGGTTCCACGGAATGTCCTCGAGATCGACTTCCGTCAGGAACTCGGTGGTGAACTTCTTGCCCGCACGCGCCAGCGGCTCGTCCTTGGTGCGCGACGTGAGCTTGTTCACGACGTGCCCGTCGAGCAGCTCGGAGAGGCCGGCGATGCGCACCTCGACGATGCGATCGCGCTCCTTCTTCGACTGCCGGCGGAGCTTCTCGATCTTCTTCTTCTCCTGCTTCTTCGTGTCGTCGTCCTTCTCCTTGCGGGAGAAGACCTTGATGTCGATCACGATGCCGTCCATGCCCGGGGGAGCCTTGAGCGACGCGTCACGCACGTCGCCGGCCTTGTCGCCGAAGATGGCCTTGAGCAGGCGCTCCTCGGGCGACAATTCCTGCTCGCCCTTGGGCGTCACCTTGCCGACCAGGATGTCGCCGGCGCGCACGCGCGCGCCGATGCGAACCACTCCCTCGTCGTCCAGGTTCTTGACCGCTTCCTCGGACACGTTCGGGATTTCGCGCGTGATCTCCTCGACGCCACGCTTGGTGTCCCGGACCTGCAGTTCGAACTCCTCGATATGCACGGACGTGAAGATGTCGTCCTTGATCGCCTTCTCGGAGACGAGGATGGCGTCCTCGAAGTTGTAACCGCCCCACGGCATGAACGAGACCAGCACGTTGCGGCCGAGCGCCAGCTCGCCGTTCTTCGTGCCCGGGCCGTCGGCGATGATCTCGCCCTTGTCCAGGCGCTGGCCTTCCTGCACGACCGGACGCTGGTTGAGGCACGTGTCCTGGTTCGAGCGGCGGAACTTGGTCAGCTTGTAGACGTCGAGATTCGCGTGCTCCGAATAGTCGACGTCGGCCTCGTCACCCTGGTCGTAACGCACGGCGACCATCTCGCTCGAGACGAACTCGACGGTGCCGGCCCGGCGGGCGAGGATCAACGCGCCCGAGTCCATCGCCACCTTGCCCTCGAGGCCGGTGCCGACGAGCGGCGTCTCGGTCTGGAGCAGGGGCACGGCCTGGCGCTGCATGTTCGAACCCATCAGGGCGCGATTCGCGTCGTCGTGCTCGAGGAACGGAATGAGCGCGGCGGCGGGTGAAACGAGCTGGATGGGCGAGATGTCCATGTACTGCACGTCGTCGGGCGAGGACGCGACGTACTCGCCGCGATCGCGCACCGTGATCGTGTGGCCCAGGATGCGGCCGGTCTTCTTGTCGATCGGCGTGTTCGCCGGTGCGACCCGAT
>JBKJNH010000024.1:0-7758 GCA_046596055.1 Candidatus Eiseniibacteriota bacterium
CAACGATCCGCCCTCGGATGCGCCGCCTGGCAGCGCCGCGGATCGCATCGTCCTGCGCCCGCCCGACGCGCGCGCCAGCGACGCGCTCGAGTTGCCACCGGCGACGGCCGGTCGCACGCGTGAACGGCGCTCGACCGCGCGCGCCACGCGCGAATCGGCCAACTGGAGCGACAGCGCCGTCCGCGGTGGCACGCCGGGGCAGGTGAACTCCGTCGCGGGCGGCGCCCCGACACCGGGGATCGCTCTCACGGTCGCGCCGTCGGCGCACGTCCATGGCGAGCCGGTGCTCCTGCGCTGGTCGACGGGCTTCGCGTCGGCGCGGGTGACGATCGCTCTCTACGACCTGCGCGGCCGGCGCGTGCGGTTGCTCGTCGACGAGGACGACGCGCCGGGCTCCGCCGGCGTCGCGTGGGACGGCGTCGATGATGCGGGCCGCCCGGTGCCGCCCGGGCTCTACCTCGTGGGCCTGCGCGCCCGCGCGCCCGGCGCCGTCGCGCATGCCACGGCGCGCGCCTGGGTGAGCGTCGAATGAGCGCGCGCATGGAGCTTCTGATCCTGCTCGCGGTGGGCATGACGGCCGCCGGACCTGCGCCCGCTCTCGCCGCGATCCAGCCCGATCCCGGCAACGCCACGGCGCGCGCCGCGGGGCTCGCGCTGCTGGCCGATGCGCCGGGACCGTTGGCGCTCTTCGACCAGCCGGCGCGCATCGCGCCTGCGGCGTCCGCGCGTGTCGCGCTCGCGGCGGCGCGCACGCAACCGTTCGGTCTCGATGCACTGGCGCGCACGCGCTTCGCCGCGGCCTATGCGCGGGGGGATGGCGCCATCGCGCTGGGCCTGGAGCTCTACGGGCCCGAAAGGGCCCGGCGCACCCGCCTCTCGGTCGGCGCGGCGTGGTGTCGCACTAGCCCACGCAACTCGCTCGCCCTGGGCGCCGCGTGGCAGGAGGCGCGCCTCGACGGCGCCGGGGGTGCCATCCGGGCGGGCGCGCTCGATGCGGGCCTCGCATGGACCCGGGGCGCCACAGCGGTCGCGTTTGCCGCGCGCGCACTGGCCTCGGGCGGTGCGGTGCGTGCGCGGCCCGATCCCGACTGGACGCTCGAGGCGGCGTACGACCTCGGTCTCGCCCGGCTCCACGGTGTGCTCACGCACGACCTGGTCGGCACGCGCCCCGGCGGCGGCATCACGTTCGCCGTCGGCCCCTGCGCGCTCCAGGCGGGCGCGTTCGGGCCACCGTGGAGCGGGGCGCTGGGCGTGACGGTCGCGACGCGCGGGGCCCGCGGCGTGCGCGTCGCGATCGCGCGCAGTGATCATCCCGAGCTCGGTCCGTCCGACGCGTGGGACGCGGGGGCGTCATGGTGAGCGCGTGGCTGGTCGCGCTCGTGCTCGCAGTGGCGCCTGCGGATTCCGTGGGCGACGACCCCGTGCCGACCCTCGTGCGCGAGGACGCCGAGGCCGACGCGGCGTACGACGGCGGGTACGTGGGCGAGGAAGTCTCGTCGGCACTTGCGCCGACCGGTTTCGCGCCATGGTCCCGCGGCCGCATCACCTGGATCGGCGGGGCCCGCTCGCTCACCGCCGCAGCCGGCGCCCGCCGCATTCGCGCCGAGATTCTCCTCGCCCGCGAGGACGGCGAGCCGCGCGGCATCGACGACGCGTACGGCGCCCTCGCGTTCGCACCCGGCCCGCGCACGCTCGTGCGCGCGGGGTGGTTCGAGCCGCGCATCGGCGCCGGGCTCGTGCTCGGCCCGCGCCGCGTCACGCCCGAGGCGGTCGGCGGCGTGATCGCACCCGGACGCGCTCGCGATGCGATCGATGCGTGGTTCGCCGCGCCACTGTCGGCCGCCCCCGCGCGCGCCGCAACGGGTTGGCGCGGTGTCGCGCTCGAGCACGCCCAGGGCCCGTGGCGTGTGGGCGTGCTGGCCGCGGTGACTCCGCGCGAGACGCGGCCGAGCGGCGCGGCGCTTCGCCCCTTGCTCGGCGTGCGCCACCGCAATGCGAGCGAGGAAGCGCGCCGCGGCGCCCTGACCGAGCGCACGGTCGCACTCGCCGGCGCGTTCGCCTCGCCCCGCCTGCCGTCGTTCCGGGCATGGGCGGTCGCACTCGTCGCGCGCACGGACCCGCGACGCGCGCCCTACGAGGGCAGCGCCGCCGCGGCCGAGAGCGCGGCGACGATCGTGCACGGCGGGGGAGCGTTCGAGCTGGGGGCCACGTGGGCGCGCGGCGGCGAGGCGATCCTTGTCGCGGCGGCCTTCGACGCGGAGGGCCGCGCCCGGGCGCGCATCACCGCGAGCACGAGCGTGCGCACGGTGCCGGGCGGTGCGCGCACGCGCGCCGGCCTCGTCCTCGAGACCGAGGCGCGCGGGTTCATTCCGCCCCGCGCCTTGCCCGAGCGAAGGTCGCGCGCGCACGCGGGCGTCCTGTTCGAGTGCGCCGGGCCGCGCAGATGGGCGTTCGAGGCGCACGCGACCGATCGCGGTCCATTCGCCGATCCCCGCGCGTGGCTCGTCGCGCGCCTCGAACCGGCGCCGGGCCTGCGGCTGGACCTGCGGCACGACGTGCGCCCGCGGCGCACGCTGCTGGCGTTGCGCACGGGCGCGGGACCGCTCACCGCCGGGGCCGAGGCGCGTTTCGATCCCGCGGGGCTGGCCCGCCGCGGCGGCTGGATCGCGGTCCACGGCCGCCTCCCGGCCGGGGTGGTCGGTCGCCTCGAGACCCGACTCGGCGGGGGACGCAGCGCCCCGGTCTACCTCGACTCGGACCGCCCCGGGGGCACGCTGGTGCGCCCGGGGAGAGCCGCGGCCCGCACCCGGATCGAGCTGGCGCGCCCGGGGCCGGTCGAACCGCGGCTGGCGTGGACCCAGATCGCCACCGCCGATGGCCGTTCCAGCGAGATCCGGCTGGCGGTACACTGGTTCGTCGGCCCACTTCCGGGCCTCTCCGACTTGTTGCCCACCGAGTGACCCCCCTGGAGGCTCGCATGGACTTCGCCACCCGGATGTCCCGCCTCGGCACCGAGACCGCGTTCGAGGTGCTGGCCCGCGCGCAGGCGCTCGAGGCGCAGGGGAAGTCGGTCGTTCACCTCGAGATCGGCGAGCCCGATTTCGACACGCCCGAGCACATCCGCCGCGCCGCGGCCGACGCGCTCGAGACGGGCTGGACTCATTACGGCCCCTCGGCCGGTCAGCGCGACCTGCGCGAGGCGATCGCCGCGTACATCGAGAAGACGCGCGGCATCTACGTCGAGCCCGAGCAGGTGGTGGTCACGCCCGGCGGGAAGCCGATCCTGTTCTACACGATGCTCACGCTCCTGCAGGAGGGCGACGAGGCGATCTACCCGAACCCGGGCTTCCCGATCTACGAGTCGATGATCGACTTCGTCGGGGCGAAGGCCGTGCCCCTGCGCCTGCGCGAGGAGCGCAACTGGTCGTTCGACGTCGAGGAGCTCGCGTCGCTCATCACGCCGCGCACGAAGCTGCTCGTGCTCAACTCGCCGCACAACCCGACCGGCGGCACGCTCGACCACGCGACGCTGCGCGCCATCGCCGGGCTGGCCGAGAAGCATCCGTTCACCATCCTCTCCGACGAGATCTACAGCCGCATGCAGTACGGCGGCACGCACGAGTCGATCGCCACCTTCCCGGGTCTCCAGGAACGCACGATCCTGCTCGACGGCTTCTCGAAGACCTACGCGATGACCGGCTGGCGCCTGGGCTACGGCGTGATGGCGAAGCCGCTGGCGGTCCACATGGCGCGCCTCATGACGAACAGCAACTCGTGCACCAACAGCTTCGTGCAGAAGGCGGGCGTGGCCGCGCTGAACGGCCCGCAGGGACCGGCCGAGGACATGATCGCCGAGTTCCACCGTCGCCGCGATCACATCGTCGCGGGCTTGAACGCGCTTCCGGGCGTCACCTGCACCATGCCCGGCGGCGCGTTCTATGCATTTCCGAACATCACCGGCACCGGGATGACGTCGGCCGACCTCGCGCGCGCGATGCTCGACGAGGCCGGTGTCGCCGTGCTGTCGGGAACCGCATTCGGGAAGTACGGCGAGGGTTACCTCCGACTCTCGTATGCCAACTCGATCGCGAATCTCGACAAGGCCCTCGAGCGCATGGGGCCGTACCTCGAGGAGAAGCTGAAGCTGCGGACGCGCTGAGGCGTAGCAGCACGCAGTCCCCGAAAGAAGCCCCCGCATCGCCCCCGAACACCGCCCCCGGGGAGATGCACCATGTCCAATACGACCAACGCGCGTCCGCGCCGGAACTCTTTCTCCGGCGCGGCGCCTGCGCTCGCGCTCGCGCTGTTCTTCGTCCTCGTGCACGCCGGAGCAGCGGCCTGCGATGTCCGCCTCAACGAGTTCATGGCCGCCCCCGGCCAGGACTGGGACGGCAACGCGCTCTACTCCGCGCGCGATGACGAGTGGGTCGAGCTCATCAACTTCGGGCTCGAGGCCGACCTGTCCGAGTACGTGATCACCGACGCCGACTCGACGTGGCGCTGGCGCGGCACGGGAGCACTCGGCATGGGCGAGCACCGCGCGATCTTCGGCTCCGACGCCGTCGCCTGGCAGGGCGCGAACGGAAAGCCGATCGCCGGCTTTTCGCTGGCCAACGCGGGTGACACCGTGCGGCTGTGGCGGGTGACCGCGAGCGAAACGCTGCTCGTCGAGAGCTACACGTACAAGGCGCACGAAGGCGGGACCAACCGCTCGCTGGGCCGCCTTCCCGACATGACCGGCGGCTGGGCACTGTTCGACGGGCTCAATCCGTATACCGGTGGCCTCGATCCGCAGGGCAACGGATGCATGCCCACGCCGCGAAACGTCAACGGCTGCGGGACCACACCGGCGGACCCGTCGAGCTGGGGCCGGGTGAAGGCGGTCTATCGGTAGTGCGGTAGCGCGCATCGCGGGACGGGGGCGCGGGCAGCGGGGCCCGCGCCTTCCCCCGGTTCCTGCTGCGTGCTAGATTGCTCATCCCATGTCCGAGTCCGCTTCCCAGATTGTCGCAGAAGACGCGCTCGCTGCCCGCCTCACGACGGGCCGCTGCCACGCGCGCGGCCGACTCCAGTTCTCGCTCGAGGAACTGAAGGGAATGTCGCTGCGCATCCGTCGCGACATCATCACGCTGCTCATCGACGCCGGCTCGGGTCACTCGGGCGGGCCGCTGTCGTGCGCCGACTTCGGCGCCGTGCTGTTCTTTACGAGATTGCGGTCGACCCGAAGGACCCCGCCTGGCCGGGCCGCGACTTCTGGCATTTCTCGATCGGCCACGTCACGCCCGTCATCTACTCGCTGATGGCCGAGCGCGGCTACTTCGCGCTCGCCGACCTGATGAAGTTCCGCAAGTTCGACGGGCACCTGCAGGGCCACCCGTCGCGCCACGATACGCCGGGCATCGAGGTCTCGGCCGGTTCGCTGGGCCAGGGTCTGTCGATCTGCAACGGCGTCGCGCTCGCCTCGCGCCTCGATCGCAACCCGCGGCGGGTCTACTGCGTGATGGGCGACGGCGAGCAGCAGGAGGGCCAGGTGTGGGAGGCGGTGATGTCGGCCGCGCACTTCAAGCTCGACAACCTCTGCGCGATCATCGACTACAATCGCAAGCAGATCGACGGCGACGTCGAGGACATCATGGGCATCGCCCCGCTGGCCGACAAGTATCGCGCGTTCAACTGGAATGTGATCGAGGTCGACGGCCACGATCACGCGCAGGTGATCGCCGGCTTCGCCGCCGCGCGCACGCACAAGGGCCGCCCGAGCGTGCTGCTGGCCCACACCGTGATGGGGCAGGGCATCTCGTACATGGCCGACGACTACCGCTGGCACGGCAAGCCGCCGAAGAAGGACGAGGGCGAGACGGCCCTGATCGAGCTCGGCACCACTTACGACGCGTGGAAAGCCCGGCTGCTCGCGGGCTGAGCCGTCCCGCGCCCTCGGAGATCGCCGCCATGCCCGACATCCTGCTCGCCGATCCACCCGCCATGAAGAAGACGCGCGAGGGCTTCGGCCGCGCGCTCGTCGACCTGGGCCATGCCGACCCGCGCGTCGTCGTGCTCGTGGGCGACCTCGTCGAGTCGACGATGACGTCGTTCTTTGCCGAGGAGTTCCCGGACCGCTTCTTCGAGATCGGCATCGCCGAGCAGAACATGGCCTGCATCGCCGCCGGCATGGCCGCGATGGGGAAGATCCCGTACTTCGCCACGTACGGCGCATTCGCCTCGTGCCGCGCGGCCGACCAGATCCGCGTCTCGATCGCCTACTCGAACCTGCCCGTCAAGATCGGCGGTGCGCACGGCGGCATCTCGGTCGGACCCGACGGCGCCACCCACCAGGCGATGGAGGAGTTCGCGATCATCCGCTCGATCCCCAACATGAACCTCGTCGTGCCGTGCGACTTCCATGAGGCCCGCAAGGCCACCATCGCTGCGGCCGGCGTGCCCGGCCCCGTCTACATCCGCTTTGGCCGCGAGGACGTGCCCGTCGTCACCGACGAGACCACGGCGTTCACGTTCGGCAAGGGCGAGGTGTTCGGCGAGGGCACCGACCTCACGGTGATCGCCTGCGGCGTGATGGTCTACGAAGCCCTGAAGGCGCGCGAGACGATGGCCGCGCGCGGCGTGTCGGTGCGCGTCGTCAACCTGCACACCATCAAGCCCCTCGACGCCGCGCTCATCGAGCGCTGCGCGCGTGAGACCGGTGCGATCGTCACCGCCGAGGAGCACCAGGTGAACGGCGGCCTGGGCGGCGCCGTCGCCGAGGTCGTCGTCCGCACGCACCCCGTCCCAGTCGAGATGGTCGCGGTCCACGACCGCTTCGGCCAGTCGGGAAAGCCCGCCGAGCTCATGGCCGCCTTCGGGCTCAAGGAGCCGCACGTCGTCGCCGCGATCGAGCGCGTGATTCAGCGGCGGAGAGCGGCACAGGCGTAGAGAGGGAGCGTTGGCGAAGACGCGGGCGATTCAAGGCCTTTCGCTGGCGATGATGTTCATGAGTGCCTGCAATCCCGTGCCGCGGAACGAGTCGCCGGTGTCGAGGGTCCAGGACGAGCTCGGGCTCACCCCTCCCATCCGTTGCACCAGCTTCAGTCGGATCGATGATTGCGGCACCGGGATTGCGATGTTCGTCGATGGGCGCGCAGAGTCGCTCATGGTCTTCCTCGACAATCGCTGCGCGGCTATCGAACAAGATTCCACCGGTCGGCTCCTCTTTCCTCCTCGACACGTCCACCTGCATGAGTACCCCACGGACCACGGGTCATTGCGCCTGGGCTTCGGCAGTCCCGCCGAGAGTGCGGTGGTCGATCTCTTTCGTCTTGCGATCCAGGGGCTGGTGACACCCGAACAGGAATCGCTCCTCGTCCGGGAGCAGGAGTGGGCGCGATTCGAGACTCCAAACACTCCGAACTCAAGCGTGAACTGGTATGAGCGCCGATCCGACTCCGAGCGATTGGCACTGGGTCTTCGCAGCGGAATCCTCCAGATCGAGAGCCGTCGCCGACGTGACCGCGATCCCTGATCCACGACCGGGACTCGTCCTTTTGGCCGCGCTCGTGCGAACCAACTTGCGCCGGCGCAAGTTGGAGTGCCGGTGGCGCCGAGCTCATGGCGGCTTTCGGGCTCGGCGCTTCCACTTCGGCGACGAATATTCCCTCAGAGAACAGCTCAATTCACCTAATCTTGGGCGAGGTGAATTGGGCTGTTTCCATCCCGGTCAGCCGGTCAGCGAGCCTTCGGACCCGGCATCCACCTTGTGTCCGCCCT
>JBKJNH010000278.1:0-3351 GCA_046596055.1 Candidatus Eiseniibacteriota bacterium
CTTCCCGCGATATCCCACCTGCCAGTCGGAGCCGTCGGCGGTGCCGTCGGTGGCGAGTGCGTACTTCATTCGCGCCGTGCCACCAAAGCACTCGAGTCCGTCGTCTCCGCCGCGATGCGCCTGCAGGTACTCGAGCTTGGTCCGGCTGCCGACACCATTGAAGGTGAAGGAGTTCAGCTCGTTGTCGGTCGTGATCTCGCGGCCCGAGTACTCGACCCGCACGTAGCGCAGCACGCCCGAGCTGTCCGCGTCGTCGTTGCCGCCATAGACGCCCACCGCCCCGCCCTCGGAGAAGCAGGTGTCATCGCCGGCCGTCGCGTTCGTGCCCAGGCAGTTGGCCATGGCGCGACCGAGGATGTTGATGCCACCCCATCCGCCGCGCGTCTGCGGTCCACCGAGGAGGGCATCGTCGGAGGTCATGACGATCGGCTGCGCCGCGGTACCCTCGGCGCGGATGATTCCGCCGCGCTCGATGATGAGCGAGCCGGTCGTCGCCCGCTCGCCGAAGCACTGCGTGCCCGGCGCGATGTCGAGGAGGCCACCGGGAAGGACCCGAATCTGGCCACGGAAGACGTAGTTCGTGTCGGCGACGAGGAAGTACAGGTTGTCGAAGCGAATGTTGTCGAGAATGCGGATCGGGCGCGCGAGATCGAGGTCGGTGCGACCGATGCCGAGCGAGTCGTAATAGGTCCAGCCGAGCGTCCAGTCGTTGGTCTCGAGCGAGTCGAGCGCGCCCACATAACACGTCTGCTCGAACCAGCCGTCGGCGGGAACGTTGACGGCCTTGCCATGACCCGGGTTGCCGGGGAACGCGGGGCTGCCCGCGGCGGGGCGCCACACGGGCCCGCCCAGGTTGATCGCGGCGGTCAGCAGCGGATCGGCAAAGCTGTTCTCGATGTACGCCACTTCGGCGAGCTGCTGCGTCGTGAAACCGATCGGGCAGGAGCCCAGCGGAAGCGCAGGCAGGTTGTCTGCCCGGTACTGGCCGGCCTGCGTCAGGTTGCCGTTGCCGTGGATGATGTTGCCGTCGAAGACCACCTGGGCCGAAGCCGCAAGGGGAACGGCCAGGAGCGCGACGGCGAGAGCGCAAGTCGCTCCCTGCGATCGAAGCTCACGAGAGTCGAAAGATGCCATTGGATTCCTCCGAACAACACGACTGGGGAGACAGAACGATGCTCGGCGCTGGGTTCATCGTGCCGACTTGAGCGACCCTGCTCGCTTCCCGCGTCTTCGAGCCGTGCATGCGTCGTGCGCCTGGACCGGACGGTGGGCGCTCGAAGTTCCATCGCCGGGAGGCGGCCAGCCTGCGCGCGGTGTGGAAGCGGTCTCGTCGTACGTCGGGGATGGCGTGCTTGGGATCACCAAGTAAGCCGACAGGCGTCAGCTTCGGCGACGGGCGTCGCCGCGCAATGTCTGGGGAGTAACGATGCTGTAAATGCGCATCGGTTGCCGGATCGGTTGCCGTTGGAGAACGCCGGCCGTGTCTCCTCAGCCCGGAATCGCGTCCTCGACGATCGCGGTCAACGTCTCGAGCGCCACCGCCCCGTGACCGAGCACGGCGTCGTGGAACGCCTTCACGTCGAAGCGCGAGCCGGCGCGGGCCTCGGCGGCGCGGCGCAGCGCGAGAATGTGAAGTTGCCCGGTCTTGTACGCGGTGGCCTGCCCGGGCCACCCGATGTAGCGGTCGACCTCGTTCTCGATGTTGTTCCGCGCCAGCGCGGTGTGCTCGACCATGAACTCGATGGCGCGCGCGCGACTCCAGCCCAGCGCGTGGATCCCGGTGTCGACGACGAGGCGGCACGCCCGCCAGGCGTCGAACGACAGCATGCCGATGCGATCGAGGTCGGCGCCGTACAAGCCCATCTCGTCGCACAATCGCTCCGTGTACAGGGCCCAGCCCTCGACGTAGCTCGTCGGGCCGGTGTGGCGGCGGAACTCGGGCACGTCCGTCGCCTCCTGCGCCAGCGCGATCTGCGTGTGGTGCCCGGGCACCGCTTCGTGGAACGCGAGCGCCTCGGCCTCGTAGCGCGGCCGGGTCGCAGGCGCGAACGTGTTGATGTAGTACGTGCCCGGGCGCGAGCCGTCGGTCGCCGGCTGCCGGTAATAGGCGATGGTCGAGAACTCCTCCTCGTGCGCCTCGATGCGGCGGACGATGCAAGGCGTGCGCGGGATGAGGCCGAACCAGCGGGGCACCGTCGCCTCGGCGCGACGCAGCGCCTCGACCGCCTTCGCCTCGACCTCCTCGCGCGTCGTGAAGTGCAGCGCGGGGTCCGTGCGCAGGCGCTCCCGCAGCTTCCCGGGATCACTCTCACCCAGCGCGCGCGCGCCGAGCTCCGCCATCTCGGCGTCGATCTTCGCCACCTCGGCAAGGCCCGTGGCGTGGATCGCCTCGGCGGTCAGCGGCAACGAGGTGTGGATGCGCAACTGCCTCGCGTAAGTCTCGAGGCCGCCGGGCAAGGCGCCGATGCCGGCGCGATCCTCGGGGCGCGCCGCCGGCAGCGCCGTCTCACGCACAAACGCCGCGAGCCGGGCGAACTGCGGACGCACCTCCTCGTCGATCGCGCGCTCGCACTCGGCGCGCAGATGTTCCCGCGAAGCGGGATCGAACGATTCCGGCAGGCCCGCGACGGGTTCGGTCGCCAGGGCCCATTCGGACGCCGGCTTCGCCAGGATCGCTTCGAGCTGCACCAGCACCTTCTGCACCGGTTCGGCCACCGACGACAAACCTGCGGCATGACCGCGCACCAGGTTCGCGCGATGCGCCTCGAGGTACGGTCCCATCGCGCGCACGCGGGCGACAAACGCGGCCGCCTCGTCGGTCGAGCGGATCGACTGGAACGCGGGGATGTTGAGCAGCGAGACCTGCGGGCCGTCGAGGGGATCGAGCAACCACGTCTCGATGCCCGTCGAGCGCTGGTCGATGCCGTCCTGCGTCAGCGCCAGGAGCTGGAGCCGCGTGATCTTTTCCTCCACATCGAGCGCTTCCACGGGCACGACCTGCACGCGGGACGCCAGGTCGGCCAGCGCCGTGACCTCGGCCTCGCGCGCGGCCGGGGCGAGATCCGGCATGCGCGCGTCGAAGCGACGATCGCCCACCAGGGTCGCGGTCAGCGGGTCGGCGGCGAGCGTCGACTCCCAGAACTCGGCGGCGAGTGCCGCGAGCGTCGCGTTCACTTCTCCACTCCCTTCGGCATCGCGCGGTGATGCGCGCTGCGCGTCTGCAGGTCGTGACCGAGCGCGACCAGGGTCCCTTCGTCGAACGCCGCACCGAGGAACGAGATCGAAGTCGGCAGCCCCTCGTCGCCCATGCCGCTGGGCAGGCACAGCGCGGGCAGACCGCACAGGTTTCCA
>JBKJNH010000134.1:0-3406 GCA_046596055.1 Candidatus Eiseniibacteriota bacterium
ACTTCGTCACGCTCACGGCCCTGGGCGAACGCCGGACGACGCGCATCGTCCTGCTGCCGTAACCCGGGCGCATCGCGGCGGGGCCGAACCGCAGGCAAAGCCAAACGGGGCCGAGGACTGTTCTCCTCGGCCCCGTGACCGTATTGAGGGCGGGGTCAGATGCCACGACCGCTTTGGCCATCAGCGCGTCGGAAGCGCATAATGCCGCGGTGACCAATGACGTGATCGTGATCGGCGCAGGCGTAGCCGGGTTAGCCTTGGCCCGACAGCTCCAGCAACAAGGCCGGAATGCCGTGGTGCTCGAGCGCGCCCGCGGCGTGGGCGGCCGCTGCGCGACGCGCCGGCTGGATGCCCAGCCGGTGGATCACGGCATCGCGTACCTCCACGGGCAGTCGGCTGGATTTCTCGCCGCGGTAGACTCCGTGCGCGACGCCTCGGTTGTGGAGAACTGGCCACTCGCGCGCGTGGGCGACGGTTCGCCATGCCGGCCCGAGGCGTTCGACGGGCCCGGGCGCCGCCTGGCGTTCGTGGAGGGCATGAGCCGATTCCCCAAGCACCTCGCGCTGAGAACCGACGTGCGACTCAACGCCAACGTCACGACCATCCGGCTCGCGTCGCCCGCGTCGTCGACGGCGGACGGCCACTGGACTGTGACGCTGGCGTCGGGGGAGTGCATGACCGCGCGGGCCGTGGCGCTCGCCATTCCCGCTCCGTCGGCCATCGCGTTGTTGCGCACCGCGGCGCCACTACCCGCGGCCCTCGCCGACGCGATCCCCTTAGTCGGGCTCGTCCGCATGCTGCCCTGCCTGACCGTGATCGCGCGCTATGCCGTCGGGACCCCGGCTCCCGCGTGGGACGCCGGGTTTCCGCGCTCGACCGCGTCCATCCAGGCGATCCTGCACGACTCGAGCAAGCGCGGGGCGGATGCCCGACTGGTGTTGGTCATCCAGGCGAGGCCGGCCTACTCGCAGGCGAACCTGGAAACAAGTGACGCGAGCTGGTTGCAGGCGCTACTCAGGGAGGCTGCGGACCTCGAGGGGGCGTGGATCGCCCGGCCCGAAGCCGTGCAATCACACGTCTGGCGACACGCGCGCGTGAGCCCCGGCTCGGAGCTGGCGCGGCCCGTCGCCGTGCGCCTGGATGGCGGCGCGGTGCTCGGCCTCACGGGCGACGGGTTTCACGAGGCCGGGGGAATCGAGGGGGCCTACCTTGCGGGTCACGCGCTCGCTTCGCGTTTCGACGAACTGCTGGGACCAACCACCAAATCCACGAGGGAGGACGCGCATGGCGCTGACCGCTGAGGAAATCGACGACATCCTCGACGCCGAGGCTGGGCACGAATGCCCCGGGTTTGGGGACAACAGGATCTGCGTGAAGATCGCCGCCATCGCCGACCTGCCCAGCCGGTTCGGCCGCTTCCAGGTGGTCGGCTTCTGGAACAATCGCGATGGCAAGGACCACATCGCGATCCTGCACGGCAACCCGCTGGGGCGCGACGACGTGCCCACCCGCGTGCATTCCGAGTGCCTGACCGGCGATGCGCTCGGCTCGCTGCGCTGCGACTGCCGCGACCAGCTCGAGGTCGCGCTGCGCTCGATTGCCCGGCAGGAACACGGTATGGTGCTCTACCTGCGGCAGGAAGGGCGCGGCATCGGCCTGCTCAACAAGCTCCGCGCCTATGGGCTCCAAGACCGCGGGCTCGACACGGTCGAGGCCAATCTCGCCCTGGGTTTTCGAGACGACGAACGCGAGTACTCGATCGCCGCGCACATGCTGCACAGCCTCAAGGTCCGCTCCATCCGGCTGATGACCAACAACCCGAAAAAGGTGATCGAGCTCGAGCGCTACGGAGTGCGCATTACGGGCCGGCTTCCGCATGTCATTCCGCCGAACGAGTTCAACCGCTTCTACCTCGAGACCAAGCGCGAGCGGTCGGGGCACATTCTCGATCCGCTCGGAAAACCGCACATGGCCGAGCAGGGAGATCCGGTGCAAGTCGAGGGCGGATCCTTTTGACGTTGGCAGCAACGTTCAGGAGCCCACTGGGCTTGCCCCGATTCCATAGACAGATTGCTTACGCTGCCTGAGCTGCCTGAGCTGCCCGCGCCTTCTCGAACGACTCTGTGCCGGCATGCCCCTTCGTGGGGGTCGCCCGGGACCGTGGATTCGGACGACCTGAACCGAGGCAAGGCAACAAATACAAAATCGGACCAGCTTGCGCCGACCCGGTTCGTACACTGATACATGGCTTCCGGGGCTGCCCAGTGTACGAACGGGCGAGGAGGCCAGCTTTCGCGACATTCCGCGTCTTTCACGACACGCGTCGGGGACTCAAACAGCCCGAGGCACCGACATCGGCTCGTGGCCTCGGCCGGACAAAGGCCACCGCTATGGACCGTGCCGCGGGCTGGCGAGCCGAACTCGCGAACGGGGCGATCTCCTCCCGGGCGGCGCTTGCTCGGCGCGAGGGTCTCTCTCGAGCCCGCATCACCCAGATCCTTTCAGCTACCCGAATGGTCAGAGATGAACGATCTCCTGCAACCCGAAACCGATTCGGACCCCAGTAACGGCTGCCGCTGGTCGCGGCTCTTGTCGAGTTGGAGCCCAGTGCTTAGCGTTGCAAGCTGGCCGCGCCGCCCAGCAGAACCATCTTCTGCCGCAGTTGAACTTGTGGTCCAAGCAATCGCACGAAGTAGACACCCGACCCGACTCTTCGACCGGACTGATCTCTACCGTTCCAAGCTTCCGTCCCTGGTCCTGCCGCGCGATCTTGATCAACCAGCCGACGCATCGTGCCCGGCCCAGGCCGCAGCGTGACTGGCGTACCCGGTTGGATCCGTTCGAGACCGCCTGGCCGCTCGTCTGCCGCTGGCTGCAGGCCCAGCCCGATCGGACAGCCAAGGAACTCTTCGGGAGGCTCCAACTCGAACAGCCAGGGGCCTTTCCAGACGGCCAGCTTCGAACCCTCCAACGGCGCGTGCAGGACTGGCGCACCGCGGAGGCGAGACGGCTCTTGTTCGCGGAGCCCAATCTTGGGGAAGTCGAAGCTCACGACGTCTCGGCGGCTTCGGGGTGACATCCGGTCGTGAGGCAACACGATCATTCATGTTGTCATGGCGGGCCCAAGCCCCTACTCTAGTCCTCCGGCCGGAAACCCCCTCGCTCCTTCCGTGCCCATTGGATCGTGCAGTCGCGCTCTCCGGACTGCCTTTCCTTCCGAAGTCTTTCCCATTCATCGCGTCCGGGCGGAGCTTGCCCGTTGCGGGCCAATCGGAGGCAATCGTGCGTCGTTTGCATACCCAGTCCCTCCTCTTCGTCTCGTTCCTGATGGTGATCTCCATCCCCGCCTCGGCCGCGCTGCGTTTGACGCCGAACCTTGTCTCGGTCCGCTTCATCGAAGTCTCCG
>JBKJNH010000202.1:0-5455 GCA_046596055.1 Candidatus Eiseniibacteriota bacterium
TTCACCAGGGTCGCCTTCGCCCCGCCGGCCTTCACGGCTTCGACGATCGCAGGACCGTCGACCGGGGTGAACGAGATCGTGGCGGTGTCGATGGTGGCGGGGGACTGCGACTGGACAGCGGTTTCGGAGCCGGAACCGGGCTCGCGGCGCTCGGAGTTACAGCCGGTGAGAAGGAGAACGGCCAAGGCCAGTGGAATCCATCGTGGGATCATGTTCATGAGTCCAAGTGCTCCACACCATCGTTCATAGAAGCCGACGAAAGCCGGACACCGACCTGACACCCATCACCCCACCTTCGCCGGCGCGCGGCAGGCCGCGGCCACCAATCCCTCCAGCTCCTCGCGGCGGACGCCGCCGGGCCAGTGGCGCACGCGAACCGGCGCGCCCGCGCTCCAGTCGGCCTCGAGCACCGCGGCTCGCCCCACGAGCGCCCGGTGCACCGCGCCCCAGCTCGCTTCGTCGAGGTCGGGAGCATCGAGCATCGTCTCGACCAGGGTGGCGGGATCGCGCAACAGGTGCAGCGACACCGCCCACACGGAGATCGCCGCGGCGAGCACGAGCAGCGGCGCGCCGCGCCCGGCCGGCAGAATGAGCCCCGACACCGCGCCGCCAATGAACGCGCCCGAGAACTGGACCATGTTGAACACGCCCGCGGCGGTGCCGCGCGCGCCGCGCCCCGTGTACAGCGTGAGCAGCGCCGCGAGAAGCGGCTCCATCGCGCCGAACCCGGACACGAAGATGGCGAGGAACAGGGTGGTGAGCGCGAGGTTCTGGTGGAACACGGCGAGTCCCACCAGGCCGGTGACCATCGCCAGTCCGGCGACGGCGAGCACGGCGCGTCGGCGCGATGCGCGGTCGGCGATGCGCGAGCTGAGCAGGAGCGACCCCAGGCCCGCCAGCAGCGCGGGCGCGTAGACCTTCCACAGCGCGAGGTCGGCGACGCCGCGGTCCTTGAGCACGAACGGCACGACGACGAAGAGGCCCGTCACCGCCGCGTGCAGCACGAAGATGCCGCCGTCGAGCACGAGGAGCGAGCGATCGCGGAACAACGAGCGCGCTTCTGCCCACGACCACGAGCCCGGTGAGCCGGGGCGCGCGCGATGGCCGCGCACCATGTGCGGCACGAGGCGCGTGGGCACGAGGAGCTCGAACAACAGCATGCCGACGATCGACATCACCGCGGCCGCGCCGAACACCGCGGGGACGCCGGCCTTCGACGAGACGAGCGGACCCAGCAGGAAGCCCGCGGCGAAAGCGATCCCGAGGATGACGCCGAGCAGCGCCATCGCCCGCGTGCGCACCTCGTCGCGCGTGTGATCCCCGATCAGCGCGATCATGGTCGATGCCATGGCGCCGACGCCCTGGAGCAGGCGGCCGGCGATGACCATGTAGATCGTGCCCGCCCACGCCACGACCGCCGATCCGAGTGAAAAGACGATCAGGGCGACGATGATCACGAGGCGCCGGCCGCGCAGGTCGCCCAGGATGCCGAAGGGGACCTGGAAGATCGCCTGGGTCAGGCCGTAGGCGCCGAGGGCGATTCCGACGAGGAACGGGGTGGCCCCGGGCAGCCCGGCCGCCCAGGTGGCCATCAGGGGCAGAGCCATGTAGAGGCCCACCATGCGCAGTGCATAGACGCCGCTAGTGCCGAGGACGATGCGCAGTTCGTCGCGGGAAAATGAGGTCATGACCGCATTGTACCCGGCTTGCCGCCCCATGGGCGCGGTCGGTATGATGCAAACTCTTCGCGGTGGATCGTCCGGCACGATGCAGGGCGGCCTCGCCTCACCCTCGCAGTGGCGGGAAAGGCCCGGATGCTCGGCTTCCTCGGCGGTCTTCTCGGCAGCTTCGCGAGGTTCCTCGCGGGGTTGCAGGATCTGGCGCTCTTCTCGGCCCGGGTTTTCCGTTCCATGTTCCGGGGGCCATTCTACCTGCGAGACGTTTACGAACAGGCGTACGTGGCGGGCGTCGGCTCCATGCACCTGGCGCTGATCTCGGCGTTCTTCGCGGGGCAGGCGCTGGGCCTGCAGTTCGCGCGCCAGCTCGCCGAGACGGGAACGGTGACCCTCCTCGGCACGCTGATGACGATCGCGGTCGTACGGGCGCTGGGTCCCGACCTGATCGGCCTCGTCGTCGCCGCGCGCATGGCGTCGGGCTACACCGCCGAGATCGGCGCCATGAAGAGCGCGAACCAGATCGACGCGCTGGTCGCCTTCGGCACCGATCCGATCAAGAAGCTGGTCGTGCCGCGTGTCATCGCGCTGGTCATCATGCTGCCGCTGCTCGTCATCCTGGGCGATGCGGTCGCCCTGATCGGCGGCGCGATCATGGCCAAGTACGTCGCGCACGTGTCGCTGAACCTGTACTGGAGCCAGGCGTCGCGCGCGATGACGTTCGGCACGATCCTGATCGGTGTCGTCAAGCCGGCGGTGTTCGCGCTCCTGATCTCGCTGATCGGGTGCTGGAAGGGAATGAACAGCTCGGGCGGCACGCGTGGCGTGGGTCGCTCGACCACCGAGTCGGTCACCATCGTCTCGGTGATGCTGCTCATCACCGACTTCATGCTCACGCGCGTGTTGTTCGCGCTGTTGCGCTGGTAAGGCGGGGAGGCCGCGCATGATCCGCTTCGACCACGTGCACTACTCGATCGGGGGCCGGAAGATCCTCGAGGACGTCTCGTTCGAGGTGCGGCAGGGCACGACGAAGATCATCCTCGGGCCGTCCGGCATCGGCAAGAGCACGACGCTGCGCCTGATCCTGGGCCTCGTCAAGCCGGACAGCGGGGACATCCTGATCGACGGCCGCAACGTGGTGACGGCGGACCGCCGCGAGCTGGACGGAATCCGGCAGGAGATCGGCATGGTCTTCCAGGACGGCGCACTGTTCGATTCGCTGACGGTGGGGGAGAACGTGGGCTACTGGCGCCTCGAGAACTCGGACCAGACCGACGACGAGATCGAGGCCGTGGTGCGCGAGAAGCTCACGCTCGTCGGCCTCGACCCTGAGCTCATCGACTCGATGCCCGACGAGCTGTCGATCGGCATGCAGCGGCGCGTCGCCATCGCGCGCGCACTGGCCTCGGGGCATCCGAAGATCATCCTCTACGACGAGCCCACGACCGGGCTCGATCCGAACTCGCTCGAGCTCGTCACGGACGCGATCCTGCGGCTGCGCGAGATGGGCATGACGTCGATCGTGGTCACCCACCAGCTGCCCGACGCACTCAAGGTGGGCGACGACTACCTGTTCCTGTTCGACCGCGGCGTCCAGTTCGAGGGGGATGCCCGCGCGCTCGCCACAAGTCCAGACCCCAAGCTGCGACAGTTCCTCGATCCGTTCCGCAAGAGCCTGACCGATGCCGCCGAGACCTTCGGCGTGGGTCGCAACGGCGCTGCCACGAGGGTGGATACACCATGAAACGATCCGGAGACATCCGCTGGGGCGAGCTCCGGCTCGGCCTGTTCATCTTCGTCGCGCTCGCTGTGTTCCTGTGGGCGTCGATCCAGGGCGGCACGAGCCTGTTCAAGAAGCAGCACGAACTGCAGTCCGAGTTCCCCAACGTGCAGGGCGTCGTCGCCGGCGCGCCGGTGTGGTTTCAGGGCGTCGAGGTGGGCACCGTCAAGGCGCTCGACTTCGTGGCCTCGGGGGACACGTCGAAGGTTCGCATCACGTTCACGGTGAACGAGGGCGTGTGGCCGCTGATCCGCGAGGACTCGAAGGTCAAGATCCAGGCCCTGAACCTGTTCGGCGAGAAGTTCATGGAGGTGACGTCGGGCTCGCGCACGGCCGCGCCGGTGAAGGAGGGCGCCATGCTCGCCTCCGAGCGCCCGACCGACATGACGCAGCTCATGGCCCGCGGCGAGGGCATCGTCGACGACCTGGCGATCACGACGAAGGACCTGAAGGAGCTGACCGCGAAGATCCGCCGGGGCGAGGGCACCCTGGGCAAGCTGACCACGTCCGACGAGTTGCACACGAACCTCAACTCGACCATCGCGTCCGTCCGCACGCTGACCGCCAACCTGGACAAGAGCCAGGTGCAGATGACCCGGTCGCTCACCGCGGCGGCGAACTCGCTCGACAGCGTCATGGCCCTGATCCACTCGGGCGACGGATCGCTCGGGAAGATGGCGCGCGACCCCGCCCTGTACGACAACATGGCCCGCGCGACCGGGAACCTCGACGCGACGATGGCCCGGGTCGAGCGGGGCGAGGGCAGCATCGGCCGCCTGACCAAGGACGACGCGATGGCGAAGAACCTCGAGGGGAGCCTGGACAACCTCAACAAGCTGCTGGCCGACGTGAAGGCCAACCCCAAGAAGTACTTCAAGGTCAGCGTGTTCTAGGGCGGCGCCTGCCGGCCCCCTGCCTCGATGCAAAATGCACGGCCTGTTTCGGCCCTGTAGATTCAGTTCACCGGCGACCCCGCCGATACCCTTCGGGTATACTTGCCCTACCTCGACCACGGCCTGGAGCCGCGGCCCGACAGGGCTCGCGGGGATTTCATGTCCATTCCAGCCGGGAACGGCGGGCGGGAACCCAACTCCCTCTCGACCGAACAAATCGAAGCATGGCGTCGGCGGTCGGCCCGCAACCGGGCTCGGTCCGTCGAGACGCAGGCTCCCCGCGCGTTTCTCCTGACGGTGGCAATCGTGTTGATCGTCTGGCTCGCCTTCCTGTTGTCGACCGCGCTTTCGACCGTCGGCGCGAACATGCCCGGACTGACCGCTACGGCCGCCGAGGCGGCGACGCCGATCCTGTGTGCCACGCCGCAGTGCGCATCCGCCGCGATCCAGGACTACGAGTTCTCGGCGCCCGCGAACACGTGGGCGGTCGTCGGCGTGCGTTCCGCCTCGAGCCTGGCGGATCCCGACGTCTGCATCTACAACGACGCGGGCCTGACGCAGCCGCGCGCCTGCTCGTCGATCACCGACCAGGGCGGGGTCGACTTCGCCGTCGTCGATTACCACCACACCGCCGTCGGCACCGACTACGTGCGCGCCTCGCGCACGGGCGCCAGCGGCGACGTGTGCACGACGCTCGACTGCGCCGCGACGACGCTGGTCCTCAATGCTTCCGCGATCAGCACGTCGTGGGCCGGGAGCACCGTCGTGCGCGCGTTCAACCTGCCGGTCGGCTCCGGCCGCTACCGCGTGGGCGTCGTGGTGACTTCGGGCACGGCGGACCTGGGTCTGGCCGTGTTCGACTCGGACGGACAGGCGAACTACGGCGCGGGCCGGAACGGCGCCATCGCCGAGGCCGACGCCAATGGCGCAGGCGCGGGCGAGGGCGTCTATTTCGCGTCGGCGTTGTCCGACACGCTGGGACTGGTGGTCTGGTCGAACACGCCGGGCGGGACCGCGAACTACCGGATCGAGCTGCGCTCGGTCGACGCGCTGACCGCCAACAGCGTGCTCAACAAGAGCGGCGCCGCGCAGGCCGACTTCCTGTACGC
>JBKJNH010000015.1:0-5217 GCA_046596055.1 Candidatus Eiseniibacteriota bacterium
GGCCCGCAGCTCTCGGTCGTGGTCGCCGACTCGACGGGGCGCGTGGGCTGGAAGGTGGGCGGGCTCATGCCGCGCCGCGGCCCGGGCGCGTTCGATCGCGTGCGCGCGGCGACCGACCCGGACGCCTCGTGGAGCGGCTACGTGGCGTGGGACTCGGTGCCGATGCTCGTCGATCCGGCGGGTGGATTGATCTTCAACGCCAACCAGCGCATGGTCGGCGGGCGCGAGTGGGGCCTCCTCGGCGGCTCGATCGGCGCGCCGTGGCGCGCGCGGCGCATCGTCTCGGTCCTCAGCGGCCGCATGGACTTCACCGCGGCCGACATGGTCGCGCTGCAGAACGACCTCGATGCGGCGTATCTCGAGCCGACGGCGCTCGCGCTCGAGCGGGCGATCGCCGCGCTCCCCGTGACCGAACGTGCGGCCGACGACACGCTCACGCGCATCGCGTCGATTCTGGCGGGTCGCGATCGCCGCGCGGACTCGACGTCGGTCGCGCACGCTTACCTGGTGCAGGCGCGCTCCGCGATCCGCCAGGCGCTGGTCGATCCGCTCGTCGCGCCGTGCGCGGAAGTCGATTCGGACTTCGTCTATACGTGGCCGCTGGTCGATGAGGTGGTGCGCCGTCTGCTCGATGCGCGCGCGCCGCACCTGCTCGACCCGAAGCACGCCGACTACGATGCCGCCGTGCGCTCTGCCGCGCGCCGCGCCGCGGCCACGCTCGGTGCGCGCGTGCCGGGCACGCCGTTCGACCGGATCCCGTGGGGACAGGTCAACCGCGGCGATCTGGCCCATCCGCTGGGCGGCGTCTCACCGCTGCTGGCGCGCCTGCTCGACATGCCTCGCCCGGCGTTCGCCGGCGGCGCGCACGTGGTGCGGGTCATGCAGCCGCGGCATGGGGCGACCTTCCGCATGGTCGCCGACCTGGCCGACCCGACGTCGTCGACCTTTGCGCTGCCGGGCGGGCAGAGCGGGCACTTCCGTTCGCCGCACTACGGCGACCAGTTCGCGACCTGGTGGGAGGGGCGCACGACGCCGCTCGACCCGGGGCCCCCGGTGGGGCGGACCGTGCTCAAACCAGCGCGCCGGCCGCGCTGTGGTAGGCTCCGGCGTCCCGTGCGCCACGCGCGGACACGCCATCTTCAGGGAGGTCCATGAAGCGCCAGACGAAGATCGTCGCCACCCTCGGGCCCGCCACCGCCTCGTACGAGAAGATCCGCGCCCTCGTCGACGCCGGGATGGACGTCGCCCGCCTCAACCTGTCGCACGGCAGTCAGGACGAGCACCGCGAGATTTATCACCACATCCGCCGCGCCTCGGACGAATCGGGTCGCGCCGTCGGCGTCCTGCTCGACCTGCAGGGCCCGAAGATCCGCCTCGGCGAGTTTACCGGCGGCCGCGCCGAGCTGGTCGACGGCGCCACGTTCACCATCACGACCGAACCCGACGAGGCGCCGCACGGCGACGCGAAACTCGCCTCGACGACGTATACCGAGCTGGCGCGTGACGTGAAGCCCGGCGACGCGCTCCTGATCGACGACGGCCTCATCCGCCTCGAGGTGCTCGAGTCCGACGGCGTGCGCGTGAAGACGCGCGTGATCGAGGGCGGCCCGGTCAAGGATCACAAGGGCATCAACCTGCCCGGCGTGATCGTCAGCGCGCCCGCGATGTCGGACAAGGACAAGGCCGACCTGGAGTTCGGCCTCTCGCTGCGCGTCGACATGGTCGCGCTTTCGTTCGTCCGCCGCCCGGAGGACGTGCGCCAGGCCCGCGAGTTCATGCTCGCCCGCGGCGCCGAACTCCCGATCATCGCGAAGATCGAGAAGCCCGAGGCCGTGACGCGGCTCAAGGACATCGTCGAGGCCGCCGATGCGATCATGGTCGCGCGCGGTGACCTGGGCGTCGAGCTGCCGCTCGAGCGCGTGCCCGTCGTCCAGAAGCAGGCGATCCAGATGGCCCGCCGCTACGGGCGTCCGGCGATCGTGGCGACGCAGATGCTCGAGTCGATGATCGAGCACTCCCGCCCGACGCGCGCCGAGGCGTCGGACGTGGCGAACGCGATCCTCGACGGCGCCGATGCGGTGATGCTGTCGGGCGAGACGAGCGTGGGCCTGTACCCGGTCGAGGCCGTCCAGGTGATGGACCGCATCACTCGCGAAGCCGAGTCAGCGAAGTTCGACGGTCCCCGGGACCGCCGCCTGCCGGTCGCGACGACCAAGCAGGAGGCGATCGCCGAGGCTGCCGTGCGCGCCGCGTTCGAGCTGGGCGCCGCTGCGATCGCGGTGTTCACGCAGACCGGCATGGCCGTCAAGTACGTGGCGAAGTACCGCCCGAGCGTGCCGCTGCTCGCGTTCACCACCGAGCAGGTGGTGCGCAGCCAGTTGAGCCTGGTGTGGGGCGCCGAGACGTTCATCGTCCCGACCGTGGATCACACCGACGGGATGGTGCAGCAGGTCGAGCGCGCGATGATCGACCTGGGCCGTGGCCGCGAGGGCGACATCGTGATCATCGTCGCCGGCACGCCCCCCGGGCGCCGCGGCACGACGAACATGCTGAAGATCCACCGCCTGGGCGATCCAGGCTAGAGATCGCGCGTGTCGCGCGCGGGAGCGGAAGGGGGCGCATGTCGATGGAGCCGTTGGTTCCCGCCGGACCCGACGAGGTCAAGGTCACGCTCGAGCGCCGCGAGCCCGTGGCCGATGGCACGTGGGCGTTTCATCTGGGCCTCGGCGGGACGCCGCTCCTGTACGCGCCCGGGCAGGCGGTTGACCTGCGCTTCCCCGGCGCGGCGCGGCCCGATCCGCGCGGGCACGTTCGGCCCTTCTCGCTGGCGGCCGCACCGGGCGCGCCACGCCTGACGATCGCCACGCGCATCCGCGAAAGCCCGTTCAAGCAGGACCTGCTCGAAGCGCCGCTGGGCACGGAGCTGTTCGTGTCGAAGCCGTGGGGCGACTTCGTCGTGCCGCCCGAAGAGATGGACGTCGTCATGATCGCCGGCGGCATCGGCGTCACGCCGTTTCGCTCGATGCTGCAGGAGGCGATCGCCACGTCGGCGCGCGCGGACCTGTCGCTGCTGCACTCCGGCCGCACGCCGGAGGAAACTCCGTTCCTCGACGAGTGCCGCCGCTGGGCCTCGACCCACCCGCACTTCACCTATCTGCCCACCATGACGAAGGCGGATCGCTCGCCGCATCCCTGGCTCGGTGAGCGCCGCCGCATCGACGCGCGCTTCCTGCGCGAGGTGCTCGACGACGACGCGCACGTCGCGCTCTACATGGTCTCCGGGCCGCCGGGCTTCGTCGACGGCGTCACCGTTGCGCTCGACGTGCTCGGCGTTCCCGACGCTCGCGTGATGCGCGACGCCTTCGACGGCTATTGACCGAGGAGCTGCGCCATACGCTCGTCGCGGTCGGCCTCGGGATCGCGATCATGTTCGCTTTCGCCTCGGTCATCGGGCTCGTGATCTGCGGCGCCTGGGGCGTCGCCTGGATTGCGGCGTGGTGGAGAAGGCGGGGTGAACCGGAGGAAGGCTGACCGAGGTTCACGCGAGAGCCATGGCGCATCGCGTCGGTCTATCGGGCGCGACGGATCCAGCGCCAGCAACGCACGATCATCGGGCGCATGACGAGATGGATCAGCGCGGATCCGGCCGCGACGATGGAACCGATGGCGGTGGGCAGGACGGCACCGAAAGTCAGGGTCATCCCCAGGACGAATCCCAGCAGGCACTCCGCCCGGTAGGCCGGGAGGAGCACGGCCAGCACGAGCATCGCCTGAAATGCCCACGACGTGATGCCCTGGGCGCCGATCGCGAAGGAGCCTGCGATCACGGCACCGACCAGGAGCGCGCCGCCGAATCCCGCGACGACGCTCCCCGGCAGGCCTGCCACCGTTTGGACTCCTGCCGCGCGGGCGCCCACGCGCTTCTGGATGCGGCCGGTGAGGAACCACGTCAGCAAGGGGAGCACGACGGCGCCCCACCAGTTGGAGATCGCCGGCAGGTCCGCCCGCCGCAGGACGTGATGGCTCGCGACGCCGCCGTGAAAGTGTTCCCACGCCAGGTGGGCCAACTGCGCAACCAGTACCGCAGCGGTAATCCAGAGTCGCATCGACCGGCTGCCCCTCGGCTTCATCCCGTCTCCCTCGGCGATCTGAGACGTCCTTTGCTTCCCTTACTTCGCCAGCTCCCGCTCGACGGTCGCCACCTGGTCGGGGCTGCCGATGTACAGGGGCGTGCGCTCGTGCAGGCGCTGGGGAACCTTGTCGAGGATGCGCATCGTGCCGTCTGTGGCGCGGCCGCCGGCACGCTCGATCACGTAGGCGAGCGGTGCGGCTTCATAGAGGAGGCGCAGCTTGCCGTGCGGCTTCTTCACCTCGCCGGGATAGAGGTAGAGCCCGCCCTTGAGCAGGGTGCGGTGCACGTCGGCGACCAGCGAACCGACGTAGCGCGCGGTGTTCGGCGACTCGGGTCCGGCGCCCGCGCGCAGTCCGGCGACGAGCGCCTGCACGGGCGGCGGCCACTTCGGCGAGTTCGCCTCGTTGACGCTGTAGACGTTGCTGCCGGAGGGAATCTTGATGTCGGGGTGGGTGAGGAAGAACGCGCCGATCGAGCGCTCGAGCGTGAAGGCGTCGACCGAGATGTCGTCGGCGTAGACGAACATCGTCGAGGGCCCGTAGACCACGTAGCCGGCGGCGATGATGTCCGTGCCCGCGCGCCGGAACTGCGCGGGGTCGTCGGGCGCGACGTCGGGCCTCGCGCGCAGGAGCGAGAAGATCGAGCCGATCGTGACGTCGACGTCGATGTTCGACGAGCCGTCGACGGGGTCGAAGCACATGACGTAGGGCCCGTCGGGCGCGTCGGTGAAGACGTACGGGTTCTCCATCTCCTCGGACGCGACCGCGGTCACGAGGCCGGTGTTCGTCAGGGCGTCGAGAAACACCTGGTTGCCGATCTCGTCCAGCTTCTGCACGTCCTCGCCCTGCACGTTGGTCGCACCGGCGGCGCCGAGCACGCCGGCCAGCCCGGCGCGGTTGACCTCGCGGGCGATGATGCGCGCTGCGAGGTCGAGCCGGGCGAACAGGCGCGAGAACCGTCCGGTCGTCGAGCCCTTCATCGCCTGCCGGCGGAACAGGTGCCCCGACAGCGTCAGCGGGTAGCGCGAGGGTGTCGTCACCAGTTCAGGCCTTCGTCACGGCGTGACCGCCGAACTCGTTGCGCAG
>JBKJNH010000102.1:0-3291 GCA_046596055.1 Candidatus Eiseniibacteriota bacterium
GTCCGACCCGAATCTCCAGAACATCCCGTTCCGCACGTCTCTGGGCCGCGAGGTGCGCCGGGCGTTCATCGCACGCCCCGGCTGGAAGTTCGTGTCCGCTGATTACTCGCAGATCGAGCTGCGGCTCATGGCGCACTTCTCGCGCGATCCGGCTCTGGTCGAGGCGTTCCAGCGCGGCGAGGACGTGCACGCCCGCACGGCCGAGCGCGTGTTCTCGCTGCCGCCGGGCACGAAGCCCACGTCCGAGCAGCGCGGCATGGCGAAGACGGTGAACTTCGGCGTGATGTACGGCATGGGCTCGCGCGCGCTCGCCCAGCAACTCGGGATCGCCGTGGCCGAGGCGAGCCGCTTCATCGCCGAGTACTACCGCACGCACGAGGGCGTGAAGCGGCACCTCGACGCGATGGTCGCGTCCGCGCGCGAGAAGGGCTACGCCGAGACGATTCTCGGCCGCCGCCGCCGCCTGCCCGCGCTGACGGCGGGGGAGGGCCGCGCCCGCGCCGACGCCGAGCGCGCCGCGATCAACACGCCGATTCAGGGCTCGGCCGCCGACCTGATCAAGGTCGCCATGGTGCGCCTCGCCCGCGACCTCGAGGCGAGGGGCCTGGAGGCGAAGCTTCTTCTGCAGGTGCACGATGAACTGCTCGTCGAGTGCCCCGCGGCCGAAGTCGACGTCGCGCAGGCCGCCCTCGTCGAGGCGATGACGAAGGCGATGGACCTGACCGTGCCGCTCGAAGTGCAGGTCGGCGTCGGCGACAACTGGTTCGAGGTCCACGCATGAGACCGCGGCGCCGTCGTCCCGCGAGCGACGACGGAGTGTACGTCGTCGGTGTCACCGGTGGAGTGGCCAGCGGCAAGACCACGTTCGTCGACGCGCTGGAGCGCGGCGGCGGCGCCCGCGTCATCGACGCCGATCGCCTGGGGCACGCCATCCTGCGCCGCAGCGACGTCGCCCGTGCCCTCGCCGCTGCCTTCGGCGACGACGTGCTGGATGCCGCGGGTGCGGTTCGCCGCGACGTGCTGGGCCCGCGCGCGTTCGCCACGCCCGAGGCCCTGGCCTCGCTCAACGCCATCGTCCACCCGCCCCTGCTGGTCGAGCTCGACCGCATCCTCGCCGCGTACGAACGCTCGGCGTATCACGGCCTCGTCATCCTCGACGCCGCGCTGCTCGTCGAATGGGACGCCGGCGATCGCTGCGACGAGGTCGTTGCGGTGATCGCTTCGCCCGCGACGCAGGTCGCGCGGCTGGTGAACGATCGCGGGCGCGGCCAGGCGGAGGCGCAGGCGATCGTCGAGCGGCAGTTGCCGTCGGCCGTGCGTGCCGCGTACGCCGACGTGGTGATCGAGAACGACGGTACGCGTGCGGAGTTGCTGGCGAAGGCGCAGGTGGTGGTGGGGGGGATTCGGGAGCGGGCGGGGGCGCGCGGCGAGCGCGCGCGCGAAGATGGTTGAGCGACACCCACGCTCCCGGAAGCACGGGCGTCCGCGCATGCCGCATTCCAGGGTCGGATTCTCTCGCGGGAGGCACCTCCACCCCGGTACCAGTCTCGGTCCGCGACCGACTCGGTTCGAATCTGGTCCAGCGGGGATCTGATCCGCTACGTCGTCGCCGTCGACGCATTCTGGAAAGGCGCCGTCGCCGAGACTCTTGTCGTCTACAGCCGCAGCAGCGGTGCCTCCTGCGGTTTTCCCATGGAGGCCGGCGGCGAGTATCTTTTGTTCGCATTCCAGAACATCTATAGCCCGCCCGACGACGTCTCCGACCCGAGGTGGTTCCCGCGGGGAACCCCGTGGGCGTCGTACCTGACGATCGGGCTGTGCGGCGGAAGCCGCCCGCTCCGTGACGCGGAGAAGGATCTTGCGAGTCTCGGAGTCCCGATCTGGATCAAGCCTCCAGCGGAGAGGTCGCGGTAACCGGGCCAACTTGTGCTGCGGCGGAAGTTCGCGCATGTAAAACGACATGCCCCGGGGGCATGTTGATTCGGCACATCGATTCGGCATCGGTTGCACTGGCGCAGCTTCGACGTGCAAATTCACTGCCCCCGGGGGCAGTGAAACCGCACCTCAACTTGCGCCGGCGCAAGTTCACGCGTGCAGATCAACATGCCCCGGGGGCACGTCGATTCGACAGCGATTCGGAGCGGCGCAGCTTCGACGTGCAAATTCACTGCCCCCGGGGGCAGTGAAACCGCGCAGATTGACCGCCTCTCCCACTCCAGCGGGGGACTGGCCGCGCCGCGACCCGATCGTTTAAGGTGCAGGCGTGAACCAGTCGCGCGACGACCGCGATCGCGGGCGCAGCGACGAGGAAGCGAACGCCGACGTGCTGCTCAAGTAGGGGCGGAGGAAAGCCAACGACATGGACTGGATGACGGATCCGCAGGCATGGATGGCGCTCGGCACGTTGACCGTGCTCGAGGTCGTGCTCGGCATCGACAACGTGATCTTCATTTCCATCCTGGCGGGAAAGCTGCCCCAGGCGCAGCAGGCGCGGGCCCGCCGCCTCGGGCTGCTTCTCGCCATGGGAATGCGGATCGGGCTCCTGTTCTCGCTGGCGTGGGTCATCCGCCTGACCGAGCCGCTGTTCATCCTGTTTGGACAGGAAATTTCCGGCCGCGACCTGATCCTCATCGGCGGCGGCCTGTTCCTGCTGGCCAAGAGCACGCACGAGATTCACCAGAAGATGGAAGGGGAGGAAGGACATTCGGCGGACATCGTCCGCCCATCCTTCGGCAGCGTGCTGGTGCAAATCATGCTCCTCGACATCGTCTTCTCACTCGACTCGGTCATCACCGCCGTCGGGATGGCCGAACAGCTCAGCGTGATGGTCATCGCCGTCGTGATTGCCGTCGGGTTCATGATGATCTTCGCCGGTCCGATCAGTCACTTCGTGGAGCGGCATCCGACGGTGAAGATTCTTGCCCTCAGCTTCCTGCTGCTCATCGGGGTGACGCTGATCGCCGAGGGCCTGGACCAGCACATTCCGAAGGGCTACATCTACTTCGCCATGGCGTTCTCGGTTCTCGTCGAGTTGCTGAACCAGCGGGTGCACAAGTCGAAATCGCCGCCGGTCCGGCTCCACACGCCGTATGCGCCTGCGGACGACCCGGGCAAAGGGGCGTGAAGCGCCCGCCCACCGGGAGCCGGCCCGGAGGGGGGCTTTCCGTCGCCGGCCCGGATCGGGTACGGTCCGGCCATGAACCAAACGCTGCAACCACAGGAACTCGAGAAGCGCCTCGAGAAGCTCGGCGCCACGCTGGATCAGCTCCGGGGGTATCTTTGACCTTCCCG
>JBKJNH010000106.1:0-5573 GCA_046596055.1 Candidatus Eiseniibacteriota bacterium
CGCTGCTCGTCCTTCGACGTGCCGAGCGTGGTCACCGCCAGCGCCTGCGTCTCACCGCGGGTGAACAGCGCCGAGCCGTGCGTGCGCGGCAGCACCGACACCTCGCAGCGGATCGGGCGGATCTGGTCCGGCGTGCGGCCGTCCGAGCGGACGCCGTCGCTGAGGACCATCTCGCGGCTCTCGCGATACTCGATGTCGTGGAACAGCTTGCCGATCTTCGCCTCGCTGTCCGGGAAGCGCCCGGCCAGGGCCGCCGCCGCCTCGGTCTCGATGCGCTTGATCTCGTCGTAGCGGTCTTCCTTCTTGGCGATGCGGATCGCCTTCTTGAGCGGGTCGGTGACGATCGACTCGAGCGCGTTCTTCATCTCGCTCGTGTCCTCGACCGCGACGAGCGGACGCTTGGGCTTGGCGTTCGTGCGCGCCAGGTCGTTCTGCAGCTCGACGCAGACCTGGATGTGCGCGTGCGCGAACTTGAGCGCCTCGATCAGGTCGGCCTCGCCGACCTCACGCGTGCCGCCCTCGACCATGAGGATCGAGCTCGCGGTGCCGGCGACGACGACGTCCATCGTCGACTCGTCGAGCTGCGCGAACGTCGGATTGACCACGAACTGTCCCTCGATCTTGCCCACGCGGACGCAGCCGATGGCCTCGGGGAACGGGATGTCCGACACCATGAGGGCCGCAGAAGCGCAGTTCATGGCCAGGATGTCCGAGTCGTTCTCCTGGTCCGACGAGAGCACGGTGGCCAGCACCTGCATCTCGAACGGGAAGGCCTTCGGGAACAGCGGGCGGATGGGACGATCGATGAGGCGCGAAGTCAGCGTCTCCTTCTCGGTCGGACGACCCTCGCGCTTGAAGAAGCCACCCGGAATCTTGCCGGCGGCGTACAGGCGCTCGCGGTAGTCGACGGTGAGGGGGACGAAGTCCTTCTGGACGGGCCTCTTGTCGGCGGTGGCGGCCACGAGGACCACGGTGCCGCCGTACTGGATGACGGCCGAGCCACCCGCCTGGCGGGCGATCTTGCCACTCTGCAGACTGAGGGTGCGTCCGCCCAATTCAACGGATACGGTACGTTCGATCATTCTCTCTCTCTCTTCCTTCCTGCCACATGTCGCCGGGGAGGCGACGGCCGACACGACTTGCGGCCGGGAGGGATCCCGGCCGCACGCCGTCGAAACCCGCGGGAGCGTTAACGGCGCAGCCCGAGTTCCTTCAAAACCGCACGATAACGATCAACCTTGGTTGCCTTCAGATAGTCGAGCAAGCGACGGCGCTGTCCGACCATGCGCAGGAGCCCGCGGCGAGACGCGTGATCACGCTTGTGAATCTTGAAGTGTTCGGTGAGGTACTTGATCTTCTCCGTGAGGAGGGCGATCTGGACCTCGGGCGAGCCCGAATCTTCTTCGTGCTGCTTGAACTTTCCGATCACTTCCTGCTTCGTCTCTTTCGAGAGCGGCATGCGTTCGTTCACCTCCCTCCGATGCGAACGGGGCCCGGGACAGGGAGTGCAACCTCTCCAGACAACCCGAGCTTGAAACACGACCCGCCCGGACGGGCGGAGTCGATCGGCACCGTATCAGCCGGGGCCGGGCGGGGGCGAGCAAAAACGATGCCGCGATCAGGCCCCCGGCAGCAGATCGCGACAATGGGCCACGTCCCGGCCCATGGCCTCGACCAGGGCGGCAGCGTCCTCGAACTTCTCCTGGCCCCGGATCCAGGCCGTGAAATCGACCCGCAAGTCCATGTCCCGCAAGTTCTTGTCCACGTCCAGCACGTGGACCTCGAGGGCCCGATCGTGGCCGTCGAAGGTCGGTCGGAGACCGAGGCTGATCGCCCCCCGCCAGGCGCCCTGGGGACCCGGCCCGTTGGCCGCCCCGGGCACGTGAACCCAGCCGGCGTAGACTCCATCGGCCGGCAGGAACTTTGGCTCCAGCGGGTCGAGGTTCGCCGTCGGATAGGCGAGTTTGGCGCCGATCCCCCATCCGTGAACGACCCGGCCGGCGATCGCGTACGGCCGGCCCAGGAGTTCGGCGGCGAAGCCCACGTCCCCACCGCGGAGCGCGCCGCGCACGCGGGTCGAGGAGACGGCCCCATGGTGCTCCAGCAGCAGGGGCACGGTCTCGACCGCGAATCCCTGCCGCTCGCCCAGCGCGGCAAGGTGGGCGACCGTCCCGCGGCGCCCCCGCCCCAACGCGAAGTCCGGACCGGTGACGAGGCGGATCATGCCCAGGGTCGAGGTGAGGTGACGTTCGACGAAGGTTTCGGGCTCGAGGTCGGAGAGTTCGCGATCGAACGGCAGGACGTGAACGCGGTCGACGCCCCAGGCGCGCAGCAGGTCGGCCTTCTCGCGCGGCGGCGTCAGCGGCAGCTCGGCCGGGGCCTTGCCCAGAACGGCGTCGGGATGCGGATCGAACGTGACGACGGCGAGGCCGGTGTCGGGCCCCGCAGCGCGAGCGCGCTCGAGCCCGGTGTCGATGATGCGCCGATGACCGCGGTGGAGGCCGTCGAAGACTCCGACGGCGACGACGTGCGGCCGCCCGCTCACGACGCGGCGCCCTCGCGCACGGCCCAGACGAGGCGCAGTTCGAAGGGATCATCCGGTGTCGACGCGGCCGCGGAGTCGAGCGCGGCGACACCGAGCAGCGCACCGTCGGCAGCAAGCAACCGGAACGCCGCCGTGCCCGCGACGATCCCGGCGTCGAGCGCGCGGCGACAGCCTGGCGCACGTCCGGTGCCGACGCCGCGCGCCTCGGCGTCGTCGAGCGTGAGCAGGGGCAGCGCGCACAGCGCCTGCTCGGGGGTGAGCCCGGCCTCGGCGAGACGGTCGTTCCATTCGGGGATCGAGCCCTCGGGGCGATCGAGCAGGTCCGGCGTCGGGATCGCACCCTCGACCGCGTGCGGGCCGATGGACGTGCGGCGCAGCGCCGACAGCGCGCCCCCCACTCCCAGCGCCTCGCCCCAATCGTGGCCGATGCTGCGCACGTACGTGCCGGCCGAGCAGGTGACGACGAACTCGACCGTGCGTGCGGCGAGGTCAACGCGCTCGATCGAGAGTTCCGAGACATGCACCGAGCGCACGGGCGGCTCGACGTCCTCGCCGCGGCGCACGCGCGCATGGAGCGGCGTGCCGGCGACCTTGATCGCGGAAACCGCGGGGGCGCGCTGCTCGAGCGCGCCGACGAACCGGGCGGCGGCGGCGCGGATCGCGCCCTCGTCGAGCGGCGAGTCGTCGCGGCGCACGACGTCGCCGGTCATGTCGTAGCTGTGGGTGGTGACGCCGAGCTGGAGCGTGGCGGCGTAGCTCTTCTCGCCCGCGGAGAGGAACGGCAGCAGGCGCGTGGCGCGGCCCCAGGCCAGGAGGAGCAGCCCGGTGGCGAACGGATCGAGCGTGCCGGCGTGACCCACACGGCGCGTGCCGACGATCTTCCGCAGGCGATCGACCGCGTCGTGCGACGTGATGCCCGCCTCCTTGTCGAGGCGGACGACGGAGATGTCGCCGAGGTCGCTCAGCTCTCCTCCGTGTCGTCGTCGATGGGCTTGCCTTCCTTGATCTGGCGCAGGAGGTCCTCGATGCGCGCGCCGCGCTCAATCGACTCGTCGTAGACGAAGCGCAGCGTCGGAACTTCGCGCAGCCCGAGGCGGGGCGCCAGCTCGCGGCGCAGGAACGGGACCGCGTAGGAGAGCACCTTGATGATCTCGGCGCGCTTCTCGGCCCCATCGAGGCTCGACAGGAAGACGACGGCGTGGCCCAGGTCGGGCGACACCTCGGCGCCGGTCACCGAGATGAACCCCAGGCGCGGATCGCGCATGCGGTTCATCAGGATGTCGGCCAGTTCCCGCCGAATCAGGTCGGCGACGCGTTCGGTTCGCTTGGACACGCGGGACTCCGGGTCATTCGTGGTGGGCGACGATCCAGTCGAGGATCTGGACCTCGTCCTGCCGGCCGACGATGTCGCGGGCGGCGGAAAGCGCCTCGCCGAGCCGGGCCGACGAGGCCGTGACCGTGGCGAGACCGAGCGCCGTGCGCTGCCAGAGTTCGGCGTGGTCGACTTCGGCCACGGCGAACCCGGCGGCGCGCAGGCGCTCCTTCAGGCGGTTGAGGATCGCCCGCTTGTCCTTGAGCGACGCCGCGTACGGCAGGTGCAACTCGATGCGCACGGACGCGACGAACATGGACGGCGGCGCGCTAGTCGAGCGTGCGCGCGAGCTCCTCGATGATGTAGGCCTCGATCTGGTCGCCGACCTGCAGCGTGTCGTAGCCTTCGAGGCCGAGGCCGCACTCGAAGCCTTCGAGCACTTCGCGCACGTCCTCCTTGAAGCGCTTGAGCGAGGCGATGCGCCCGTCCCAGATCACGTCTCCGCCGCGGATCAGGCGGACCTTCGACGAGCGCGCGATCTTGCCCGAGACGATGGAGCAGCCCGCGATCGTGCCGGCCTTCGACAGGTTGAACACGTTGCGGACCTCGGCCGTGCCGGTGATCGTCTCCTTGACCTCGGGCTTCAGGAGGCCGGACAGCGCCTTCTTCAGGTCCTCGACGGCCTCGTAGATCACCTGGTAGAGGCGGATGTCCACCTTCTCCTGGTTCGCGAGCTCACGCGCCTTGGGATCCGGCCGCACGTGGAAGCCCACGATGACCGCGTTCGAGGCGGCCGCGAGGAGCACGTCCGACTCGGAGATCTGGCCCACGCCCTGGCGGATGACGCGGATCTTGACCTCGCTCGAGCCCAGCCGGCTGAACGCCTCGGCCAGCGCCTCGACCGAGCCGTCCACGTCGCCCTTGAGCACGAGGTTCAGTTCGGTCACCGCGCCCGTCACCATCTGCTCGTGCAACTGCTCGAGCGTGATGCGCCGCGTCTGTCGGTTGTCCTGTTCGCGCGCGACCTGCTGGCGCTTGCCGGCCACCTCGCGCGCCTCGCGCTCGTCGGCGTAGACGGTGAAGCGATCGCCCGCCTGCGGGGCGCCGGACCAGCCGATGACCTCGACCGGCGTCGACGGCGGCGCGGCCTTGACCGGCTTGCCGCGCTCGTTCGTCATGGCGCGCACCTTGCCGCTCTGGATTCCGGCGACGAATGCCGCGCCGACCTCGAGCGTGCCCTGCTGCACCAGCACGGTGGCGACGATGCCGCGACCCTGTTCGACGCGCGCCTCGAGCACGACGCCGCGCGCGCTGCGCGTCGGGTCGGCCTTGAGGTCGAGCAGCTCGGCCTCGAGCAGGATGTACTCGAGCAGCTTCTCGATGCCCGTGCCCTGCTTGGCCGAGATCGGGACGGCGACGGTCTTGCCGCCGTACTCCTCGACGGCCACGCCCGAGCGCGACAGCTCCTGCTTGACCATGTCGATATTGGCGCCGGGCAGGTCGATCTTGTTCATGGCCACGACGATCGGCACGTTGGCCGCGCGCGCGTGATCGATCGCCTCGCGCGTCTGCGGCATGACCCGGTCGTCGGCGGCGACGACGAGCACGACGATGTCCGTCGCCTGCGCGCCGCGGGCGCGCATGGCGGTGAACGCCTCGTGGCCCGGGGTGTCGATGAAGGTCAGCTCGCGCACGCCGCCCTCGACGGGGTGGTGC
>JBKJNH010000153.1:0-2859 GCA_046596055.1 Candidatus Eiseniibacteriota bacterium
TGAAACTCGCTGCCACCTCAGCGGGGCGACGCACGACGAGCGTGAGCGGTCCCGCGCCGGCGGCGAGCAGGGCCGGCACGAGCCCCCGCACCGCACCCCCGCCGCCGAGGAATGCGATCGACTTCCCGTCGACAGCGATCCCGGCACGTTCGAGGAACGCGACGAAGCCCGCGCCGTCGGTGTTGTGGGCACACACGCGGCCATCGCGAAAGGCGAGCGTGTTCGCCGCGCCGGCTTCGCGCGCGGCGTCCGATGCCTCGTCGGCCGCGGCGAGCCCGGGTGTCTTCAGCGGTGCGGTCAGGTTGACGCCGGCGTAGCCCGCGCCGCGCAGGCGCTCGAGCGCGGCCGCGAACCCGGCGGCGTCGACCTCGATCGCCTCGTAGGTCGCGTCGCGTCCGGTTGCCGCGAACGCCGCGGCATGAAGCCGCGGCGAGAGGGAGTGGGCAATGGGCGCGCCGAGGACGGCGAAGCGCTGCGTCATGCAGCGTCGCCGGCGGAACCCGCCCGGGACGCCCGGCGTCCGGCGCGGACGAAGCACACGACGCCGATCACGATCAGCGCGAAGCCGATCAGCTCGCTGTCCGTCACGGGGCGGCCGAAGATCTGCGTCACGTACGCCGAGGACTCGTAGTGGCGGGTGGCATCGATCGGGATGCGCACCAGCGCGAAGAGGATCACGAACGCCCACCACAACTGGCCGGTGCCCTTGAGCCGCGGGCGCAGCCACAGCGTGAGCAGGAACAGGCCGAAGAACGCCGCCGCGTTGTACAGCTGCGATGGATGGACGGGGAGACCGGGAAACAGGATCGACGCCGGCGCATCCGGCGGAAAGCGCACACACCACTCCTGGCCACCGGGCACGCCGAAGCAGCAGCCGTTGAGGAAGCAGCCGACGCGCGCGATCGCGACGCCCAGCGCGACCGAGGGCGTGACGGTATCGGCGGTCAGGCCGAGCGGCAGGCCGACATGGCGCATGAAGGCGAAGCCCGCGACGGTGCCGGCGACGAACCCGCCGATCAGAGTCAATCCGCCCTCCCAGATCCGCAGGAACGCCAGCGGATCGCCGCGCAACTCGGCCGGGTGGGTGAACACGTAGAAGGCGCGCGCGCCCACGATCGACGAGACGAGGATGACCAGCACCAGGTTCACCAGCTTCGTCTCGTCGATGCCGCGGCGGCGCGCCTCGCCGAGGGCGATCCACGTGCCGGTCAGGAATGCGGCGGCGAGCATCACGCCGAAGGTGCGCAGGTGAAACGGGCCGAACGAGAACAGTTCCGGAAACACGCGACCTCTCAGTCCAGGCGGAGCCTAGTACTCGTGGCGATGGACGCCGACGTTGAGCAGGAGCCCGATCTGCAGGCAGTTCATGACGAGCGACGTGCCGCCGTACGACAGGAGCGGCAGCGGCACCCCCGCCACCGGGGCCCAGCCCAGGGTCATGAGCACGTTGACCAGCACGTGATAGAAGAACACGGACACGACCCCGATCGCCACCAGGCTGGCGAAGGCGTTCCGGGCTGAGGCGGCGATCCGCAGGCCGCGGAAGCAGACGATGGCGAACAGCAGGAGCACGAGGCTCGTGCCCCAGAAGCCCAGCTCCTCGCCCAGCACCGAGAAGATGAAGTCGGTGTGCTTCATCGGCAGGAAGGACAGGCCCTTCTGGGTGCCCTCGAGATAGCCCACGCCGGTCGGCCCGCCCGAGCCGATGGCGATCTGCGACTGGATCACCTGGTAGCCCGCCCCCGTGGGGTCGGCGCCCGGGTTCAGGAACGTCTCGATGCGGCCGCGCTGGTACGGCTCGAGACCGTCCCAGATGTGCGGCAGAGCGACCCCGACCGCGAGGTTGACGAGGACCAGGGCGACCAGCGCCGGCATGCGCGGGCGGGTCCAGGCAAGAAGCGCGAGGAAGACCAGGACGAACGGCCACTCGCTGCGGGTGAGGAAGAACGAGGCAACGGAGATCACCGGGGAGAGTGCGAGCAACAGCGTCGAGAGGGGCATGCCCGCCCAGAACATCATGGCCACGGCGAAGACGAAGAAGGACAACGACGTCGCGAGGTCGGGCTCCTTCATGACGAGGAGCATGGGCACGATCACGATGAAGAACGGTTTGATCCAGTTCCTCGCGCGCGCCAGGTCCAGCCGTTTCTGGTCGAGATGACGGGCGAGCACGAAGATCGTCGCGAGCTTCGCGAGCTCCGACGGCTGGAATTGGAAGCCCCCGAACCTCAGCCAGCGTTTCGCGCCGTAGGCCTCCACGCCGACGAAGAACACGAGCACCAGCAGGACGATCGCGATCGCGTAGGCGACCCACGCCAGCGTGTCGTAGTTGCGGTAGTGCACGGCCGCGACGGCATACGCGCAGACGGCGCCGATCCCGAACCACGTGAGCTGGCGCCAGTGAAACCCTTCGTGCGCCGAGCCGGGGTGCGAGGTGGCGCTGAAGACGAGCAGGAGCCCGATCGTCACCAGGCCGAGCACGGCGAAGATGAGGATCCAGTCGATCTGTCGGGAACCGCGTCGATCGGCGAGGGGAAGGGCCACGTCAGTCTCCCAGCAACATGGAATCTGCCGGCGCGGGCGCCACGGCGACGATGCCGCGCACTGCGGCGAGCGAGTCGCGCCGCGCCGTCTCGCGCTGCTGCGCCAGTCGCAACTCGGGCGCGAGCCAGGCCAGCAACGCCTTCTGGGCGATCGGGGCGGCGACGGAGCCGCCGTGACCGCCGTTTTCCACCAGCACCGCGATCACGATCGTCGGCTTCTCGACCGGAGCGTAGCAGACGAACACCGCGTGATCGTCGCCGTGCGGATTCTGGCCGGTTCCGGTCTTCCCGGCGACCCGCACGCCCGGCACCTGGG
>JBKJNH010000171.1:0-17802 GCA_046596055.1 Candidatus Eiseniibacteriota bacterium
CCGGGGTTCGCGCCGCCGGCGGTGACTTCGCCGACCAGCGTTCCGCGCTTCAGGTGCTTGATGTCGTAGGCAAACTCCTCGGCGGCCGATCCGGTGCGGCGGCTGGTCAGCACGTAGACCTCCTTGCCCTCGAAGCGCGGGCCGGGAACGGTCGTCGTCGACCAGTACTCGACGGTGCGATTGCCGCGACGCTCATAGAAGTCGTTGACGTGCACGCGGTCCTCGCCGCCGTAAAGGTGGCTGAGCAGCAGCACGATCATGTTCGGGTCGCCGCCGCCGTTGCGGCGCAGGTCGAAGATCAGCGCGTCCGAGTTCTTGAGGAACTCGAGCGCCGCGATCGCGGTCCTGCCCGCCTCCGGCGACCCATCGAACGCGCGCAGCTCCATGTAGCCGACGTTTCCCGCCAGGCGTTGCACCTTGTCGAACCCGTGGTTCATGCGCCGGGCTTGCGCGGCGACGCGGGCCTGCTCGGCCGGGTCGGGAAGGTGATCCGCGTTCGAGTCCGCGTTGGGCGCGGTCGCGGGGAGTGGCCGATGCGAGTAATGCAGGCGCAGGTGGAGGTCGTGCGCCAGCGTTCGCAGGTCAGCGTTCAGCGTGTCCGACAGTTCCTTCGCCTGCCCGATCGAGTCGTAGCGACCCTGCTTCGCGCGGTCGCGCAGTCCCCTGGCCACCTTCCTGCCGACCTCGGGGAACACGTACTCGGCCTCCACCTTCACGGCCAGACTCTCGACGACGGCCCGCGTCGTCGCGCGATCGACCACGAGATCCGGCTGGTCGGCAGGCGGGGCGCCGAACTGCGCGGCGGTGGGCTGAACGCCGAGCGCCAGCGAGGCAAAAGCGGCCGCGGCAAGCAGGTGGAGCGACGGAATGCCATGCGGGACGCGTCTCATGACTGGTTCCTCCGGGGGCGGGGCGGTTCGGGAACGATCGGAATGACGGACGCCGTGGTGGTCGGCGCGACGATGCCGCGCACGACGAGTTTGGCGACCGCGGTCGCACGGCCCTCGATCTCGGCGCGTCGCCCCAGTTCGAGCGCGCTCAGGCTGTAGGGCAGGAGAGCATTCGTGGCGGTGATCATCGCCTCGCCGGCCGCGTTCGGATCGATGCGCGGGATCCCGGCGCCGGCGATCACGCCCGCGACGATCGCCGCCTCGATCGCGAAGTGTCGCGCACGCCGGGCGATGAGCTCGGCGCGGATCGCGGCCAGCAGCTCGTCGAGCCGCGCCGAGTGGCCACGCGCGTAGTCGAAGCGATGCATCACGCGCAGCACGAGGATGCGGCGCAGCCGGTCGGCCGGCGGGCCGGTCTCGGCCGCGATGGACTCGAGGCGCATGCGCAGGCGGCCGGCCATGCGGTCGATGCAGGCCAGCGCGATCTCTTCCTTGCTGCGAAAGCTCAGGTAGACCGTTCCCTTGCCGATCCCGGCCTCGCGGGCCAGATCGTCCACGGTCATCTTGCGATAGCCGAAGCGGCCCAACAGGCGGTCGGCCGCATCGAGGATGCGGTCGGCCGTCTCGGACTCGGCGGCGAGGGGTCGGCTGGTGGCAGGCATGAAGGGCTCCCGGGTGACCGATGACCAGAATCGGATTCCGGTCATTGTGGTCCCTGGGCCGGCCGGCGGCGAGACAAGGTTTCGAAAAGTGATCCGGGCCTACCGCCTTGCGTACGTCTCGGCCACTTCCCAGAAGGTCTTCGGCTCCAGCGGCGGGGTGCCGTGGCGGTGCTCGATCGTGGCCAGCGCGGCGCGGCGGCGGGCGCCGAAGTCGGCGGACAGGTTGGCCCCCGCAGCCCCCCAGATCCGCACGTCGACCACCGGGACCGGCGCGCGCACAAACGCGCCCGGTCCGCGCGTGGCGAGAACGCGCAGCAGCCAATCCCAGTCATCCGAGACATGGAGTGATTCATCGAACGGGCCGACCTCGGCGTGGAGCGCGCGCGTGTGCAGCATGCCGCCGGGCACGATGAAGTCGTCGCGCCGCAGGTCGTCGACGTCGAACGGGACGGCCAGTGGCAGCCGCGCCGCGATGCGCCAGGCCCACGGATCGAGGTCGCCGTCAGGGGCGCGACCGGCGCGCGCATCGACGGGCACGAGGCGCTGCACCTCGGCGTCGCCATAGGCGAGCCCGGCAGCCGGCGTGCGCTCGAGGATGCGCGCCAGCTCCTCGAGGTGCGTCGGGCGCCAGCGATCGTCGTCGTCGAGATACGCGATCCACGTGCCCTGCGCCGCGGCGACGCCCGTGTTGCGTGTCGTGGCCACGCCGCCGTTGACCTCGCGCCGCACGAACCGCGCAGCGAACGCGCCGGCATGCGCTGAGGCAAACGCCTCGACGATCGCGGCCGAGGCGCGCGGGCCGGCGTCGCTGACGACGATCACCTCGAAGTCGCGGCGCGTCTGGGCGGCGATCGAGTCGAGCGCTTCGAGCAGGCAGCGGCGACGATCGAAGTGGCTGACGACGATCGAGATCCGGGGCGCGGCGGCCAAGCGCTACGACCGCCCGAACACGGGCACGGTCGCGCCCGAGACGATCGCGCCGTCGCCCGAGAGCAGGAAGGCGACGACCACGGCGACCTGTCCCGGCGTGGGCCAGCCCGCAGGATCACCGTCGGGGATGTCGCGGCGATTCTGCGGCGTGTCCATGACGCCGGGTGCGACCGCGTTGACCGTGATGTTGTCGGGTTTCCACTCCTTCGCCAGGCTCTTCGTCAGGTGGATGACCGCGGCCTTCATCGCCGCCGACACGGCGGTGCCGGGCCCCGACGACATCGCGGGCCGACTGCCGACCAAGACGACCGAGCTGCCTTGCGAGCTCGCCTTCAGCAGCGGGTACATCGCGTGCAGCGTGAGCATCGTCGTCTTGAGGTTGAGCGAGTACTGCTGGTCGAAGACCGCGGGATCCATGGCGGCGAACGGACCGCCGGCGAATCCGCCCACGGTCGCGACCAGCGCGTCGAGCGAACCGCCGATGTCGGCCGCGAGCTTCGCCACCGCGGGCGGATCGGTCAGGTCGACGACGTGCACGTGGATGTCGGCCTGGATCATGCCGTAGGCGAACTCGGCGCGCGTGCGCTGGTCCTGCACGGTGATGTGCACCTCGTAGTCGGCGCGCTGCAGGAGGCGCGCGACGGCCTCGCCGAGGTTGCCGTTCCCACCGGTGACGAGGGCGCGCGGACGGGATTCAGCGGGACTCGGTGTCGACACGGCGGGGCCTCACGACGGAACAGGGAAGAAAATGCGCGACGGCGGACACGGCGAGCATCGCGCAGGCTTGACGCGGCCACAAGGCCCATCCCGCGCTTGACTTGCCGCGTCAAATCACGTGTTCTGTGCGGGTCGTCGGGCGGTCCCGCCGCCTGCTTTCCCCGGATTCACCGTCGTTCGTCATCCAGGATGGAGGCTTGCTCATGCAGATCGTCGTTCGCGGTGGCGCCGCCGAACGTGTCGCGGCCGACGCGCTCGTGCTCGGCATCTTCGAAGGCACCAGCCGCACGTCGGGCGCGGCGCAGGCGGTCGACAAGGCCGCCGGCGGAGCGATCCGCGAACTGCTCAAGAGTGGCGACTTCTCCGGCAAGGCCGGGCAGTGCGTCGTCCTCTATCCGACGACCGGCCGCATCGCACGCCTCATCCTGGTGGGCCTCGGCGCCGAGAAGGGCGTCGACGCCGAACGCGTCCGCCAGGCCGCCGGCACCGCCGTCACGCGCGCGCGCCAGCTCGGCGTCAAGACGCTGGCCACCGTCGCGCACGGCGCCGGCAAGGGCGCGCTCGACGCCGACCTCGCGGCGCAGGCCGTGGTCGAGGGCTCGGTGCTGGGCAACTACGTTTTCGGCCACTACCTCACGCAGGACAAGGATCGCAAGCGCACCGTGAAGTCGCTGATCGTCGTCGAGCCGGACCGGGCGAATCTCGCGGCCGTCACGCGCGGCGCGAAGAAGGGCGAGGCGCTGTCGGCCAGCGTCGTCATCACGCGCGACCTGTCCAGCCACCCGGGCCAGGACATGACACCGGCCGACCTGGGTACGGCGGCGCGGACGATCGCGGGCACGTCGGCGCAGCTCAAGGCCACGATCTTCGGGCCCGTCGAGATGAAGCGCATGAAGATGGGCGCGATCCTCGGCGTGGGCCGCGGCTCGGCCCAGCCGCCGCGCTTCATCGTCGTCGACTACAAGCCCAAGGGCCGCGTGAAGAAGACGATCTGCATCGTCGGCAAGGGCATCACGTTCGACACCGGCGGCATCTCGCTCAAGCCCGCCGACTCGATGGAAAAGATGAAGTACGACATGTCCGGCGGCGCGGCCGTCCTCGGCGCGATGCATGCGCTCGGCAAGCTGCGTCCGGCGGGCGTCCGTGTCATCGGCCTGGTTGCCGCGGCCGAGAACATGCCCGGCGGCAAGGCGCTGAAGCCGGGCGACGTGCTCACCGCCTCGAACGGCATGACGATCGAGGTCAACAACACCGACGCCGAGGGCCGGCTCGTCCTGTCCGATGCGCTGTCCTACGCGCATCGCTACAAGCCCGACGCCGTGATCGACCTGGCGACGCTGACCGGCGCCGTCGTGATCGCGCTGGGCTCGCAGTGCGCCGGCATCATGGGCAACGACCAGGCGCTGGTCGACGACGTGATCGAGTCGGGCAAGCGCACCGGCGAACGGCTGTGGCAGCTGCCGACCTGGCCCGAGTACAACGAGCTCCTGCGCAGCGACATCGCCGCCATGAAGAACTCCGCCGGCCGCGAGGGCGGGACGATCGCAGGCGCGATGTTCCTCGCCCAGTTCGCCAACGGCTATCCGTGGGTGCACCTGGACATCGCCGGGGTGGCGTGGAACGACCGCGACAAGCCCTATGGCCCGAAGGGCGCCGTCGGCTTCGGCGTGCGCCTGCTGGTCGACTACGTGGAGCGGGTGGCGGCGCGGAAGTAAGCGAACACGACGGAAAGGCGAAACGGCGGCGGGGACTCCTGCAGGAGTTCCGCCGCCGTCTCCAATTCGCGCCTGGGCGAAGTCCGTCGCCTACGGGGTGAGATCCGTCGTCTGGTTGCCGACGAATCGATTCGAACCGTTGCGATCCTCGTAGGCGGCGGCGGTGAAGCGGATGATGTTGGCCACGAAGCGATTGTTCGTCGACTCGTCGCTGGCCTGAATCCCGGTGGGGAACCCATCGAGCGTGTTCTGCATGACCTGATCGCGTTGCGGCCCGGCCGGGCCCTCGCCCGAGGCGGGGTTGTAGCAGATTCCGAGCAGGCCGTTGAGTCCGGCCGAGGCCGTGTTCTGCTGGATGCGATTCTCGTAGCTCTGCGCCCCGCGGACGAAGATGCCGAGGTTGACGCGCTCCAGGCGATTGCCGCGAATCGTGTTCATCGCGGAGTTGACGAGCAGCACCCCGATCTGCGGAGCGATCGCCGGCGGATCGGCGAACTCGTCCGCGCCCTCGACCGACACGTTGGCGACACTCGACCTGCCCGTGCGGAGCAGCACGACTCCGATCCCGAACGTGCGCAGGGACCCGCCCTCGACGCTTACATTGGTGGCGTCCTCGATGACGATGCCGCGGCCCTGCTTGTTGCCCGGGCCGGTGATCGTCCGGCCGCCCAGCGAGAGCCGGACGTTGCTCGCCCGGATGACGATCGCATCGCCCGTGGGATCGGCGACGTTGAAGTCGGCGGTCACTCGGTAGTCACCCGGTTCGGTGATCACCGTGGGTCCCGTGATGGACGTGACGGCGGCTGCGGGATCGACCGGGCCGATTGCGAAGAGCGCGAGAATCAGGCCGGCGAACAGGCTTGTCGGTGCGGAGACGGACGACGGTGCGGTGACGACACTCGAGCGAGGCATGAGGAGTCCCCTTCGGGAAGCAAGTACGAGAGCGATGTGCTGAACGAGGCCCGTCACGAAGCGACGGGCACGAAGCGCGGCCGCACACCCTGGTACGAGATCGCTCAGGGGCTTGTGACTTCAGGGGGCGAAGCGGGTCCCGGCGCGATCGCGCAGCATGCCGAGCTTCATCGTTTCCTCGGGGCGGATCGGGCTGGCGACGGGAGGGCGTAAGTCATCGAAGAGCTGGAGCCGACGTCCGGCCACCACTCGCCCGCCCTGCTTGCCGTCGCGCGAATGAATTTGCGTCACCCCGTCCTCCACGCAGACACAGGTGCCCATGGAGTCACGGATCACGGCGAAGGTGGTGCCGATGACCTCGATGCTTGCGTCGTCGCTCTCGACGGTCAGGGACCGTCCGAGGAATCCCGGACCCGTGACGATGCGCACCTCGCCGTTGGCGATGTGCCCGCGCAACACCGCCGTCGGCTCGCCACCTGTTCCGCGCGGGGCGCCCGGAAGGGAGAAGCGCGAGCCGGGGACGAGTTCGAGCAGGAGAACGTCATCCCAGACGAGCTCGAGCGGAAGCGCCCCCCGCACTTCGACGTCCTGACCGGCGAGGATTCGCGTTCGCCCGGCGCGGACGTCCGCCACCGCGACCTCGCGCCCATCGACCAGCAGCGATCCATCGTCCGCGGGCCCGCCCGGCGCGATTTCGTAGGCGACCGGCGAAGCGCCCTCGATCGCGACCTGTTCGTCCGGGCGATCCGCGGAGCGCAGCAGGGCGACGATCGCGATGCCCGCGGCCAGCGCTCCGGCCAACGCGAAAATCGAGCGTCGGCGCGAGACACCCGATCGCAGCACGCCGTTCCCCGCGCCACGGGGGGGAGGCGGTGCAGCCGGGTCGGCGGTGACGACACGGGATTCCACGAACTGATCGCGCAACCGCTCCCGAAACTCCGGATCGACCGGCGGTTGCGGAAGCGACCGCACCATCGCCTCGATCCGCAGGTCACGGGGCGTCGGGAGATCGATCGCGGCTTCGCGATCCTCGGGGCGCAGCGAGTCGTCGGTCATCGGTCGAGGTCCTCGAGCATGTCCGCCAGCGCCGCCAGGGCCCGCGAGTAGCGCTTGCGCGTCGCCGCGTGGGTGGCGCCGATCACATCGGCGATCCGATCGTGTCCCCAGCCGAGAAAGGCATGCAGGACGACCACTTCGCGCAGCGACTCGGGCAACCGCGCGACCGCCGCCTGCACCCGCGTCTCGCGTTCATGCTGCGTACGGGCCTCCTCCGGCGAAGGCGCGCTTCCCGTCAGCTTGTTGCGGAGCAACGGGTCGGCATCGAGCGACGTGCTCGCGCGGTCCAGGCGATCGCGCGCCGAGCGGCGCTGATCGTAGAGCGCGTTGCGAGTGATGCTCACCAACCACGGAGCCGGGTCACGCGTCGGATCGAGGCTGTGGGCCGCCAGCTGGACCTTGTAGAACACGTCCTGCGTGAGGTCCTCGGCGGCCGTGCGATCGCCGGTCATGCGGTAGGCGACGCCATGCACGAGATCGAAGTAGCGATCGAAGAACGTGGAGAGCGCTGCCCGATCGCGCTGCCGCACCCCCTCGAGGACAGCCGGGGGTGGCGGCTCGATCCGGCCCAGCGCCAGGCCGCCCGAAGCTACGATTCCCGTGATCGGTTGCGCCATCGGGCGTGGGATCCCCTCGACGAGGTCACGGCACTGGCCGCCGTTCGTATCGCATCGTGGAGCGCCGCGCCCGTCGGAACGGGGCACGATCTCGCGAGGGCGGGTCGAGTTGCCCGGGGGCTCACAGAGGGAATCGCATTGCAGGGACCTGAATGCGACCTGTAGCCCTTTCCTTCGGCGCGGTGTCTCCACTCCAACCTACGAGCGGACCGGCGAGGTGTGATTCAAGATCGACGCAGGGGACCCTGGGGCCTGCAGGTCAGCCCTTCTTCGCCCCCGCCTTCTTCTTCGTCGTCGGCTTTGCCGCGGTGGCCGCGGGCAGCGTGCGCTCGACGCGCAGGCCCTGGCCGGGTGCCTCCATCTTCCACATGCGGCCGTCGCCGTCGACCCAGGCGACGAGCTGCGTCAGCTTGTCGGTGATGTCGACGCGCGTGGTGGTGACGACGTGGCCCTCGTTGCCCAGGCGCTCGACCGCTCCGCGCGTGAGCGTGAGCTCGACGACCTGCTGCGCCGACGGGATGAGCACCGGCTGGCGGCGCTTTGCCTGCTTCGTCGCCAGGAACTCGGCAGCCAGCGTCTGCACCTGCGCGTAGATGCCGGGCTCGAGCAGGTAGATGCGGCCGGGCGGCAGCCCGATCGCCTCGCCGCGGCCGATCACGCCCGTGATCTCGCGATAGATCACCGCGGTCGTGTCGCTGAACAACACGTTGATCGCGTTGGCCTTGCCGGTGGTCGTGTCGCGCGGGATCTCCATCACCTGGAAGACGAGCGGAAACGAATCCATGGAGCGGCGCAAGAACGTCGTCCGCTTCTCGAGCGGAAGCTTGCTGTCGGGCCGCGCGCCGGGCAGGCGCAGCGTCGAGCCCATGATGAGCGTGTCCGTCGCCTGGAAGACACGGTACTCCTCGCGACCGAGCAGCACGTCGCCCTGCCAGATCTCGAAGGAGGCGGAGTCGCGTGCGACCCAGCCCGGCGCCTGCGCGCGCGCCGGGCCGACGAGCGACGGAGCGAACGAGAGCACGAGCCCGAGGGCCAGCGCGAACGCGGGAACGAGGGCCGCCGCGCGGGCGTCCCGAAGTTGTGCGATCACGAGTCTCTCCTGGCGGGGAGTCGGGGCCGGATGTCGCGTGCTCGCCGCGACGCTCCGTGGCATGCTTCAGGACGAAGGGCCCCGTGGCGGGACCCGGATCGACAAGGAGTCTACCAGAGATGGAGTGCTTCCGAATCCTCGCCGCCGGCCTCGTCGTCGGATTCGCCCTGGTCGCGCTCGGCGGCTGCGTGCCGGCGCCCGATCCCGTTGCGACTCCGGGCGGCGCTGCGGTCCCAACGGCCGGGTACGTGCAGTCGGTGCATGCCAACGAAGTCGACCTCTGGCGCGCCTCCAACGACCGCGGCCTCACCCTCGACCTGCGGACGCCCGAGGAATGGAACGACCCGCTCGGCCACCTCGAAGGCGCGGTGCAAATTCCGTACTCCGAACTCGAGACCCGGCTCGGCGAGATCAGCGCCTTCCGCGACCGCCCGGTGCTGGTCTACTGCAAGGACGGTCCGCGGGCCCAGGCGGCCGCGCAGTCACTCTCGCGCCAGGGCTTTCGCGACGTCGCGTGGCTCGCCGGCGGGCTTCAGGCCTATCGCACGTGGCTGGAGGCCCGATGAGCGCGCCTTACGACTCCGGCTACGTCCACGGCACGGCGGCGGCCGAGCAGGACCGGCTCGCGCGGCTCAACACGATGCTCAACGCGCGCTCGCTCGATGCGCTGGCGCTCGTCGGCGGAGAGCGCGTGCTCGACCTGGGGGCCGGTCTCGGGCAGATGGCGCGCGGCATGATCGCCCGCGGAGCGACGCGCGTCGTCGGCATCGAGCGCAGCGCCGCGCAGATCGAGCGAGCCCGGGACCTTGCAAGGCGCGAAGGGCCCGAGATCGACGCGGCCTTCGACCTGCGGCAGGGCAACTCGCTCACGCCGCCGCTCGCCGCCGAGGAGTGGGGGACGTTCGACGTCGCGCATGCGCGCTTCCTGCTCGAACATGTTCCCGACCCTCTCGGCGTGGTCACCGAGATGATGCGCGCCGTGCGGCCGGGCGGCCGGATCGTGCTCGAGGACGACGATCACGCGGTGCTGCGGCTGTGGCCCGAGCCGCCCGGATTCGATCGCATCTGGGCCGCGTACGAGCGCACCTACGAGCGGCTGGGTTGCGATCCGTACGTGGGACGCCGCCTGGTCTCGCTACTGCACGAGGCGGGCGCCCGACCGGTGAAGAATCGCTGGCTGTGGTTCGGGGCGTGCGCCGGCGCCGGCGACGAGGAGCTGCAGGCGCTGTCAATCAACATCCGCGAGATCCTGCGCGGCGCCGAGGAGGCGATCCGCGCCGCCGGCGACCTCGACCGCCAGACGTTCGCCGCCGCGCTCGACGGCTTCGATCGCTGGCGCAATCGCCCGGACGCGTCGATCTGGTACGCGAGCGCGTGGGCCGAGGGTGTGCGGACGGATTAGGGCGTGCTCCTCATCCTGTCCCGGAGCATCTGCATCTTCATCGCCTCGTGGGCATGCACCGTCAGCTCGTTCGACATCGTGCCGTCGGGATAGAGTTCGCGCCGGTGGCCGGCGGTGATGTCGTTCTCCAGCGCGGTTCCGCCCACGGAATCCGCGCTCGCATTGCCCCGCGCCGTCACGTGCACCGTGCCCTCACCCACGCAGACGCAGGTCATCGACGGCGCGGCGATCACGACGAACGTGGTTCCCGTGACCTCGACATGCGCTTCCGGGCTTTCAACGGTCATGGACGTTCCCGCAAACGAGGGGCCGGTGACGTAACGAACTTCACCGTGCTCCACGCTCGCGCGGCGCGTGTCGCCCGCGGTCGGTACGGTGAACGCCGTCCCCGGCGCGGTCTCGAGCGCAAGCGTGCCCGCGAGCTGCAGTTCCATCGTCACGCCGGCGGGCAGCTCGACGCGCGCGCCCGGCGCGATCGTGGTCGTCGGAAGCGCGGTCAGCGCGATGTCGCGGCCGTCGATGCGTGCCATCGCGCCGGGCGCGGCGGTGGAATCGGCGGTCGCGGCGATCACGGTCCACGCGGGCCCCGGCGTGGAATCGGGCCGGGGCAGCCACGTGAAGACGACGATCGCGAGCAATGCCGCGGCGGCAAGCCCGGCCGCCCACGGGCGGAGCACCCGGGGGCGCCGTGCCGCGATCGGCACGCGCGCCGCCGACGCCACCGGCGTTTCGACCGGCCCTTCGATCGTTCCCGCGACGAAGCGCGCACGCAGCTCCGCGCGGAACGCCTCGCGTGCCGAAGCCCCGCCCGCATCGCCTGCATCGCCGGGAGCTCCCAGCGATGCCAGCTCCGCGCCCAGGCGTGCCTCCTCCTCGGCCGAAAGGGTCGGAAGATCCGGATCGAATTCGTCGTTCAAGCTCATGCCAGGTCCTCGAGTCCGCGACGCATCGTCGCGAGAGCCCGTGAGTAGCGTTTCCGCGCCGCATCGTGCGTGATGCCGAGCGCCTCTGCGATCCGGTCGTGTCCCCAGCCGGCAAAGTCGTGCAGCGAGACGATCGTGCGCAATCCCTCGGGCAGCGCCGCGATCGCCTCGCGCAGTCGGCGCTCGCGCTCGCCGGCGACGTACACCTCGACCGGTCCGGGCGTGCGCGCGGCGACCGTGTCGCGCAGGACAGGATCGTCGTCGAACGAGGTGCTGTGGCGGTCGATCCGCCCCGCGGTCGAGCGCCAGCGGTCGCGGAACGCGTTCGTCGTGATGCCCACCAGCCACGGCGCCGGATCGCGCGCCGGGTCGAGCGTCTGCGCGGCCCGGCTCACCTTGTAGAACACCTCCTGCGCCAGGTCCTCGGCCCGGTCGCGGTCGCCCGCCAGGCGCAGGGCCACTGCGAAGACCAGGTCGAAGTACCGGTCGAAGAATGCGGCCATCGCCTCGGGGTCGCGGGCCCGGACGCGCTCCAGCTCCGCTGGCGCCATGACGGCTACCCGGGTTACGGCGGGGGGCTGGGGGTGTGTCACGCGGAGGCCTCCCCGCCAAGGGAGGCGGGAGCGGGGTCGAGCCGGGCGACGCATTCGACGTGGGGAGTGTGCGGAAACATGTCGAACGGGCGCACCCGGGTGGTGCCGTAGCCGTGGCGGGCGAAGTGGGCCAGGTCACGCGCCAGCGTCGCCGGATTGCACGATACGTAGACGACCCGTGCCGGCGCAAGCTCCGCGACGCGCTCGATCACGCGCTCGTGCAGTCCCGCGCGCGGCGGGTCGACGACGACGACGTCCGGCGCGAACGGCTCGTACGCGGCCGGATCGACCGGCGCCTTCGCGTCCTTCACCCGCGCAGCCTCGGGCGTCGTGTGCTTGCCGGCGCGCGCATGCGACCATGCGCGCAGCACCGCGCGCGCGTCCCCGCACGCGAAACGAGCGTTCGTGATGCCATTGCGCGTCGCATTGCGGCGCGCGTCGGCGACGGCGGGCTCGACCGTCTCGATGCCGACGACCTCGGCGGCGTGGCGCGCCAGCGCGAGCGAGATCGTCCCGGCACCGCAGTACACGTCGAGCACGCGCTCGGTCCCGGTGAGTGCAGCTTCCTCGAGTGTGGCGGCGTACAGCGCCTCGGCCTGCCGGCTGTTGGTCTGCAGGAAGGAGTTCGCGCTCGCCTCGAACGACAGGTCCAGCAGCCGCTCCTCGATCGTGGCCGCGCCCCACACCACGCGCGAGCGCTCGCCGAATGCGATATTGGCGCGCGCGTCGTTGATCGTGACGACCACGCTCTTCACCGCCGGATCGAGCGCGGCGAGTTCCTCGCCCCAGCGCTCGATCTCCGGAACCGCGTCGCGGGCGACGACCAGGTTCACTGCGGCCTGGTTCGTCGTCGGCAGATGGCGCACGGTGAGGAAGCGCACGAGCCCGTCGTGCAGCCGCGCGTGGTAGGGGACCCACCCGTGACGCACGGCGAAGGCGCGCGTCGTCTTGACGATGCGGTTGGTCAGCTCCGAGGCGATCGTGCAGTCGGCGAGGTCGAATACCTGGTCAAAGCGCTCGCGGACGTGGAGTCCCAGCAGGACCGCCCCGTCGGGCCCCGGGTGGAACGCGAACTCCATCTTGTTGCGATAGCGCCAGGTCTCTGGCGAGGGGACGCAGTCGGCCACGGGCACGTCGCGCAGGCCGCCGAGGCGGGCCAGGGTTTCGCGCACCTGCCGGGTCTTGGCCGCGACCTGCGCCGGGTAGGCCAGGTCCTGCGCCCGGCACCCGCCGCACACCGCGCCGAAGTGGCTGCAGCGGGGGGCCACCCGGTCGGCGGAAGCGGTGAGCACCTCGACCAGCGCCGCCTCGCCGAAGCTCGACTTCTTGCGCAGCAGGCGGGCCCGGACCCGCTCGCCCGGATAGCCGCCGGCGACGAACACGACGAAATCGCCGACGCGGCCGACCCCGGCGCCCCCGAGTGCGAGGGAATCGACGGTCAGCTCGAGGATGTCGTCTTTTTTCACCATGTTGACGCCGGGGCGGGGCTCACGAGCGCAGGCTATCGGTCGGCGGGGCGGCTTTCAACCCTGTGTGCCGCAACCCTATCGAATGGACCGAGAACGACCCTCTCGTCCCGCTCATCGACCGCGAAGGAGAAACCCATGGATCGTCACGGTAGTCCACGCCCCCGGCTTCGACCGGTCGTCCTGTTCGCCCTCGCCCTGGCCGCCATCGTCGGCGGGGCCGTCGCGCCTGCGCCGCGCGAGGCCGGCGCCAAGTCAGCGAGCCCGCGCTCGACCTCGTCCTCGAGCTCCAGTGACCGCGGGTTCCTGGGCGTTTCGCTGCAGGACCTGACCGCAGGCCTGCGCGATTCGTACGACTACCAGGGCGGCGGCGTGTTGATCTCGGACGTCGTCCCGGGCAGCCCGGCGGCAAAGGTCGGCGTCCGCGAGGGCGACATACTCCTGCGTCTCGACGACACCTCGGTGTCGAGCGCCGACCAGGTGACCGATCGGGTGCGCGACATGCGCCCGGGCACGCTCGTCGGCGTGACCGTCGTGCGCGACGGCGACACGAAGTACCTGGGCCGCGCCGAGATCGCGGACCTGTCGACCGCCCGAGACGAGAACGGCGATCGCTGGTACGCCGCGCCGCCGGTCGCGCCGCGCGCTCCCCGGCCGCCCCGCACGCCCCGCGCCATGCGTGTCGCGCCCGTTCCGCCCGTGCCGGGCCACGGCGCCCACTCGTTCACGATGAACATGAACGGGCGCGGTCGCCTCGGCATCGAGACGCACGACATCGACGAGGATCTTGCGCCCTACTTCAAGACCACGAAGGATGCGGGCGTGCTGGTGCTGCGCGTTCTCGACGACACGCCGGCCGATCGCGCCGGGCTCAAGGCCGGCGACGTGATCACGACGGTGGGCGAGAAGGCCGTCTCCGACAGCGACGAGTTGCGCAGCGCGGTCCGCGCCCGCGAGGCCGGCGACGTCGAATTGCGCGTCCTGCGCGCCGGAGCGCCGCGGGCGCTGACGGTCCGGCTCGAGGAGGCCCAGGGCTGGCGCGGCATGGACCACGGCGACATGGAGAAGCTCAAGACCAGGCTCAAGGGCCTGAAGTTCCACGACGGCGAGGGCAAAGACGGCCGCGTCCGCATCTACCGCGACCTCGACGACTTCGAGGACATGGATCCGAGGGAGCGCGCCGAGTTCGAGAAGGAGATGAAGGAACTGCGCGAGGAGATGCGCGAGCTGATGCGCGACCTGCGCGACGACCGCGACGACCGCGACGACGACTGAGCACGCGCCGCCGCGACAAACGCAGCGCCTTATCGCCGAACGAGGGGCTCCGATCGCGATCGATCGGGGCCCTTCCTGCGTCTGCTAGGGTGGTCGCCATGCCCCTGCCCCGGAAGCCGGCCCGCTTCTGCCCCTACTGCGCCACCCGCCTCGCCCCGGCGGACGACCACGGCGTGCTCCGTCCCACCTGCCCGGCCTGTGGGTTCATTGCATATCGCAATCCTGCTCCGGCCGTCGGCGTGATTCTCGAGCGCGAAGAGCAGATCGTGCTCGTGCGCCGGAAATTCGAGCCGATGGCCGGAGGGTGGGGCCTGCCCGCCGGCTTCATGGAGTACGGTGAATCGCCCGAGGCCACGGCGGTCCGAGAGACCCTGGAGGAGACCGGGCTGTCGATCGAGCTCACCGGCCTCCAGAACGCGTACCGGGCCGGAGCCGACACGGGTGTGCCCGTGCTGCTGCTGGTCTATCGTGCGCGCCTGGTCGGCGGGGTCCTCACGCCGGGCGACGATGCCGACGACGCGGGCTGGTTCGTCGCGGCCGACCGCCCGGAGCTGGTGTTCCGCTCGCATCGGCGGGCGCTTCGCGAGTTCGATGCCGCAGTGCGGCGCGAACGGCGCGCCCGCCGCTGAAGTGCCGTCCCGCGCAGGGAGCGCGGGGAAGTCGTCCAGGGAGGATCCGCCGTGCTCAAACGCCTCGCGTTTGCCGGGCTCGCAATCGGTGCGCTGGTTGCGATCGCCGGCCCCGCCGCCGCGCAGTCGTTCGATGCCCGCCGCCTCGGCATGGGCGGGATCATCGTCTCGGAGGTCTCGGGCTCGGCGACGCAGAACGTCGCCTACCGGGCCGTGCCGAAGCCGGGCAAGTCGTTCGCCGGCTACAACGCGATCCCGCTGCCGCTCGGCATCATCCAGTACCTCGCCGATCCGCCGGTGTTCGATCCCGACAACCCGAACTTCAACGTGTTCCAGATCGCGAACCTGCTCGGCAGTTCCCCCTGGACGCTGCAAATCGTCGAGCCCGAGGAGCTGTCGAGCGACATCATCATCGACATCACCAAGAACACTCTCGCCGTCGACCTGGGTGAGTTGCAGCGGCTGTTCCCGGACGAGTCGATCCGCTACGGCGTCTCGTGGCAGTCGCCGAACCTCGAGTTCGGCACGTCGAACGTGTTCGCCGGAGTGCGCCCGCAGACCGACGGCCGCATGTCGCTCGACCTCGATCCCGCGCTGCAGCAGGTGCTGGGCGAGGCCGCGCCCGTCCAGCCGAACTCGAGCTACGGCGCGACCGACGAGGTGCAGGCCCAGGCCGCGCTCGCCTTCACCGCCGGCGCCGCGCTGCCGCTGGTCCGCGCGTCCGACGCGCCCGACGGCGACCCGCGTCGCGGCGGCTTCGCCGTCTACGCCGGCGCGCGGCTCAAGTACCTGAGCGGCATCGCCTTCTGGCGCGCCGACGCGGCCGGCAACTTCGCCACGGGCGACACGATCTTCGGCTCGACCACGCCGATCGATGCGGCGTACCGGGCCGACATCCGCGACGCCTCGGACCCGAAGTTCGGGGCCGGCAGCGGCGTCGGCGGCGACTTTGGCGTCGCGGTCTTCGTGAACAAGCTCGAGATCGGCGTCGGCGTCACCGACCTGGGCAGCACGATGACGTGGAAGGACACCGACCTCAAGCGCATCGCCTACGACTCGGAGTCGGGCAACACGACCACCGAGGAACTCGAGGAGGGCGTCGAGTACAAGAGCAAGTTCCCCGTCACCGGCAGCCTCAACGTCGCCTACCGCACGGGCGCCATGCTGATCGGTGGCACGCTCGACCGCACGCCGAACGAGCGCTGGATCCCGCGCGCCGGCTTCGAGACGTGGGCCGCCGTGGTTCCGCTGCGCGGCGGCGTCTTCCTCGACACGTACAGTCAGCTCCAGTTCACCGCCGGCACCGGCGTCAAGCTCGGCCCGATCGGGCTCGACATCGCGCTGGCCACCAACAGCCGCGGGATCACGACCGACCGCGGGCTCGAACTCGCCGCATCGCTTGCTTTGTACGGCCCGGGAGGCAGCGAATGAACCCGATCCACCGTCCCCGGCGCCCAGGACCGACCGTCCTGCTCGCCTGCGCGCTGGCCGCGGCTGTCGCCGCCGGCTGCGGCGACAAGAGCCTGATCGTCCGCGTCGACCTGCTCACCTTCCTCACCCCCGACGAGCGGAACGCCCACTACGGTCCGCTGCCGCCCGGGATCTCGGACTCGGTCGACGTCGTCCAGTCGCGGCGCATTAACTTGCTCCCCGGGCTCGACGACGTCTCGACCGTGACCGACGTCCAGGTCGAGATCGGTGGGATCATCACCAACCTGACGGGCTCCGGGACGGGCCGGATCGCCGTCCATCTGTCCCCGGCGGGAACCGACCCGTTCGTGGTCGACACCACGCCGATCGTCGGCACCTTCACGGTCAACGGCGCCATGGCCGACACGATCGAGACGATCATCGTGGGCGACGCCGAGCTCGCGGAGCTGTTCACGGGGAGGGAGGCGCAGATCGGGATCCGGGTGGTGCTGAACTCGGAGCTGGGGCTGGAGCCGATGGAGGGGGATATCCAGCTGACCACCCTGCGGGCGGTGGTCACGGCGAAGGAAGCCGTATTCGAATAGCGGGTCATGCTCCTGAAGATTGCATCCTGCGTGGTCGTTCACCGCGCATCGTGCACGACGCGGCGTCCGGGACTTCCCGGGCGCCGATTTCGTTTGCCCAGGGAGCCACAAGGATGATCCGGAGTGCATAGCTAAAGTATGATTTGGCAGTGCCTTGTCGCAGCGCCACGGGCCCAGCCTGGACCTTGGGCGCCAGCTTCATTGCACTGGCACGGACCCTGCGATTGGAATCCTCGCCAGCGTCTCCTGAGGGGGGGACAGGCAGTTACCGGGGGGTCACACGGCAGGGAAAGCCAGCCCGCACGCACGCCCGACCACGGAAGGCCGGGGCCACGGAAGGCGGTCCGTCACGGACGACGGAAGGGCACACCCACGGTCCTCGCGCGGGCCCGGAAGCAATTCCGGGCCCGTTTTCATTGCCCGGCAGTTGACATGGTACAGTGGGTGGCGGGCCCGGGCTCTTCCGTAGCTAACGGGAAGCCCTGCAAGGAGATCGGGGCCCCGCGCAACAGATGCAATCTTCGGAGCATGACCATGCGGACGCTTCGTATCGCCCTGGCGCAGGTGAACACGACGGTCGGTGACTTCGACGGCAACCTCCGGCGCATCCGCGAGGCCGTCTCCCGCGCCGAGGCCCTTGGCGCCGAACTCATCGCCTTCCCCGAGCAGACCATCCCCGGCTACCCCGCCGAGGACCTGCTCCTGCGCTCCGAGTTCATCGACGCCAACCGCCGCGCGCTGGCCGCCCTGGCGAAGGACGTCACGCGCTCGGTCGTCGTGGTCGGGGTGGCGCATCGCGACGACGACGTCTACAACGCCGCAGCCGTGATCGCCGCCGGCGAGGTGCGCGGCATCTACCGCAAGCACCACCTGCCCAACTACTCCGTGTTCGACGAGAAGCGCTATTTCC
>JBKJNH010000375.1:0-2665 GCA_046596055.1 Candidatus Eiseniibacteriota bacterium
GATCAGCGCACCTCGCGGAGGAAGGCGGCGGCATCCTCGGGCGGCGTGGGGTTGATGTAGAACCCGCTGCCCCACTCGAAGCCGGCGATCTTCGTCAGCTTGGGCATGATCTCGATGTGCCAGTGATAGTACTCGTGATCGATGTCGCGATACGGCGAGGTGTGGATCACCAGGTTGTACGGCGGCATGTCGAGCGCGGCGTTGAGGCGCAACAGCACGTCCTTGAGCACGCCGGCGAGTTCGCGGTCCTGCTCCATCCCGCCCGACTCGTAGACGGACAGGTGCTTGCGCGGCAGGATCCAGACCTCGAATGGGAATCGTGCGGCAAAGGGAACGATGGCGGCGTAGTTCGCGGTGGCGCGGACGACGCGGCGGCCGTTGCCCTCGCTCGTCTCCTGCTCGACGATGTCGCAGAACACGCAGCGTTCCTTCAGCATGAAGTAGGCGCGGGCGCCGTCGATTTCCTCCTGCACGGCCTTGGGCAGGATCGGCGTGGCGATGAGCTGGGCGTGCGTGTGTTCGAGCGACGCCCCCGCCGCCTCGCCGTGATTCTTGAACACGAGGCCGTAGCGCATGCGCTTGTCGTTGCGCAGGTCCGCGAGGCGGGCCCGGAAGGCGCCCAGCACCTCAGCGATGCGGTCCTCGGGCAGGTCGGCAAGGTCGGGAACGTGATCGGGCGTCTCGATGATCACTTCGTGCGCGCCGACGCCGTTCATGCGGTCGTACAGGCCCTCGCCGCGTCGGGCGAGGTCGCCCTCGACCATGAGCGCGGGAAACTTGTTGGGCACGACGCGCACCGTCCATCCCGGGGCGTTGGCGGGACCATGCGCCCGGTAAGCGAGCACTTCGGGAGGCGTGGCCCCTTCGCGCCCGGCGCAGAACGGGCACGAGGCCTCGGCACGCTTGGGTTCGACCCGGGTCGTGAAGTCCGACGGCTTTTGGCCCCGCTCGGTCGAGATGATCACCCAGCGACCGATCACGGGATCCTTGCGCAACTCGGGCATCGCGTCTCCGGAAGGCGTCAGAAACGAAAGGGCGACAATGGCTTCGCCCGCAGACTAAGGGCGACGGCGGATCGGGTCAAGCAGGCCCGGACCTGCGCTCCGCAGCCAACCGACGGAACACCGCCTCCTGGGCCTCGCCGAACGTCTGGCTGCGGCGGGAGCAGACGATGCGCGCCGTCGTCACGAACTTCTCCACGTCGTAGGCCGCGATGCTCGTGCCATCCCACCAGGCGAACGCCGGCAGTTCCTTCGGGCTGGTCACGGCGCCGCCCATCAGGTTGGTCGCCGGTCCGACCACCGCGCCGGTGGTGAGCAGCGTGCCGATCGCGGTCTTCACGTGGTCGCCGAGGAACGCGCCGACCTTCCACTCGCCCGTGTCGTGCACCCGCCCTCCGATCGAGACGCGCACGGGGCCGTAGTTGTTCTTGAGGTCGCTGGTCGTCGTGAGCGCCCCCAGGTTCGTCCACGCGCCCACGATCGAGTGCCCGACGAACCCGTGATGCCGCTTGTTGGCGTACCCTTGGAAGATCGACTCCTCGATCTCGCCCGCGACGCGGCAGACCGGGCCCAGGCTCACGCCCCCGCCCAGCTTGCCGCCCAGCACGTGCGTGCCCGCGCCGATCCAGCACGGTCCCGCGACGTAAGAGTGCGGCTCGATCAACGCGTCGCGCTCGACGACGATCGGGCCGTTGCCCGCGTCGAGCACCGCGCCGGGCGAGACGCGCGCCGTCGGATGGAGCGCGATCGCCCCCGGAGAGACGAGATGCGCACCCGGCATCAGGGCCGGGTTTTCGCGCGGCGAGAGCTCGGCGCCGTGTACCGCGCGCACGGCGAGCTCCCCCTCGACCATGAGCTCGTGATGGTTGTGCCGCAGCACGTCCCAGATCGCGTCGATGAACGGCGCTTCCACCGTCGCGTCGATGAAGTCGCCGACCTTGCGCGCGGAGGCGTCGGTCCACAGCGCAGGCTGGCGGAGGACCTGTGCGGTACGGCCGGCAGCATGGGCAAAGGCGAGAACGCGAGACCCGCAGGTGTAGCGGCGCCCGCCCTCCTGGCCGAGGATCTCGTCGATCCAGCGCTGGTCGGCGAGCGCGCGCCCGTTCACCCAGAGGACGTCTCCCTGGATGCGCAGGTCCGCCAGGCCGGCCAGCGGCCCGTGCTCCTCTGCGGACGCGGCGAGCACGTCGGACCGTCCCACGAAGGCGAACTGCGCATCGGGAAAGTGCGCCTTCAGCTTGTCGGCGAGCGTATGACCGCCGATGCGCAGGTCCCACACGGGGCGCGTCGCGGCCAGTGGCCACAGCGCGCCAAGGGCGCCATCCTCGAACAGGACGACGACGCTCGGGTTCATCGCGCGGCCTCGCTGCGGAACGCCTCGGGCCAGCCCTCGGTGCGCGCGCGCTCCGCCAGCCGGAGCGCGGCATCGGCGTCGAGACAGCCGCCGGCGCGCACGCGGTACATGCCGCCGCTGCTTGCGACGCGCACCGGAACGCCGAGCAGGGCGACGGCCTCGGAGCGCACGCGTTCGGCCCGCGTCGCATCGGAGGTGGCGGTGAGTTGCGCCTCCCAGCACGGGGCACCAACGGCAGGCGGGGTGGGCGCAGCGGGCGCGGCGGGTGCAAGCACGGGGGCGCTGACCGCGCCCTCGGCCGGCGCCAGTC
>JBKJNH010000035.1:0-2851 GCA_046596055.1 Candidatus Eiseniibacteriota bacterium
GCGACGCACGAGTTGGTGGTTCCCAGATCGATGCCAATGACCTTGCCCATGGTGGATCCCCTTCCTGAACTGACGATGTCCGCACCGCGGCGGTCCGGAGCCTCGTGCTCCGGACCGTGCGGGCGGTCGATGGTGTGGTGGCGCCGGGGCGCCTTACTTCACGACGTCGATCCGGATCTCACGTGGCTTCGCCTCTTCGGCGCGCGGCACGAACACGGTGAGCACTCCGTCCTGCGAGACTGCGGTGATCCCCTCGGTGTCGACCGGGCGACGCAGCGTGAATGCGCGGGCGAACGAGCCATGAACGCGCTCGCTGCGGTGCGTGCGCACGCCGTCGCCGGCGGGCGGGTTCGCGGTCCGCTCGGCGCTGACGGAGAGCTGGCCATCGTGGATGCGGATCTTCACGTCCTCGGAACGAATCCCCGGAAGGTCGAACTGCAGGGTGTACCCACTGTCGGACTCGTGGACGTCGACCGCCATCGGCTGGACGGGGTCGACGGGACGAACCGTGGGGGCAAGCAGCCCGTCGAACAGGCGATTGACGTCACCGTGGACGTCGAGCAGGTTGCGAGCGGGAATCGAGCGCAGGATCGTCATGGGGGGCATCCTCCTTCAAGGGTGAGATGGGCGGGAGCACCGCCCTGCCTGGTGGACACGGTTCCACAGCGCAATCTGCATGCCAGTCCTGAGCGGCCCGGTGGAAAGCGGATAGATGATTGCGAAGTCATGTGTTACAGATTCGACCGGGGCCACGCCCCAAGCGTCGAAACACGTGATGTTTCATAATAGTACAATGAGGCGTTACTAAATGGAACCTGCGTTCTAATATGGAACGTTACTCGATCGGCGCCGTCCTCCCCCACCTTCGAGTCTTCGGTGGCATCCGGCGATACCTGTCCCTGGGGGCCGTCTGGCACTCCTGGGGGCATGACGTCGCACTGTATACCCCCGAGGGCGCGCCCTCCGAGTGGCTGCCCTTCCCGGGTCGGATTCGCCCCTTCGCGGCGCTCTCGACCGGGAGCCACGACGTCGCCTTCACTCCGCAGCCCACGCTCCTGCCGGAGCTGCGAGCGCTGATCGCCACCCGCCGCATCTGGTACTGCGCGGCCGAGAACGAGCCCGGCGAGGCGCTCGCGATCCGCGATCGCAACCTGGGGCTCGCCGCGGTCTCGACGGCGCTGGCCCGGCGACTGGCGCGCCGCGCGCGCCGCCCCGTACTCGATGGCTCCGGAGCGGTCGATGTCGGCTTCTTCCGCCCCGACCGCGGGCAACGGGATCCGGCACGCCGGATCGTCACCGCCTACGGCCGGCGGTCGCGGCCGCGCAAGGGCACGGACCTGGTTGTGAGTGCGGCGCGCCTGGCAGCGATGCGCTTTCCCGACCTCGAGCTGGTTCTCTTCGACCACGTGGGGCCGGGCAACGAGCAGGATCCGCGCGACGGGCTCGCGCCCGGAGTGAAGACGCGCTTCGTGCTGAATCCCACGGCCGACGAACTCGCGACGCTCTACGCCGAGACCAACGTGTTCGTGGCCGCCGAGAAGCGCGCCGGCTGGTGCAACACGGCGGCCGAGGCGATGGCCTCGGGGGCGTGCGTCGTGTGCACCCCGAGCGGCACCGGCGACTTCGCGCGCAGCGGGAAGACCGCGCTCGTCGTGCCGATCCGCCACCCCTGGGTCCTCGCGCTCGCGATGATGCGCGCGCTCGGCGACGAGCCGCTGCGCGCCCGCCTGGGCGTCGCCGGGCGCGCCGAGATGGAGCAACAGGATTGGTCGCGCCTGGCGGCGAAGCTGCTGGTCCAGATCGGGCTGGGGGCGGGCGTCCCGCCCGGACTCGCGCAGGGCGCGACGACTACAGCCGCGGGAGGGTGACCCCGACCTGCGCCTGGTACTTGCCCTTCTTGTCGGCGTAGGAGACGGCGCACGCCTCGTCGGACTCGAAGAAGATCAACTGCGCGATTCCCTCGTTGGCGTAGATCCGCGCCGGCAGCGTCGTCGTGTTCGAGATCTCGAGCGTGGCGTAGCCCTCCCACTCGGGCTCGAACGGCGTCACGTTCGTGATGATGCCGCAGCGCGCGTACGACGACTTCCCGACACAGATCGTGAGCACGTTACGCGGGATGCGGAAGTACTCGACCGTGCGCCCGAGGGCGAACGAGTTGGGCGGGATCAGGCACGACGGCCCCTTGAAATCGAACAGCAAGGAAGAATCGAAGTTCTTGGGGTCGACCACCGCGCCGGTCAGGTTGGAGAAGATCTTGAACTCGTCGGCAATCCGGATGTCGTAGCCGTACGACGAGATCCCGTACGAGATGACGCCCTCGCGCACCTGCGCGTTCTCGTACGGCTCGATCATCTTCTTCTCCCGGCACATGCGTTCGATCCACTTGTCGGACTTGATCATGGGGTCCTCGACGGCGGCGGTTGTGCCGGGCGACGGAGCTGCCCGAGCAGGTGACGGACTTCGGGAACGATCAGGCGCTCGAGCGCCAGGCGGCAGGCGGCCGGGGACCCGGGCAAGACGTAGATCACGCTCGTGCCAGCGGCGACGCACAGCGCGCGCGACAGTTGTGCGGCGGCGCCCACCTCGGAGTACGAGAGCAGGCGGAAGAGCTCGCCGAAGCCGGGCAGCTCGCGATCGCCGACCGCGAGCGCGGCTTCGGGCGACACGTCACGCGGGGCCAGGCCGGTACCACCGGTGACGACGACGACGTCGGCGCCGCGCACAGCGATCGCGCCGCGCATCGCTGCCTCGAGCGCGACACGCTCGTCCCACACCCAGGCCCGATCCACCAGCTCGAGTCCGGCAGCCACCAGCCGCGCGGCCACCAGGTCGCCGCTCGGATCGTCGAGGG
>JBKJNH010000085.1:0-11645 GCA_046596055.1 Candidatus Eiseniibacteriota bacterium
TCCGCCCTGGACGATCCGCTTCACCGTCGCTCCGCAACGCACGCACGCCTTGCCCTCGCGATCGTAGACCGTCAGTTCGCTGCCGTACGAGCCGGGGCGTTCGTCGAGGTCGCGGAAGTCCGAGAAGGTGGTTCCGCGATGCTCCACCGCGCGATCGAGCACGGCGTGGATCGCGGCGGCCAGGCGTGCGCGTTCCGTGGCGTCGAGCGTGTGCATGCCGCGACGCGGGCCGATACCGGCGCGGAACAGCGCTTCGCAGGCGTAAATGTTGCCGATGCCGGCGATCCGCTTCTGATCGAGCAACAGCGGCTTCACCGGCCCGCGGCAGCGCGCGAACAGCGCCTTCATGCGCGCCGCGTCGAGGCGCTCGACCATCGGGTCGAGGCCGCGGCCCGTGGGACCCAGGCCGTCGTCGGTCGCGCCCGGGGCCACCCAGTCGAGCAGGCCGAAGCGGCGCGCGTCCTCGTACCAGAGCTCGGCGCCGTCGGCGAACGCGACGATGACGTGCACGTGGGTGGGACGATCGCGCGCAACGGCGCCCTTCGGGCGGAAGAGGAACGCACCGGTCATTCCCAGGTGCCCGACGATGCGCGCGCCGCCGTCCAGGTCGAGGATCAGGAACTTGCCGTGACGACGCACGTCCGCGATCGTGCGGCCCGCCGCGCCGCGCACGAGCGCGGCGGGCACGGGGCGGCGCAGGGCCTTCCCCGAGCTCCACACGGACGCGATGGTGCGGCCCACGACGTGTTGCGCGAGATGGCGGCGGACGGTCTCGACTTCGGGGAGTTCGGGCATGGGTCGACGCTAGGGGGCGGGCCGGGCATTGTAAAGACGCGTTGCGGTGGGCCCGCCATGGTGCTGTACTCGCTGCCATGATCACGCGCGGGGTCTTCGCAGGGTGGGCGGTGCTCGTGGCCTTGTGCCTGGTCGTTCCGGCGAATGCGGGCGCTCAGCCGGCGATCCACTCGTCGCTCGACCCCGTGCGCCTCGCCACGGACTTCGCGCCCGGGGCCGTGGCAGCGCTCGAGGTTCGTCCGTTCGAGCTGGCCGCTGCGGACTCCTTCCCCAGTCCCGTCGACTCGATCCCTGCAGCCGTCCCTGCGGCATCCGACGCAGCGATCCCGCCCCTCGTGCCGCAGACACCCGCGCCGGCCGACGAGCACCTCACGATTGTCGGTCCCATCCTCGGCGCGATCGTCGGCGGTGCGGTCGGGCTCTACGGCGGAGGCGGTCTCGCGCTCGCCCTGTTCGGCGACGACTTCAACAGTGACGACTACGCGGACATCGCCGCGGTGGTGCTGGGCGCGACCGTCGGCGAGGTGTTCCTGATGCCGGCCGGGGCGCATCTCGGGAACGGCTCGAAGGGCTCGTACTGGTCCGCGCTCGGCGGCTCGGCGCTGGGATTCCTGGCGACGCTCGCGCTGAGCTATGCGGGGCCCGTGGGGACACTCGCCGGCGTCGCGGTCCAGGTTGCGCTCACGGTCTCGGGCGAGCGGCGCAGCGCGAAGCGGAAGGCGGCCGAGCGCGCCGCGGTTCCGGTCGACGCCGTGCGCTGAATGCGCTCCGGGCCTTGCCCGCGTGCGCCCCGTCTGTCACATTGCGTGCGATGAGCGCGACGGATCGCACTTCCTCTTCCGAGCCGCACAAGACCGCGCCCGACCGCGCGACGTTCGACGAGATCGCGCGTCTGGCGACCGAGCAGCGCAATCCCCGCACCATGGACCTGGACCGCCTGTCCACGGTCGACGTGCTCACCCGCATCAACGACGAGGATCGCACCGTGGCGGACGTCGTCCGCGGCGAGATCGCGCACATCGCGGCGGCCGTCGAGATCGCCGTCGCGTCGCTCTCCGCGGGCGGGCGCATCCTGTACGTCGGCGCCGGAACGAGCGGCCGCCTGGGCGTGCTCGACGCGTCGGAGTGTCCGCCCACGTTCGGCACGCCCCCGGAGTGGGTGCAGGGGATCATCGCGGGTGGTTACGGCGCCTTGCTGCAGGCCGTCGAGGGCGCCGAGGACAAGGCCGACGACGGCGCCGAGCAGATGCGCCGCGCGCGCGTGGACCCCAAGGACTTGGTCGTCGGGATTGCGGCCTCGCGGCGCACGCCGTTCGTCGTCGGGGCGCTGGCCGAGGCGCGCGCGCTTGGCGCGCGCACCGCATTGGTCACGTGCACGCCGCGCGCCGAGGTGACGCAGCCGGTCGACGTCGCGATCTGCGCGGTCGTCGGACCCGAAGCCGTGATGGGCTCGACGCGCATGAAGGCCGGCACCGCGCAGAAGCTTGTCCTCAACATGCTGACCACCGCGACGATGGTGCGCCTGGGCAAGCTCTACGAGAACATGATGGTCGACCTGAAGGCGACCAGCAAGAAGCTGGTCGAGCGCGGCCGGCGCACGCTGATGACCGTGACCGGCCTCGACTACGACGCGGCGTGCATTCGACTCGACGAGGCCGAGGGCAGCGTCAAGGTGGCCGTCGTCATGACGCTCGCGAACGTGCCGGCCGACCAGGCCCGCGCGCGCATCGAACGCGCCAACGGATTCGTGCGCGGGGCGATCCAGGGTGAAGGGGGGGCTTCGTGATGCTTGCTCGTCGTGTCGCACTGCTTGCGGTCGTTCTTGCGTGCTCCGTGTTCGCCGCCGCCGGCTGTGGTTCGAGTGGTTCGGCCGATAAAGCCGGCCGAACCATCGTTGTTTTCTGGCAGTTCTTCCCGACCGACCAGGTGCAGCCCGTCCTCGACGAGTTCATGAAGCAGAACCCGGATATCGAAGTGAAGATGGAGCAGCTCACCTGGCAGAGCGGCCTCGAGAAGATCACGGCCGCCGTCGCCGCAGGCAACGCGCCCGACCTGTGCGAGCTGGGCTCGACGTGGTTTCCGGGCTTCGCGCACGGCGGCGCACTCGCCGACTGGAGCGACTCGGCCGCCGCGCTCGAATCCTCGCTCACCGGCTGGGACATGGCGCGCGTCGGCGGGAAGACGTACGGCCTGCCGTGGCTCGTCGGCACGCGCGCGCTGTTCTGGAACAAGGAGCTCTTCGCCCGCGCCGGCATCGACACGATGCGCGGCCCCGCGACGTGGCTCGAGCTGACCGACGCGGCGCGCAAGGTCAACGCGCTCGGCGACGGCGTCGCCGGCTGGGGCGCGAACGCCGGCGAGCGCTACGTGCTGTTCAAGAAGTTCATGCCCTTCGCCTGGGGTGCCGGCGGCAGCCTGCTCACGCCCGACGGCACGGCGAGCGCGTTCGACTCGCCGGCGAACGTCGAGGGCCTGACGCAGTATCTGGCGCTCGCAAAGCTGGGCCGCGTCGACCGGCAGGAACAGATCGACGACGCGTTTCTGGCGGGCAAGGTGGGAGCGACGATCTCGGGCTCGTGGATCCTGCGCAAGGCGCCGAAGCAGGCGCCGGCGCTGCGCTTCGCCGTGTCGCGCATCCCGCCGCCGACGCTCGATCGCGGAACGTCGGCGTCGTTCCTCGGCGGAGAGCTGCTGGTGTCGTTCGCGAAGTCGAAGAACCAGGCGGGAGCGTGGCGGCTGGCGCGCTATCTGTCGTCGCGAGAACCCTCTCTCGCCGTCGCTCGAGTGAATCAAGCCGTCCAGCCGGCGGCCGTCGGCTCGATCGACGATCCGTTCTACGCGAGCGATCCGAACCAGCGGGCGCTGCTCGAGCAGCTCGCCACCGCCGTTCCCACGCCGAACCACCCGAAGTGGCTCGACATGGAGGCCGCGATCGAGGACGAGGTCGAGAAGGCCCTCTACGGAAAGGTGACCGCCGCGCAGGCCGTGACCGCGGCGAGTGCGAAGATCGACGCGCTGGCGAAGGCGGCACGGGCGAAGTGAGCGCGCCGGCGGCGGTGCGGCGCAAGCCTCGCAAAGTCGAGGCGTCGACCTGGATCCTCCTCGCGCCGTGGATCATCGCGCTGCTGTTCTTCGGCGTCTACCCGTTCGGATTCTCGTTCGTCCTCTCGTTCTTCGACTACTCGCCGCTGTCGCCGGACTCGGCGCGCTTCCTGGGGCTCGACAATTACGCCGAGGCCCTGCGCGATCCGCTGTTCTGGAAGGCGCTCGGCAACACGCTCCTCTTCGTCTTCGGCACCATCCCCTTCACGACCGGCCTCGCGCTGCTGCTCGCGCTCGCGCTCGACGGCGCGTTTCGCGGTCGCGACCTGTATCGCGCGGGCTTCTTCCTGCCGACGGTCGTCTCGGTGGTGGTGATCAGCCTCGTGTGGAAGGGCCTGTACTCGCCCGAGGGCCCGCTGTCATGGCTCGTGCGCGCGCTCGGCGGCACGCCTCCGCAGTGGCTCCTCGACGAGCGGACGGCGCTGCCGTCGATCATGGCCATGGACGTGTGGGCGGCGTCGGGCTACTACATGATCATCTTTCTCGCCGGACTCAAGGGCATCCCGGTCGAGCTGCACGAGGCCGCGGCCCTGGAGGGCGCCAGCCGCACCGAGCGCTTCTGGCACATCACGCTGCCGCTGCTCGCGCCGACGTTCCTGTTCGTCCTCGTGGTCAACAGCATCCGCAGCCTCCAGATCTTCACCGAGGTGTTCGTCATGACGCGCGGCGGGCCGCTGCAGTCGACGCTGACGTCGGTGTTCTACCTCTATGAGCAGGCGTTCTACAAATTCCGGCTCGGCTACGCCTCGTCGATCGCGTACCTCCTCTTCGCCCTCACGTTGGTGCTTGCGTGGATGCAGGTGAAGTGGCTGAAGCTCGAGGGGCCGAAGTCGTGAGAGCGCACGCGACCGGCCGGCGCCACGATGTCATCGGGGGCGTGCCCGGCTTCGTGCCGTGGCTCCTGATCCCGGCACTGGCCACGATGCTCGTGCCGTTCGCGTGGATGATCTTCCTGTCGCTGCAGCCCGGCTCCGGCGGGCAGCTCGATGCGACACGACTGGGCGAGGCGAAGTTCGATCTCGTGCATTACCGGGAGCTGCTCGCGGCCGGCGCGTTTCCGCGCTATCTCTTCAACTCGATCGTCGTCGCGCTGGCGGTCGTGTTCGGCAACGTCCTCACCGGCGCGATGGTGGGATACGCGCTGGCGCGCAAGCGCTTTCCGGGGAATCGCGCGCTGACGTGGGGCGTGATCGCCACCCTCATGGTGCCCAAGCAGGTGCTGATGATCCCGCTGTACCTGGTGCTGGCGAAGCTCGGCTGGCTCGACACGTACGCGGCGCTCATCCTGCCGTTCTTCGTCGACGCGTTCTCCATCTTCCTGGTCCGCCAGTACGTGCTCTCGCTGCCGGCCGAGCTCGAGGACGCGGCGCGTGTCGACGGCGCGTCGGAACTTCGCATCTTCGCCACGATCGTCCTGCCGCTCCTGCGTCCGGCGCTCGCGGTCGTCGCGATCAACGGCTTCCTGCTCAACTGGAACTCGTTCCTGTTCCCGCTCATCTTCACCAACTCCGACGCGCTGCGCACGTTGCCGGTGGGCCTCGCGCTGTTCGCGCAGGGCGAGCATGCGACCGACTGGGGGCTCCTGATGGCCGGATCGACCGTGTCGGTGCTGCCCATGCTGGCGGCGTTCCTGCTGTTCCAGCGTCAGATCCTCGAGGGCATGACCGCCGGGGCGGAGAAGGGATGAGCCCGCGCGCGCCGGCCGGCGCCCGGGCGAGTCGCGAAGGTCGCAGCGAGCTCGTCGTCGGGCTCATGTGCGGCACGTCGGCCGACGGCATCGAGGCCGCGCTGCTGTCGCTGCGTGGCGCGCCGCCCGAGCTGGCGTGGAAGCTGCGCGCGCATCGTTCCTTCCCGCTTGAGCGCGCGCTGCGCGAGCGCATCCTCGCGGCGGCCGGCGGAGCGGCGTGGCCCGCGGCCGAGTTCGCCGCCCTCGACGCCGCCATCGCCGAGGTGCACGCCGCCGCGGTGCTCGACCTGCTGGCCGATGCCGACGTCGATCCGCAACAGGTCTCGGCGATCGGCTTTCACGGGCAGACGATCTTCCACCGTGGACCGCGCGACGCCTCCGCACGGGGGGTCGGCCTGACGTGGCAGATCGGCTCGGCGGCAATCCTGGCCGAGCGCACACGCATTCGCGTCGTCCACGACTTCCGCAGCGCCGACGTCGCGGCCGGGGGCGAGGGCGCACCGCTGGTGCCGCTCGTCGACTGGCTCATGTTCGTGAGCGCGCATGTGCCGCGCGCACTCTTGAACCTGGGCGGGATCGCCAACCTGACGGCCATGCCCGCCGGGGCCGAGCCCCGCGACGTGATCGCATTCGACACCGGCCCGGCGAACATGCTGCTCGACGGCATCGTCCGGCGATCGAGTGGCGGCAAGCTCGCGTACGACGAGGACGGCGCGCGAGCCGAGGGTGGAGCGATCGACGAGGCGCTGCTGGCCGAGGCGCTGACCGATCCGTTCTTCCGCCAGGTGCCGCCGCGCTCGACGGGGCGCGAGCGCTTCGGCGCGGCGTTCCTCGACCGCTGGTTCGCCGAGGCAAAGGCGCGCAATCTCGGCGAGTCCGACCTGCTCGTGACCGCGGCGGTGCTGTCGGCCGCCGCCGTCGCGCAATCGATCGAGGCGTTCGTCACGCCTGCCATGGAATTGACGCACGTGTATGCCAGCGGCGGGGGCACGCTCAACCCGGTTCTCATGGCCGCGCTCGCGGCGGCTCTCGATCCGATCGAGCTCAAGACCACCGACGAGCTGGGCCTCGACGTTGCGGCCAAGGAGGCCGCCGCGTTCGCGGTGCTCGCCTACGAGTCGCTGCAGGGGCGCCCCGGCAGCCTGCCGGACGTGACCGGGGCAAGTGGCCCGGTCGTCCTCGGATCGGTCACGCTGGGGCCCGTGGCCCGGGAGTTTGAATGATGATGTCGTTCAAGGCGAGAGTGCGCCTGGGGCTTGCGGGCCTCCTGCTCGCGGCATTGTGCCCGCTCGCAGTGTGGGCGGACGCTCCCGGCAAAGCCCAACCGATCGCAGGCGGCCGATTTTCATGGCTCGACGTTGGCGTCGCCGTCGACGTCGAATCGGTGGTCGTGCGCGCCGAGCAGTCCGAGCCCGTGCGCATCGCCCCGGGCGAACCGGCCGACGATGCCCCACGCGAGCTGGCCGCGGGGGATGCGCTCCTCGTCTGGCGCGAGCGTGGCGTGGTGCGGTTCGCGCCGGCCGACGGCGCGGGCCGGGCGCGTGGCGACGGTGCGGTGCTCGCCGCAGGCGACACGCTCTTCCTCGGCGGGCCGGGCAGCGAGGCGGTGATGATCCGCGGCAAACGCTACCGCGGAGGCGCCAAGGTGTTCGTCGGTCCGCGGGGCAGGCTGATCGGCGTCAATCGCGTGAGCGTGCAATCGTACCTGCGCGGCGTGCTCCCGCACGAGATCGGCCGGCTCGACGCGGCGACGCTCGAAGCCGGGAAGGCGCAGGCGGTCGCGGCGCGCACGTACACGCTCTCTTATGTCGGCCGCAGGGCGGCCGAGGGCTTCGACCTCTACGACTCCGTGGAGGATCAGGTGTATGGCGGCACGGTCGAAGAGGGGCCCATCACCGACCGCGCCGTGCGCGAGACGGAGGACGTCGTCGCGCTGCACTCCGGTGCCTACATCCGCGCCAACTACCACTCGACCTGCGGGGGCGCGACCGTGAACGTCGAGGACGTGTGGCCCGATCCTCCGTTCCCGTGGCTGCGGCAGGTGGAGGACCGGGACGTCAACGACGCGTGGTGCAAGTCGTCGAAGCACTTCCGCTGGGTCGAGCGCTGGACCGGGGCGCAAGTGTTGTCCCTGCTCAACAAGTACGGTCCCGAGCAGAGCGGCATCGCGCCGCCCCGCGGCGGCTGGAAGGAGCTGCGTGACGTGCGCGTCGCGTCGCGCACGCCGAGCGGGCGCGTGCGCGAGCTCTCCTTCGTCACCGACAAGGGGACCATCGTCGTGTTCGCCGACCGCACGCGCTGGGTTCTGCGCCGTCCGGCGTCGGCCGGTGGAGGGATCCTGCGCTCGAGCCTGTTCAAGGTCGCGGTGAAGAAGGACAAGCGCGGCCGCATCACCGAACTGATCGTCTCGGGCGGCGGGAACGGCCACGGCGCCGGGATGTGCCAGGTCGGAGCGCTGGCGCAATCCCGCGCCGGCCGCGACTACCACGCGATCCTCCGGTTCTATTACACCGGCGTGGACTTGGTGCGGCTATGACGGCGGGCGCTCCCACGCCCCCGTTCGGGTTGCTCGAAGATGTCTCGCGCCGCCTGACGGCAGGCGGTGTTCAGTCCGCGCTCGGCGCGAGCGGGCTCCTGTACGCGCACGGCCTCGTCGATCACGTCGGCGACTGGGACGTCACCGTCGAGGGCACACGCGCCGCGATCGAGCCGCTGGTCGCCGACCTCGCCCCACGGTTCGTCGGTTCCTCGGGGGTGCACGCCGACTCGAAGCTGGTGTTGCATGACGCCCAGGTCGAGCTGATCCTCGACTTCGCGTTCGTGGTCGAGAACGGTGCGATCGCGCGCATGCCGACGCTCGTGGCGGGGGAGTGGCGAGGAATCCCGCTCGCCGCGCTCGAGGTGTGGGCCGTGGCCTACACGCTTCTCGGTCGGACGGCGAAGGCGGAGCTGGTGTTTGCACGTTTGGCCGAGACCGGGGCAGATCCGGAGGTCCTTGCGCGACTTGCTTTAGAACCGCTGCCAGCTTCGCTGGCAGGATGGCTCAGACAGCTTCCGGTGCGCCATCCGGTCGTCGACACAGGATCATCCGGTTCGCCGGACGGTTCGCGAACGCCCCGATCGTGAGGAGCGCCAGGTCCCAGCGGAACAGGAGCTGCGGGAAGCGGTTCAGGAAGCGGAACGGACCCAGCTCGTTGTTCATCAGGTGGTGCGTCGGTGCGTCGTCGAGCACGGACAAGCCGCGCGCCATCAGCCCGGGGCGGTAGGCGTCCCAGCCGCGCGCGACGTTGTGAGCAGCGTCGCGCCGCTTTCCGGGCAGGAACATCTCGGTGAACACGAAGTAGCCGCCGGGCTTCACCGCGTCGGTGAGGTTGGTGAGCGCGCGATCCCACTTCTCGTCGTCGGTGATGTGGAACAGCACGTCGAAACACGAGACGATGTCGTACTTGGTCTGCGGCCGCCACTCCGACAGGTCGCCCACCTCGAAGTGCGCCGTGGGGAACTTCCTTGCCAGCTCGCGCGCCGAGACGTCGGTCAGGTCCACCCCGGTGACGGCGCCCCCACGTTCCAGGAAGTGCTCGACGAAGAAGCCGCTGCCGCACCCACCGTCGAGGACGTTCCGTCCTGCGATCCGGACGTGGTGGGCGGCGCACAGGCGGTCGAGGACCACGGCGCGGAGGGCGTAGCACAGGCGGTTGTACTCGGCCGAGAGGCCCGGATGCCCGGTGCCGCGCAGGTCGAAGTTCTCGGACAGGCGCTCCTGCCAGAACTCCCGGGGGCGGTACTCCGACGACGTGGGATCGCTCATGGGGGCAGGATAGGGGCGGCCCCCGGACCTCGTCCAGCGGACCCTTGACGGGGCGCAAAGGACCCCGCTATTCTGCGCAGGCACGCGGGGGCCCCTTGGCCCCCGTACTGCTGGAGGGGTTGTAGTTCAGTTGGTTAGAACGCCTGCCTGTCACGCAGGAGGTCGCGGGTTCGAGTCCCGTCAACCCCGCCATTCCCGTCGTCCGGACGCCGTGCCTTCGGGCCGGCGTTTTCGCTTTGGAAAAGCCGTTGACCGGTCCGAATCGGATCGTATACTGCCGCCGGTTTGCAGTGCCGTCCCGTCCGAACCCGTCCGGCGTCGCGTCGGACCACACCACAGGCAGGGTGCGCTATGGAACTCCTCGAACTGTCACCGGCAGACGAAGCCCTCGTCCTCATGATGGGGAGCGACGAAGACGACGCCGACGAAGAATTCATCGACGATCTCGACGAAGACGAGGACGACGACGATGACGACGACGACGCCGACGATTTCGACGAAGACGAAGATGACGACGATCTGGACGAGGACGAACTCGAGGAAGACGACGAGTAGTCGCCTCGAGAGGCACGATCGATCCCGCCGGGACCCGGCGCGGGGAGGCGCGTCCTCCTCGCGCCGTCGTCATTTAAGGAGCCTCGGGCCGGAAGGAGCGACGCCATGACCCGCACCACGACGAACCGCCCCCCCCACACGGTGGACTTCACCTTCGGTGGCCTGCCCGAGGAGTTCACGAATCTCGAGACCGCGCACGCGGTCATCCTGCCCGTGCCCTACGACGGCACCGTCTCCTACATGGCCGGCTCGCGCCTGGGCCCGCGCGCGATCATCACCGCGTCGCAGTCGATGGAGCTGTACGACGAGGAGCTCGGCGCGTTCTACGAGCACGGCATCCACACTCTGCCCGACCTCGAGGTGCAGTCCGACGCCAAGACCACGATCGATCGCGTCACCACTGCCGTCGAGTGGGGCCTCGAGCAGGACAAGTGCATGATCACGCTGGGCGGGGAGCACTCGCTCACCAGCGGCCCCGTGCGCGCCTACGCGAAGAAGTTCCCGAAGCTGTCGGTGCTCCAGTTCGACGCCCACGGCGACCTGCGCCAGGAACTGAACGGAACGCCGTGGAGCCACGGCTGCGTCATGCGCCGCGTGCGCGAGATGGTGCCCGCCACGCAGGTGGGCATCCGCTCGATCTCCGAGGAGGAGGCCGAGCTCATCGGCGCCAACAAGTGGCCCATGTTCAGCGCGCGGAAGACGAAGGCGATGCGTGGCGACTACGCGCCGATCGTCGATTCGCTCAGCGACGACGTCTACATCACCGTCGACCTCGACGCGTTCGACCCGGCCACGCTGCCCGGCGTGGGCACGCCCGAGCCCGGCGGTCTCGACTGGTACGAGCTCACCGAAGTCGTCGCCCAGGTCGCGCGCAAGAAGCGGATCGTCGGCTTCGACATCATGGAACTCATGCCGATCGGAGGGCAGGTGCGCTCGGACTTCACCGCCGCGCGCCTGACTTACCGCATGTGGGGCTGGACGCTGGTCTCGCAGGGCAAGCTCGCCGCACCCGACCCGAATCGCCCGCTCTGATTCGCGGGCTCTTGCCGGAAGGCACGCCATGAGCACCACCGCCGTCGACTACCCCACGCTGCGCCTGAAGAAGAACCAGGACCGACGCATCCGCGCCGGCCACCCCTGGATCTTCTCGAACGAGATCGACACCGTCGACGGCGAGCCCGAGGGCGGTGCCACGGTCGACGTCGTCGACTCGCGCGGCGCCTACCTGGGCCGCGGCTACCTCAATCGGCACTCGCTGATTGCAGTCCGGCTGCTCACGCGCAGCCGGGATCCGATCGACGCTTCGTTCTTCAAGCGGCGGATCGCGCGGGCCGCAGCGTATCGCGAAGAGTTGTTCCCGGGCGCCACCGCGTTGCGCGTGGTGTCGAGCGAGGGAGACTTCGTTCCCGGCCTGACGGTCGATCGCTACGATGACGTGCTCGTCGTCCAGATCAGCACGCTCGGAATCGAAGCGCGCCGCGACTGGATCCTCGAGGCCCTCCTCGAGACGTACAAGCCGCGCGCCATCGTGCTCAAGAACGACGTGCCCCTGCGCACGCTCGAGGGCCTGCCGCTCGAGACCTCGATCTGGCACGGCTCGTTCGAGCCGCCGGTCACGATCGACGTCGATGGATTGCGCTACGCCGTGGATCCGCTGGCGGGCCAGAAGACGGGGTTCTTCTTCGACCAGCGCCTCAA
>JBKJNH010000219.1:0-2592 GCA_046596055.1 Candidatus Eiseniibacteriota bacterium
CTGGTCGACGATGGCGGAGCCGAAATCGGAGCCGTCATCGAAAGCGAACGAGTGACCACGCGATTCCGCGCTCTCGCCGATCAGGTTCGGCTCGGCCCAGACGACCCTTGGATCGCTCGCCATCCGGGTCAGGAGCGAAGCCACGGTCTCCCCGGCGGGTAGCCCACATACTCGAGCGATGCCGAGCTCGTTCTCGAGGTCGAGTCCGTATTCGGCTTCGAGCGCATCTTCGTTACAGTCCGGGGAAGCCCACCAGATCACGACGGACGGATCGTACTCGACGGCAACCGTCGCACCCCCGAGAACCTCGCGCGCGATCGTCGGGTAAGGGCCACGGGCCCGCACGGCCGCCGGCTCAGGCGCGGTCCCTGGTGCGCAACCGAGCGGCAGGACCGCGCTCAACGAGCAGGCTGCGACCAGGATTGCGGTGCGGGCGGAATGACAGATCACGAGCGGGCCTCCGGTTCAGTCCGAGACGAGCGACACGAGTATGAAGATTTTACCACGGGAGGGAATCCATTGCCGCGGGCATCCCCTCGAGCGGCGCGCGGAAGGACGCGCGGCGCCCCGGGCGAACCCCTGGAAAGCGGACGTCGAGGCGGCCGAAAAGCCCCCAGGTCCAGGCGTTCCAGGATTGATCCGGGTCCGCCTGGGTACCTGTGCGGGCAGTTCGCAACGCTTCACCCAGGGGCGCTCCCTCGCGCAGGGCGCGCATGAGCGCCACGCTCACGGCCCGCGCCGGCGCGTCTGCAACCTCCCAGAGGCTGGCCAGCACGGCCTCGGCCCCCGCGCGCAGGAGTCCGCCCGGCAGTCCCTGCCACTGGTTGCGAAATCCGCCCACCAGCTCCCCCGTCCGGCAGGCGGCAAGGACCACCACGCGCGGGGCGCGTCCTGCGGGGGCAAAATCCGGGACGTGCGCCCAGCGGTCGGCGAGGCGCACTCCCGAGAGGATGGGTCGATCGATATCGGCGTGACCGTGCCCTGCAATGTGCAGCCAATCGACGTCGACGACCGCCCGGCGCAGGCGGGCGACGGTGGCATCCGCGCCCGTCAGCACCCGCGCCGCCGGGACGAGGCGACTCAAGTCCTCGATCTCGGCCTGCACTTCGGGGAGGTCGTCCCCCCCCAGGCCAACCAGCAGGACCGCACGACGGTGCCTCGATCGCGCCGGCCGACGGAGCGCGGCGAGTGTCGGCAGGACCGCGACCGGGACCGGCGACAGTGCGGGCCACGGCAGTCCGGCCAGTGCGCCGTCAGGGACGACCACCAGAGACTCGACCGCTCCTCCGTCGGCTTGGGCCCAGGCGAGGACGTCGTCGAGCAGGCGGCTGCGGGCCTGGACGATCACATCGCCGAGTGCCCGGCCCGCCGAGGGATCACCGGCCGCGCCGGCGCGAGCGTAATAGCGCATCTCCTCAATCCAGTGCGTGACCTCCGCATCGCGCGCGCGGGGCGCGAAAGTGCGGGCGCCGTGCGTGCCAATGGCGAGAACCGCGGGTCCGCGCGCCGTCGAGAACCACTCGAGGGCGAGCGTTCCTCGAGGCAGGGCGCAACGCGTCGTCGTGAGATCGAGGCAGGCCCCCGCGGCCGCGCGGGCGCGCGGGGCGCTCAGGCGATCCAGACGTTCAAGTTCGCGCGCGACGGCGCGGCGCTCTTCCTGGACGGGGCCGCTCGGAGGCGCTGACGCGGCGAACGGCGCACGGCCTCGACCCCGCGCTTCGAGCCGCAATGCGATCGACTCAAGACGACGCTCGAGCCTCGACTGCGCATCGTCCCGCCCGCGGCGAAGCTTCGGCAACGACGCCGCGACGCGCTCGAACGCGGAGGCGCGCCCCCGCTCGAGCGCGCGGAACAACGCCGGCGTGCGGCCCGTCGCGTACTCGACGGCGACGAGCCGAGGGTAGGCGTCCTCCCATGCCGACCAGTCGGTGGCGCGAACCATCTCGCCGCGCACGCGGGCGGCGGTCGACTCGGAGAGCCGCGCCGCACGCAAGTAGGCGCGCCGCGCCGCAGCCAGGTCGCCCCCGCCGAACGCGAAGTCGCCCTCGAGACAGGCCACGCGAAAGGAGAGGAAGGACGAGCCGGCCCCGCGCGCGCAGGCCCGGGCGCGGGCCACGGCCGACGCGCCGACGGCGTGGCCCGGGCGTGCGCGGGAGCGGGCGAGCTCGGCGCGACCCACCGCGACCCACGCCATGCCCTCACGTTCATCATCGCCCTCGCGGGCAAACTCGCCCGCCGCACGGCGTGCCCGCTGCGCGGCTGCAACCGCGCGTCCGCCCGCGAGATCGATCTCGGCCCGCGCCAGGTCGGCGATGCCGGCCCCGGTGGCGTGACCAGCGCGACGAAACGCCCGCGCCGCCGCGGTCAGGCCGGACCGGGCGGCCGCCACCTCGCCGCGGGCGGCCCGGGCCACGGCGCCGAAGAGGAGTGCCCGGGCGGCCTCCGTGCGCAGGCCAAGTGCCTCGCTGCGCGCCGACGCGCGATCCGCTGCCACCAGCGCGTCCGCGGGCCGGCCCAGCCGCAGGTAGATCTCGGCCGCATCGAGGTCGAGCAGGGCACGGAAGTCCGCTGCGCCCGCGCGCTCGAACGAAG
>JBKJNH010000225.1:0-5305 GCA_046596055.1 Candidatus Eiseniibacteriota bacterium
CCGCATCGTGGCCTTCGCGATCGTCGCGCTGAACCGCGCCAAGTTCGGCCTCGACGAGCCGGCCCTCGCCGCCGCGCGCGGCGGCCGCCGCGATCGCCCGATCCTCGATCCGCTGAAGGGAATCTGGTTCGCTCGCGGCCAGGGCTTCGTCGCTCGCGACTACCCGCACGGCCCCGGCACGACGAACATCAACATCACGACCTACGAACGGATCGACAGCGGCTTCGGCCCCGTGCCGCCGGCGCAAACGACGCCATGACCGGGCGAGTCGCCCGGCTCGCAATCCTTTCCTTCGCACTCCTCGGTGTTCCCCGCGCGGCCGTCGCCGGCGGGGGCTGGGTTCCCGCTCGCGGCCACTCGTACATCGAGGCCTCGTTCCTCCACGCTTCGACCGACGAAACCTATGACGCGGACGGCGCGCTCGTACCCTACCGACGGCTGGCCGACGTCGATCGCCCGACCACGTACCGCGACGATGCACTCGCCCTGTTCGCCGAGTACGGCCTCGGCGGGCGTTTCGGCATCGAGGGGGACGTCCTCCTCAGGCGCGCCCGCGTGCTCGAACCCGCGACGATCTTCTCGACCTCGGGTCCCGCCGACCTGCGGCTCCTGCTGAAGCGCGGGTTTCGCGCCGGCCCCCTCGCCTGGGCGCTCTCGGTCGAGACGCGGCTTCCCCTCTTCTACGACGAGTCGGAGTACCCCGCGCTGGGATCCGGATTCGTCGACGGGGCGTTCCAGTGGCACGGTGGCGTCGGCTCCGGGCGGGGTTGGGCGCAGGCGGAAGTCGGCCTCCGCGCTCGCGGCGGTCCCGCCGTCACCGAATGGCCGTATGCCGTGCAGGGCGGCGCGAACCTCGGCCGGCGGTGGTCCCTCATCGTCGACCTTCGCGGCAACGGACTGCTCGGCCGTGGCGGCGACGCCGGCGTGGGCGCCGTGGGCGGCGCGGGGAGTTTCGATCCGGCGCGGGCGAGTTCGAGCGTGCTGCAGGTCGGGCCGGGGGCGACGTACTTTCCGGATCCCGCGTGGCGACTCGCGGTCCAGGGCTGGCGCTCGCTCGACGGACGCAACATGCCCGCGGGGTGGAAATGGAAACTCGGCATTGCGAGGATTCGATGAGCGGCGGGCGGCGACTGATTCCATTCGCCATGGGGCTCGTGGCATGCCTCGGGTGCGGCCACTCCGCGACCCCCGTCGCGCCGTTCGATTCCAGCACCGCAATCCCCGTGCCGCGCGATCTCGAAGTGCAGGCCGATCCGATCGGGCGGCTGGTGGTCCGCTGGAGGGCTACGGCCGAGGACCGCCTCGTGGTGGACGGATGGTTCGTCGAGCGCCGGGTCACGACGACGAGCGTCTTCTCGCAGCTGGAAGCCGATGCGCGCGCGGACACGGCGTACTTCGACGACGACATCGTCGACGATGTGCGCTACGTCTACCGCGTGCGCGCCGTCACGGGCGCAGGCGTGAGCAGCGTGCCGGTCGAAGCGGCCCCGGTGCGCGGCGATCGCACCGCCCCGGCGGCGCCCGTTGCCGTCACGGCGGTGACGGCGGGCGGCGGAGTGCTCCTCGAGTTCCAGGCGGGCGGCGAACCGGACCTCGCATTCTTCGAGGTGCGAGTCCGGCGACTCGACACAAACCTGCCGCCGGAGTTTCGCCAGGCGAGCGGCAGCCCCGCCCGGATCGGTGGTTTGATCGGCGGAGTCGCCTACGACTTCGAGATCGCGGCCGTCGACAGTGCGGGTCGCATCTCCCCGTTCAGTGTGCCCCCGGTCGAGGCGGTCGCGGGGCCGTGAGGTCGCGCGTGCCAGGTTGGAGGTCGAGATGAGCATCCCGGATGGCGCCACCCAACTCGGCTGGCCGTGGACGATCGCGATCATGGCGTTCGCCGTGGTGCAGGGCCTTCTCGCCGTCTACGCACTGCATCGCGTCGTGACGCTGTTCCGCTGCCGGCGAGCCGGGTGGATCGCGCAAGCGTATCCACCCCGGCCGGCGACCTGGCCCCGGGTCACGGTGCAGCTTCCGCTGTACAACGAGAGCGCCGTGGCCGAGCGCCTGATCGACGCGGTCGCGGGGCTGGCGTATCCGGCGGACCGACTGCAGATCCAGGTCCTCGACGATTCCACGGACGACACCCGACGACGCGTCACCGACCGGGTGCGCGCGTGGCAGGCACGCGGCATCGACATCGCGGTCCGTACCCGCGGCTCGCGCGAGGGCTACAAGGCCGGGGCGCTGGCAGCCGGACTCGACGCGGCGACGGGCGAGTTGATCGCGATCTTCGACGCCGACTTCGTGCCAGCGCCGGATTTCCTCGAGCGGATGGTGCCGCACTTCACCGGCCCGCGGGTGGGCATGGTGCAGGCGCGCTGGAGCCACCTCAATCGGGATCGATCGCCGTTGACCGCCGGGCAGGCCGTGCTGCTCGACGCTCACTTCGGCCTCGAACACGAGGCGCGCATGGCCGCGGGACTGTTCTTCAATTTCAACGGCACCGCCGGCATGTGGCGGCGCGAGTGCATCGTCGACGCCGGACGCTGGTCGGCCGACACGCTGACCGAAGACCTCGACCTGAGCTATCGGGCCCAGTTGCGGGGCTGGAGTTTTCGCTGCGCTTCGGCGATCGAGGTGCCTGCCGAGTTGCCGGCGGACGTTCTCGCGTTCAAGTCGCAGCAACGACGGTGGGCGCAGGGCTCGATCCAGACGGCGCGCAAGATCCTGCCGCGCCTCGTCCGGTCCGACCTGTCCCCGGCCGTCAAGCTCGAGGCCGTGCTTCACCTGACGTCGAACCTCGCGTACCCGCTGCTCCTCCTCTCCGCGGCGCTGCTGCCTTCCGTCCTACTCGCGCCGCCCCTCGTCTCCCCCGGAATCGCGTTCGCCTTCGACGTCGCGACCATTGCCGTGGGCGTTCTCCCCATCCTGCTCTTCCTGGTGGGCGGGCAGGTTGTGCGCGGCTCGCGCGGCGTGCGGACGATCGGCGACGTGTGCGCCGCACTGTGGGTCGGGGCGGGGCTGGTGGTGAACAACACGGGCGCGGTGATCGCGGGGCTGCGCGGCCAGCCGGGAGCGTGGGAGCGAACCGCGAAGACCGGAGACGGCGAGGGACGCGCGGCGCGCCGTGTCTACGCGTCGCCGATCGATCGTGGAGTGAGCTGGGAAGTGCTCTTCGCACTGGGGTTCGCGCTGCTGGGCGCGCTGGCCTGGCGCGAGGGGCACGTTCGACCGGTGCCGTTCCTGTTGCTGCTGGCCACCGGACCGGGCGTGGTCGCGGCTCTCTCGCTACGCGGCGGCGTCCAGCGGACCCGCGTCGCAGATCGCCGAGGGGTCTTCGGGCAGCGCGAGGATGCGATCGGGGTGACGCGCGAAATCCTGGCCGAGGCGCGCCTCGTCGGGCAGCCACAGCGATTCGTAGTGACCACGCTCGCCGACCAGAGTGACGAACAACGCGCCGAGCAGGAGCGTGCGCGCGCGCCCGTTCTGCGCGGCACGGGCGAGCAGGGCCCGCAGGTCGGCGGTCGGCTCGCACGCCACGACCAGGCTGCGCGCCGCCGCGTGCGCCACGGCCGCCGGTGAAACGCCGCGCACCAGGTCGATGATGACGACCGACGCGCCCTCGTGGAGCGCGCGGCGCAAGTCGATCTCGAGGGTCTCGGGGCTCGTGCTGCGGACGCTGAGCGCCCCGCCGCCCGCGACCCGCGCGCCCTCGCCCAGCAGCACGGTGTAGCGTCCGCGGGCGGCGACCTCCTCGGCCAGCGCGCGCGCAGTGCGCGAACGCCCCGCCGCCGGAGGCGCGCCCAGCCAGACGAGGCCGCGGTTCACGCCGGCGATCTCGTCGAGCCAGTCGGCGGGCAGCCCGGCGCCGGTCCAGTCGAGCACGTCGCTCTGCCCCTGCAGGAACAGCGCTTCGCCCTCGACCTCGCGCAGCAGCGACACGACGAATCCGCCGTCGCCGACGGTGCGGCGCTCGCCGTCCTCGCTCGCGCCGAGCGCGGCGATCGCCATCGTCACGGTGTCGTCGGGAACGAGTCCGGGAAGCGGATGCGTCTGCCCGCCCGAGAGGCCCAGCGCGGGTTCACCGGGGCGCAGGAGCACGGCGTCGTAGCCGTTCTTCCGCGCGTGCTCCCAGGCACGGGCCAGCGGATCGTCGCCGCCGGCGGCGCCACCCCCCTCGACGCGCAGGGTCTCGAACAGCTGGCGCAGCTCGTCGCCCGCCTCCTGACGCTTGCGCACGCCCTCCTCGTGCGACCACTGCTCGGGCCGCTCGTCGTCGAGCGCCTCGCCGCGTTGCGCGCGCTCCTCCCGGCGCTCGTCCATGAAGCGCGCGATGTCGAGGATCAGCGACTCCGTGCCTTCGTGAATTGTGCGAAGCGGCGGGGGAGGTTGCACGCGGAACGCGAACGTTCCGTGCGTCCACGAGAACACGCGGTAGGCGGCGGCCTGGCCGTCGGCCAGGGCGTCGTCGAGCGCGTTGACGATCTGGCCGTGATCGAAGTAGAGCGCGCCGCGCTTGCCTTCGCAGTCGACCTCGAGCACGCCGGTCTTCGTGCCCATGAGCAGGAACTGGCAGATCTCGAACAGGTCGGTCTGGTCGAGACGCCCCTGCAGCAACACCCCGACGCCCGGGCGTCCGCTCGTGGCGCTCTCGGCGGCCTCGGCCACGCCGGCGCGTGTGCGTCCTCCGTCGCCCCGGCTCATCGCGGCCCGACGCGTGCGGCCAGCGAGCCGGGTCGGGGCTCGTCGTTCATGCCGAGGAAGTCCTGCCGGCCCCCGAGCATCCCGCCGGTCGCCGCTTCGGGCTCGGGGGGGCCGCCGTTCGCGGCGCTCGCCGCCATGCTCGCCGCCGCACCGGAGTCGCGCGACTCGCGCGAGGCGCGCTCGATCGCGTCGGGATCGATGCCGTAGCCGGCCGCCTCCTCCCCGAGAACAGTGCCGGAGCGCACCAGCGAGAGGATGGAGTCTTCGAAGGTCTGCATTCCGTCGCGCTTGCTGGTCTGCATCACGCTCCGGAGCTGGAAGGTCTTCTTCTCGCGGATCAGATTCGAGACCGCGGGCGTGGCGAACAGGAGCTCGACCGCGGCCGAGCGCCCGCGACCGTCGGCGCGCTTGACCAGCTTCTGCGCCACGACGCCCTTGAGCGACTCGGCGAGCTGGGCGCGCACCTGGTTCTGCTGGTCGGCCGGGAACGCGTCGAGGATGCGGTCGACCGTCGCGATGGCGCTCTGCGTGTGCAGCGATCCGAGCACGAGCTGGCCCGTCTCGGCCGCCGAGATCGCGAGCGCGAGCGACTCCTGATCGCGCATCTCGCCGACGA
>JBKJNH010000247.1:0-5512 GCA_046596055.1 Candidatus Eiseniibacteriota bacterium
CGCGCGGCTCTGGGCCGGCGTGCGGCGCAGCGCGACGTTCCGCCTGCACCTCGGGGAGATGGTCACGACCCTGCTGCGGGATCGCGCGATCAACCGCGACGATTCCAGCGTCCGCCTGCGCATCGAGCCGCCGGATGCCTGCCCGGCTCGCCTGCATCCTCGCGCTGTCATGCATGCTCAACGTCCTCGAACCGGCATCCGCGTTCGCGAACGGCCCCACCATCGGTTACGACGGGGGCAGCATCGTCCCCCTGGCGAATCCCGACATCGAACTCGTGGTCGAGTCGGTCGACCTGTACGCGCCTCTCACCGACGGCTACGAGAAAGGCCAGGCGAGCTACTCAGTCTCCGTGATCATCGAGTACGAGATCGAGTGGTCGGGGGGCTCGGACAGCATGACGGACGGTCGCCAACTCCGGTACTACGCACGCCCCGCGCGGCTCTGGGCCGGCGTGCTGCGCAGCGCGACGTTCCGCCTGCACCTCGGGGAGATGGTCACGAACCTGCTGCGGGATCGCGCGATCAACCGCGACGATTCCAGCGTCCGCCTGCGCATCGAGCCGCCGGATGCGCGCTGGACACGTGACGGACTCGAGTGGGTGCGCGCGAACTGGGAGCCGGACACGGACTTTCGATTCGGGATCGACTGGGATGTCCCGGAGGAACCGGGCGAGTAGCCTGCGGGCCTACTCCGTCTCCGCCCGTCGCTCCACCTGCGCCCCGAGCGTCGCCAGCTTGTCGGCGAGCGCTTCGTAGCCGCGGTCGAGGTGGTAGATGCGCGACACGCGCGTCTCGCCCTCGGCAGCGAGGCCGGCGAGCACCAGGGCGGCCGAGGCGCGCAGGTCGGTGGCCATCACGCGTGCGCCCTTCAGCCGATTGCGGCCGCTCACGACGGCGACGTTGGCATCGACGCGAATGTCGGCGCCCATGCGGGCCAACTCGGGCGCGTGCGCGAAGCGATCGTGATAGATGGTGTCGGTGATCGTGCTCGTGCCGTCGGCGATCGTCGCCACGGCCATCATCTGCGCCTGCATGTCGGTGGGGAACCCGGGGAACACGGCGGTCGTGAGGTCGGCGCCCTTCGGCCGGCCCTGTGACTGCAGCATCACGGTCGAGCCCTCGATCGTCACGCGGCTGCCCGCGTTCTCGAGCGCCTGCAACGTGGCGGCCAGGTGCGCGGGGCGGCAGTTCGTGATCGTCACGTCGCCCAGCGTCATCGCGCCGGCCGCGAGGTACGTGCCGGCCTCGATGCGATCCGGGATGACCTCGATCGACGTCGGCGACAGCGCCTCGACGCCCTCGACGGTCAGGTGCGTCGTGCCGATGCCTTCGATCTGGGCGCCCATGGCGACCAGCATCTCGGCGAGCTGCGTGATCTCGGGCTCGATCGCGGCGTTCGTGATCTCGGTCGTGCCGCGCGCGAGCACGGCGGCCATGAGCAGGTTGCCGCTGGCACCCACGCTCGAGATCGGGAAGTCAAAGCGCGTGCCGCGCAGGCCGCCCGGCGCGCCATTGCCCTGCGGGGCGGTGGCGACGATGTAGCCCTCGTCGATCTCGATGGTGGCGCCGAGCGCCTCCATGCCCTTGAGGTGCAGGTCGACGGGGCGCGGGCCCCAGGCGCATCCGCCGGGCAACGACACGCGGGCGCGGCCGAAGCGGGCCAGCAGCGGCCCGAGCACGTAGACCGAGGCCCGCATCGTCTTCACCAGTTCGTACGGCGCCTCGAGCGACGACGTCGAGCGCGTGTCGACATGCATGCCGGTCTCGTCCCAGCGAATCTTCGCGCCCAGCGCCTCGAGCACGCGGACCATGGTCGCGGTGTCGGCGAGCCGGGGGACGCGGGTGATCACGTGCTCGCCCGGGGCGAGCAGCGTCGCGGCCATCAGCGGGAGCGCGGCGTTCTTCGCGCCGGAGACCTCGACCGAGCCCGCGAGCGGTCGACCACCCTGGATCACGAGACAGTCCATGGTCTGTTTCTCCGTGGCGGTGGCGGCGTCGCTCATGGCGTCCTTCCTTGCGCTCAGGCGCGGCGGGCGATCAGCATGCGCGAACGGCCCGCGAGGTCCTTGCGCACCTCGCCGCCGATCCAGCGCGGATCGGCGGCAAGACGCGTGAGCGCAGTATCGCCCTGCGCCGCACCCAGTTCAAGCGCCAGCAGCCCTCCGGGGGCGACCCGGTCCACTCCTTCGTCGATCAGCCGCTCGACGATCGCCATGCCCTCGTGGGCGGCGAACAGCGCCAGGTGCGGCTCGTGATCGAGCACGTCGCCGGGCAGGTCGGCCCGCTCGGACTCGGCGATGTAGGGAGGATTCGCGATCAGGACATCGAAGCGACCGGCGAGTGCGGTCGCCAGGTCGCCGTGCACCAGGTGCACACGGGCTGCTTCAGCCGGGGCGAGCGCGGCGCGATTGCGCGCCGCAAACGCGAGCGCGCGGGGCGACAGCTCGGTGGCGACGACGAACGCATCGGGCCGCTCGCACGCCACGGCCAGCGCGATCGCGCCCGAGCCCGTGCAGCACTCGAGGACGCGGGGCGGCGGCGCGCCCGCGGGTCGCTCGCGCAGGAATGCCAGCGCGACGTCGACCAGCAACTCGGTCTCGGGCCGCGGGATGAATACGCCCGGGCCGACCGCGAGCACCAGGTCGCGGTAGGCCGCCTCTCCGGTGATGTACTGCAGGGGTTCCCCACCCTGGCGGCGCAGGATCCACAGCGCGAGCGTGCGCGCCGTCCCGGTGTCGAACTCGACGTCGCCGCGCAGGTACAGGTCGGCCCGTCCGGTGGAAAGCAGGCGGCCGAGGAGGAGTTCCGCCTCTCCCCGGCCGTCGTGCTCTCCCGCTCGCGCGAGTTCTCGGGCGGCCCCGTCGAGGGCCTGGCGGACGGTCACGCCGCCGAATCCTCCCCCGCCTCGCGCAACCGCTCGGCGGCGTCGGCCGCGATCATCCCGTCGATCAGCGCGTCGATGTTGCCCAGCAGCACGTCGTCGATCTTGTAGAGCGTGAGCCCGATCCGGTGATCGGTGACGCGACCCTGCGGGAAGTTGTACGTGCGGATCTTGGCCGAGCGATCGCCGGTCGAGATCTGTGCATTCCGGGCGCGCGAGCGCGCCTCGGCTTCCTTCTGGATCTTGAGGTCGAGCAGCCGCGAACGCAGCACCTTCATCGCCCGCGCCTTGTTCTTGATCTGCGAGCGCTCGTCCTGGCAGGTGACGAGGAGCCCCGACGGCAGGTGGTGAATGCGCACGGCCGAGTCGGTGGTGTTCACGCCCTGGCCGCCCTTGCCGCTCGAGCGATAGACGTCGACCACGATGTCGTCGTCCTTGATCTCGATGTCGACGTCCTCGGCCTCGGGCAGGACGGCAACCGTGGCGGCCGACGTATGGATGCGCCCCTGCGCTTCGGTCGCGGGCACGCGCTGCACGCGATGCACGCCGGACTCCCACTTGAGCCTGGAGTACGCGGCATCGCCGTCGATCGAGGCGACGACCTCGCGCATGCCGCCCATCTCGGCGGGCGAGGCCGACAGAATCTCGACCTTCCAGCCCATCCGCTCGGCGTAGCGCTGGTACATGCGGAAGATCTCGCCGGCGAAGAGCGCCGCCTCCTCGCCGCCGGTGCCGGCGCGGATCTCGAGGATGACGCTCTTGTCGTCGTTCGGGTCGCGCGGCAGCAGGAGCGTGCGCACGCGCGCGTCGAGCTGCTCCTTGCGGGTGTACAGCCCGGGCAACTCGGCCTCGGCCAGCGCAAGGAGGTCGGCGTCGCCGGAGTGCACGATCGCCTCGTCGTCCTCGATCTGCTTCTCGACCGAGCGCAGCTCGCGCGACGCCGTGATCAACGCCTCGAGCGACGAGCGCTCCTTGGCGGTGCGCTTGAACTCGGACGGGTTGCCCAGCACCGCCGGATCCGACAGCGCGTCGGTCAGCTCCTCGAAGCGAGCCTCGACCCGGGTGAGAGCATCATGCAACGACACGCGCGCGAGGCGGTGTTATGCGTTCTCGGCCGGAGCCGACGCGTCGGATGCCGCAGCGGCGGCGGCGGCCAACGCCTCCACGGTTTCACCCTTGCGGTACTTGCGATTGAAGCGCTCGACGCGACCCGCGGTATCCAGCAGGCGCTGCTTGCCCGTGAAGAACGGGTGGCAGGCCGAGCAGATTTCCACGTGGTAGCCCTTGACGTTGGTCGAGCGCGTCTCGTAGGACGTGCTGCAACCCGTGCACAGGATCGTGCACGACTCGTACTGCGGATGGATGTCCTTCATCGCGTCCTCCTAGTGGTTCATGGACTCGAGGAACTTCTTGTTCGTCTTCGTCTCGTTGATCTTGTTGATGAGGAACTCCATCGCCTCGACGGGGTTCAGCTCGTTCATGAACTTGCGCAGGATCCACATGCGCGACAGCACGTCCTCGGCGAGAAGCAGCTCTTCCTTGCGCGTGCCCGAGCGGTTCAGGTCGATGGCCGGGAAGCTGCGCTTGTCGGCCAGCTTGCGGTCGAGGACCAGCTCCATGTTTCCGGTTCCCTTGAACTCTTCGAAGATCACCTCGTCCATGCGCGATCCGGTCTCGATGAGCGCGGTCGCCACGATCGTCAGCGAGCCGCCCTCCTCGACATTGCGCGCCGCGCCGAAGAAGCGCTTCGGGCGCTGCAGCGCGTTGGCGTCGACGCCGCCCGACAGGATCTTGCCCGAGTGGGGCACGACCGCGTTGTGGGCGCGCGCCAGGCGCGTGATCGAGTCGAGCAGGATGACGACGTCGCGCTTGTGCTCGACCAGCCGCTTGGCCTTCTCGATCACCATGTCGGCGACCTGCACGTGACGCTCGGCCGGCTCGTCGAACGTCGACGACACGACCTCGCCGCGCACGGTGCGCTTCATGTCGGTCACTTCCTCGGGGCGTTCGTCGATGAGCAGCACGATGAGCACGACCTCGGGGTGGTTCTCGGTGATCGAGTTGGCGATCCGCTGCAGGATGATCGTCTTGCCCGTGCGCGGCGGCGCGACGATCAGGCCGCGCTGGCCCTTCCCGATCGGCGCCACGAGGTCGATGATGCGCGTCTCGATGGCGCGCGCCTTCGTCTCGAGGTTCAGCTTCTCCTGCGGATAGAGCGGCGTGAGGTTGTCGAAGAGGATCTTCTCCTTCGCCACCTCGGGGCTCTCGAAGTTGATCGCCTCGACGCGCAGCAGCGCGAAGTAGCGCTCGCCCTCCTTCGGCGGACGCACCTGCCCCGAGATCGTGTCCCCGGTGCGCAGGTCGAAGCGCTTGATCTGGCTCGGCGAGACGTAGATGTCGTCCGGACCGGGCAGGTAGTTGTAGTCGGGCGAACGCAGGAAGCCGTAGCCCTCGGGCAGGATCTCGAGCACGCCCTCGGCGAAGATCAGGCCGCTCTTCTCGGTCTGCGCCTCGAGGATCTTGAAGATCAGCTCCTGCTTGCGCATGCCGCTGGTGCCCTGCAGATCGAGTTCCTGGGCCACCGACAACAGCTCGGAGATGGTCTTGCCCTTGAGTTCCATGATGTCCATG
>JBKJNH010000056.1:0-3252 GCA_046596055.1 Candidatus Eiseniibacteriota bacterium
CGTGGGCCTGGTCGCCTGCTGCGACGTCGCGGTGGCGTCGGACGATACCGCGTTCGCGTTCTCCGAGACGCGGCTGGGCATCGTTCCTGCGGTCATTTCGCCATATGCGATGCGGAAGATCGGCCCGTCGCACGCGCGCCGGTACTTCCTCTCCGGCGAGCGCTTCGACGCGCACGAGGCGCGCCGCATCGGCCTGATCGCCGAGCGGTGTGCGCCCGAAGAGCTCGACGCCGTCGTGGTCCGGATCGCCGAGGAAATGCTCGCCGCCGGTCCCGAGGCGCAGGCCCGCATCAAGCGCATGATCCGCGAGTCGGCCAACCTCACGTGGGAGGCGTACCGCTTGTCGACCCCACAACAGATCGCCGAGGCCCGCATGGGCGACGAGGGCCAGGCCGGCCTCGCCTCGTTCCGCGACAAGGTGCCGGCGCCGTGGGCGCCGCGACCCGAAGCCTAGGCCTGGTCGCCCCCACCGTAGCCGCGCACCAGGGTCAGCAACCGCACCGTCTCCGGCGTTCGGGTGAAGAGCACCCGCCACGCGCCCACGCGCATCCGGTAGAGCCGACGGGTCCCTCCCACCAGCTCGACTCCGGGTGGATTGCCAGGCGGAGCCAGGCGATCGACCGCGCGGGCGAGATCCTGGCGCTCCTCAGACGTCAGCGACGGGAGCTGAAGCTCGAAGTCGAAGCCGACTTCGATCGAGCGATCGCGCTGCCGCCCCGGGTTCACTCGTCCATCCCCCAGTACGACTTCAGCTCGTTCCAGGGTCGGCCCCGCTGGGAGGCGCCCTCACCGATCGCTTTCCGTGCGACCTCCACGTCGAAGGCATCGGCGAGGTGATCGAGCAGGGCAACGTCTTCCACCGGGATCAGCGCCGCAACCTCTCGGCCGTAGCGCACGATGACGATACGCTCACCGGCATGGAAGACGCGGTTGAGCACGTCGGACCAGCGCTCGCGTGCATCGGCGGCGTGGACGATTCGTTTGAGCATGGGGTTCGAAACCGCGGGGGCGGGAGTTGTGAAGCCCGGGGAGACACGTGGGCTTTTCGAAGTGCGTACGGTTCGTACGATTCGTACGGACCGTACGCCCATCCACAAACATACTTCACCATCCCGGGCTTTACAAACCGGCCGTGATCGACTCGGCAGGGAGCCGATCGGCACCCGCATTGACGCGCCCCCTGCCCCCTCCTAGACTCCGCCCATCATGCCGGCCCCGATCAAGACCGTCCTCATCGCCAACCGCGGCGAGATCTCCGTCCGCATCGCCCGCACGCTCCAAGCGCGCGGGGTTCGATCGGTTGCCCTCTTCCATGCGGTCGATCGCGACGCGCTCCACGTCCAGGCATGCGACGCCGCGGTCGAGCTGACGGGCGAGGACCCGCGCGCGGCCTACCTCGACATCGCACAGGTCGTCGCGGCAGCAAGGCGCGCCGGCGCGCAAGCGATCCATCCCGGCTACGGCTTCCTCTCCGAGCAGTCGCGCTTTGCCGCCGCGGTCGAGGCGGCGGGGATCGTGTTCCTCGGGCCCCGACCCGAGACGCTCGAGGCGGTCGGCGACAAGAAGAGTGCGCGCGAGGCCGCCCGCCGAGCCGGCCTGCCCGTCGCCCCGGGGTGGGAAGGCGACGCGCTCGACGCGGCCGCGGCCCGGGCGGCGGCGACGAAACTCGGGTTTCCGCTCCTGATCAAGGCAGTGAGCGGCGGCGGCGGCAAGGGCATGCGCACGATCACCTCGATCGACGAACTCGACGAGGGCCTCGCCGGCACCGCGCGCGAGGCGTTGGCGAGCTTCGGCAACGCCGCCGTCTACATGGAGCGGAGACTGGAGCCGGTGCGACACGTCGAGGTGCAGTTCCTGGGCGACGGCAACGGCCGCGCCTGGCACCTGCTCGAGCGCGAGTGTTCGCTGCAACGTCGTCATCAGAAGGTGATCGAGGAGGCGCCGGGAGCGCGCGTCGATGCGACCCTGCGCGCGAAGCTCACGGCCGCGGCGAAGGCGATCGCATCCGAGGTGAAGTACCGCGGCGTCGGAACGGCCGAGTTCCTGGTCGACCAAGCCGGCGCGTTCTATTTCCTCGAGATCAACGCGCGCATCCAGGTCGAGCATCCGGTCACCGAACTCGTGACCGGTCGCGATCTCGTCGCGATCCAGCTCGACCTCGCCGCCGGCGTGCCGATGCCCGACGACCTGGAGCCGAGCGTGCCGCGCGGACATGCAATCGAGGCGCGCCTGTACGCCGAGGATCCGGCGCACGAGTTCCTGCCGCAGAGCGGGCCGCTCGTGCACCTGCAACTGCCTTCGGGTCCGGACGTGCGCGTCGATGCGGGCGTGCGCACCGGGGATACGATCGGGCTCGATTTCGATCCGATGATCGCGAAGATCACCGCGTGGGGACCGGATCGCGCCGCCGCGTTCGCGCGACTGCGCGCCGCGCTCGGCGAGACGGAAGTCGCCGGTGTCGTCACGAACCTGCCGTTCCTGCGCGCTCTGGCGGCAGATGCGGCGGTGCTCGCCGGCGACCTGTCGACCACGATGATCGAGCGGACGGTCGCGCCGGCGTGGCGGGCCGCACGCAAAGCGGCGACAGCCCCGGACGCGCTCGTTGCGGCGGCGGCGATCGCCTCCTTCGAGGCGGCGACAGCGTTGCGCAGCGGTGGCGTGGCTGCGGGCGCAGGCGCGGCGGCCGAAGATCCCGGTCCGTGGGCGACCCTTGCCGGATTTCGGGTGGGCACGTGAAGAAGACGATCCGGCTCGACGGCAATCGGCACGAGGTGACGCTCGCGCACCAGGGAACGACGTTCGACGTCGGCGAAGGCGATCGCCACATCAAGGGAACGCGGCGCTGGAACGGCGCGCGGCTGGCCGTCGAGTTCGCGGGCGGCGACGACATGCAAGCGCACGTCGTGCGCGGCGCGGGCGGGCGGCTCGAACTGTGGATCGACTCCGAGCGCCACGTCGTCGAGGAAGAGGGCCGCGCCGCGGGCTCCGCGGGCTCCGCCCGGGACAGTGACACGCTCGCCACCCCGATGCCGGCCAGGGTCGTGCGCGTGAACGTTGTCGCTGGAGACAGCGTGACCGAGGGACAGACGCTGGTCGTCGTCGAGTCGATGAAGATGGAGCTGGGGCTGACCGCGCCGCGCGATGGCGTCGTCGCGACCGTCGACGCCGTCCCCGGCGTGCTGGTCGCCGCGGGAGCGGTGCTCGTCGCGCTCGAACCGATGGAGTCTGCGTCGTGAGCGTCCATCCCGCCGC
>JBKJNH010000299.1:0-10303 GCA_046596055.1 Candidatus Eiseniibacteriota bacterium
CGGTGAACAGGGCGGCGCTGGCGAAGGGACGTGCGGCGTCATGCACGAGCACCACTGCCACGTCGTCGCCGGCGGCGGCGAGACCGCGCTCGGCCGACTCCTCCCGACTGGCGCCCCCCTCGACGACGGCGGCGATCTTAGCCCGGGCGGCGGCGGGAAGCGCGGCCAGCGTCGGCGCGAGTGCGGCGGCATCGCCGACCACGATCACGCGATCGACGGCGCTGCACGCGCCGAGAGTGGCCAGGCACCACGCGGTGAGCGGCCGGCCGCCCAGGTCGACGGCGGCCTTGGGTCCCTCGCCCAGGCGTTCGCCGCGGCCGGCGGCGAGCACCAGCGCGACGGTGATCGAGGGCTCGCTCACAGGTCGGCGCCGGAGGGTTCGGCTGCGGCCGCCGCGCGCGCGGCCAGCCCCGATTCGAGCGCGCTCTTCACGTCGGCGACGCCGATCACGGTCACGCCGAAGCCCTCGCACTCAGCGGCCTGCGCGGCGGGGACGAGCGCGACGGTGAAGCCCAGCCGCGCCGCCTCGCGCACGCGCGACGCGGCCTGCCGCACGCGACGCACCTCGCCCGCGAGGCCGATCTCGCCGCAGGCGACGAGCCCGGCGACGGGCGGCCGGTCGAGGCGCGCCGAGGCGACCGCGAGCAGCACCGCGAGATCGGCGCCGGGCTCCTCGAGCGTGAGGCCGCCGGCGACGTTGGCGAACACGTCGCCGTGAACGACGCGCACGCCGACACGCTTCTCGAGGACGGCGAGCAGCATGGCGAGGCGACGCGCGTCGAAGCCGTTGGTCACCCGCTGCGGCGCCGCGAGGCTCGACGGCGAGACCAGCGCCTGCACCTCGACGAGCAGCGCGCGGCTGCCCTCGACGACGCCCGCGGCGATCGCGCCCGGGCGCGCCGGGCCCTCCGACAGGAACGCGCGCGACGCGTCGGCCACCTCGCGCAGGCCGTTCTCCTCCATGGTGAAGACACCGATCTCGTCGGTCGAACCGAAGCGGTTCTTCGCCGCACGCAGCACGCGCACGTCGTGGTAACGCTCCCCTTCGAGGTAGAGCACGGCGTCGACCATGTGTTCGAGCACCCGCGGGCCGGCGACCGCGCCGTCCTTCGTCACGTGGCCGACGAGGAACACGGGAACGCCGCCGCCCTTCGCCAGGTCGAGGTAGCGCAGCGCGCACTCGCGCACCTGCGTCACCGATCCGGGGGCGCCGGCGCTCGCGGTCGAGAACGCGGTCTGGATCGAGTCGACGATGACGACGTCGGGCGCCAGCGGAGCCGCGGCGGCGAGAACTTCCTCGACCTCCGTCTCGCACAGCAGGTAGAGCGAGGGCGGCACGTCGCCCAGACGCTCGGCGCGCAGGCGCACCTGCGACGCGGACTCCTCGCCCGCGACGTAGAGCACGCGCGCACCGTCGCGCGCCATGGCCCGCGACAGTTGAAGCAGCAGCGTCGACTTCCCGATGCCGGGGTCGCCGCCGACCAGGAGCAGCGAGCCCGGCACCACGCCGCCACCGAGAACGCGATCGAGTTCTCCGATGCCGGTCGAGCGCCGCGGCGTCGCGGCCAGGTCGACCGTGGCGAGCGGGCGCGGCGCACGCTCGCCGTCGCCCTCGACCCATGTTCGGCGCGAAGCGCCGGGGGCTCTGACGGGAGGACCGCCGCCAGCCGCACCCCGGGGACCGCGCACGCCCCCCGCCGGCGCAGGCACTTCCGCCGGCGCCTCGACGAGGGTGTTCCAGGACTGGCACGACGGGCACTGGCCGAACCAGCGCAGTTCCTCGTTGCCGCACTGGCTGCAGAAGTACGGGCGCGCGGGGGCTTTCTTGCCGGCGATGCGCGGGCTGCGTCCGGTCGCCATCAGAACACCGAGACCTTGAAGAACTTGTCGGGATTCGTGCGCAGCTCGCGCACCAGGGCCTGCACCTCGCGCATGGTGGCGCGCGACTCGTCGTAGAGCTTGCGGTCGTTGAGCAGCTGCGAAGCGGTGCCCGCGCCGGTGTCGAGCTTGGCGGCGACGCGCGTGAGGACGGCGGCCAGCGAGTCCATGCGCGCGGTCAGCGAATCGATGCGCGCGGTCGAGCCGCGGACGTCGTCCAGCGCGCCGGTCACGCGCGGTTCGGCCGACTCGGCCAGGCGGCGGCCCGACTCGGCGGCGGCGCGCAGGCTGGTCACGGTCTCGCGCATGTCGTCGCGGTTCTCGGCCAGCGCCTGCTTGAGCGTGGTGCTGGCGGTCTCGACGTTCCCGAGCGTGGTACGCAGCGTGTTCTTCTCCTCGGCCAGCGAGATCACGCGATCGACCGACACGCTCAGGTTCTCGAGCGAGGCGAGCGCGTCGCCCATCTGGCTGATCACCTCGGGAATTCCCGACTCGTAGACCCCGTCGATGGTGTCGCGACCGGCGACCAGCGCCGAGCCCAGGCCGACACCGTCGATGGCGAGGAACTTCTCGCCCATCAGGCCGACGTTGCGCACGTAGACACGACTGCCGGTGCTGAGCGTGAGGTCCTTCTCCAGCAGGAAGGTGACGTACACGCCGCGGGGGGCGAGGCGGATGTCCTTCACCGCACCCTTCTTCACGCCGTGCACGGTGACGGGGTCCTCCTGGGCCAGTCCACCGACGTCGGGAAAGCGCACCAGCCAACGCTGCGTCCCCTCGGCCAGCCGGACCTGGCGCAGCTCGGTCACGCTCCAGATGACGCCCGCCAGCGCGGCGAGCACCGTGACGCCGACCAGGATCTCGGTATTACGCGTCGCCATCACGAACCTCCCGCGGGGGCGGTCTGGTCGAGGAGTTCGTCGCTGCGTCCCTCGACGAAGCGGCGAACCCTCGGATCGGCGGCGCGATCGATCGCGTCGGCCGTGCCGTCGAAGATCATCTTTCCCTCGTCCAGCATCGCGATCCGGTCCGCGATGAATCGCGCGCTCGCCATGTCGTGTGTGACCACGAGCGCCGAGGCGCCCAGGTCGCGCTGCAGGCGCCGGATCAGTCGGTTGATCACGTCGGAGGTGACCGGATCGAGACCGCTGGTCGGCTCATCGTACAGGAGAAGCCGGGGTTGCAGCGCGATCGCCCGCGCGATTCCCACGCGCTTGCGCATGCCGCCCGAGAGCGACGACGGGCGCTGCGCCACTGTGCCCGCAAGTCCCACGACGTCCAGCGCGCGCTCGACCTTCGTCGCGATCTCGCCGGTCGTGAATCGCCGCTGGTGCTGCAGGCCGAGCGCGATGTTCTCGCCCACCGTCATCGAGTCGAACAGCGCGCCGGCCTGGAACACCATCGCCACGTCGCGGCGCACCCGGTTCCAGGTGTCGGCATCGGCGGCCGTCACGTCGGTGCCCATCACCTCGAGCGTGCCGCCGTCGGGCGCGAGCAGCCCGATCGCATGCTTGAGGAGTACGCTCTTGCCGATGCCCGAGCGCCCGAGAAGGACGACCGTTTCGCCGGCATGGACGTCGAGGTCGATGCCGTCGAGCACGGTCCGCGTGCCGAAGCGCTTGACCAGCCCACGGGCGCGCACCACGACGGCCGGCTCCGGCGCGACGATCGCACTCAATACGCCACCCGGAACAGCAGGTTCGCCAGCACGTAGTCGAGCACCAGCACGAGCACACAGGAGGCCACCACGGCCTGTGTCGTCGCCTTCCCCACGCCCTCGGCCCCGCCTTCGGTGCGGAAGCCGTAGAACGAGCCCATGAGCCCGATCACCCCGCCGAACACGGCCGCCTTGGTCAGCCCCGAGAACAGGTCCTTCGGTTCGAACGTGTTGCGCACCGCCTCGTAGTAGGTGTGGCCCGACTGATCGAAGACCAGCGACGCGACGGCGAAGCCGCCGGCGACGGCCACGAAGTCGGCGAACACGGTGATCACGGGCAGCATGACGGTCGTGGCGATGAAGCGCGGCAGGATCAGGTAACGGATGGGCGGGATCGCCATTGTCTCGAGCGCGTCGATCTGCTCGGTGACGCGCATGGTGCCCAGTTCGGCGGCGATCGCGGCGCCGACCCGCCCGCCGCAGACGAGCGCGGTGAGCACGGGCCCCAGCTCGATGAGCACCGACTTCTGGACCACCGCGCCCACGTAGCGCAGCGGCACCATCCCGTCGAGCTGGTAGGCCGCCTGCACGGCGGTGACGGCGCCGGTGAACAGCGCGACGAGGATGACCAGCGGCAGCGATCCGACGCCGACCAGCGACATCTGCTTGACGATCTCGCCGCCATAGCGGCCCGCCGTCGGCAGGCCTGCGAGCGTGCTCCCGAGCAGCGTGCTGACGCGCCCGGTGTCCTCGAGAAAGCGCAACACCTGCCGGCCCACGAGCGCCGAGCCCGAGAGCGCGGGATCGCGCGGCCAGGGCCGGTCGCGGTCGATCAGCGGATGTCCCCTTCCTCGATTGCCGAGAAGTTCTCGAAGCGCGTCGACTCCTTGAGGAACGTGAGGTTGACGAGGCCGGTCGGGCCGTTTCTGTGCTTGGCGATCACGACCTGCGCCTTGTTCTTCAGGCTCTCGTCCTCGGGCTTGTACAGCTCCTCGCGGAAGATGAAGAGCACGATGTCGGCGTCCTGCTCGATGGCGCCCGACTCACGCAGGTCCGACAGCTGCGGAATCTTGCTGCGCCGCTCGTTGCTCTCGGGCGCGCGCGACAGCTGCGACAGGACGACGATCGGGATGTCGAGCTCCTTGGCCAGGCCCTTGAGCGAGCGCGTCATCTGCGAGACGGCCTGCACGCGATTCTCGGACTTCGAGTCGCCGTGCATGAGCTGGAGATAGTCGATGACCAGCAGGTCGAGCCCGTGCTCGGCCTTCAGGCGGCGGGCGCGCGTGCGGATGTCGAGCACCGACACGCCGGCGGTCTCGTCGATGTAGATCGGCGCGTCGTACAGGCGCCCCGCGGCCATCGACAGGCCGCGCCAGTCACGGTCGGACAGGTAGCCACGACGCAGGCGCGACAGGTCGACGCGGGCCAGCGAGCAGAGCAGGCGCTGCACGAGCTGGTCGCGCGACATTTCGAGGCTGAACACGCCGACCTTCCTCCCCAGCAGGGCGGCGTTCTCGGCGACGTTGAGCGCGAACGACGTCTTGCCCATGCCCGGGCGGCCGGCGATAACGATGAGATCCGAGCGCTGCAACCCGGCCGTCTTGTCGTCGAGGTCGGTGAAGCCGGTCGGGCAGCCGGTGACGTGCTCCTGCCGCTTCGCCAGCTCCTCGATGCGATGGACGCTGTCGTTGACCATGTCCTTGACGGCGACGAAGCCCTGCGTCGAGCGTTCCTGCCCGATCTCGAAGATGCGGGCCTCGGCGCGATCGAGGATCTCCTCGGCGCGATCGCGGCCGGAGTACGCGTCGGCGGCGATCTGGCGCGTCGCGGTGATGAGGCGGCGCAGCAGGCCCTTCTCCTTCACCAGCGCGATGTGCTGGTCGACGTTCGCCGACGAGGCCGAGTATTCGAACAGCGACGACAGGTAGGTGACGCCGCCCGCAGTCTCGAGCTCGCCGCGCCGGGACAGCTCGTCGGTCAGCGTGACGAGGTCGGGCCGCTCGTTGCGATCGGTGATGCCGACGATGGCGGCGTAGATGCGACGGTGGGATTCACGGTGGAACGCATGCGGCTCTTCACCGAGCTTCTCCAGCGCCTTCTCGACGGCTTCGAGATCGAGCAGCATGGCGCACAGCACCGCGCGCTCAGCCTCGATCGCCTGCGGCGGGACCGTGCCCTCGGTGGGAAGGGACAGCTCGAGATCGTTCATGGTTACCACCTCACTGAATCTGGCTACGCCGACAAGTACTCGCGGGCGAGGAGTTGCATGTCCTCCCAGACCGGGCGCTTGTACGCGGGGTTCCGCAGGCAGGCGGCCGGGTGGTAGGTGACGATCAGTTTCGAATCCGCGTAACGGTACACGGTGCCGCGCATGCCGCCGATCGTGCCCTTGGCGCCGACCAGCAGCTCGGCGGCGAACTTGCCCAGGCAGACGATCACGCGCGGACGCAGCAGCGCGAGCTGGCGGCGCAGGTACGGGCTGCACGTCGCGATCTCGTGCGGCATCGGGTTGCGATTCTCGGGCGGGCGGCACTTGAGCACGTTGCCGATGAACGCCGCCTCGCGCGACACCGTGACACCCGGGATGAGCTGCTTCTCGTCCATCGCCGCGATGATCTTGGTCAGCAGATCGCCCGAGCGGCCGACGAACGGCTCGCCGCGACGATCCTCCTCGGCACCCGGCGCCTCGCCGACAAAGACGATGCCGGTCGTTCCCTTGCCGACGCCGGGAACGGCCTGCGTCCGCGTCTCGTGCAGCCCGCACTTCGTACAGGCGCGAACCTCGGCAGCGATCCGCTCGAGTGTATCGCCGGGCGGGGACAGCGGCGGCGGCTCGAGCGCGTCGATCGCGACGCCTGCAGTCGCGTTCGTCGCCTCAACAGCCTGCGCGGCCGTTCCGGCCGCGCGTCCTGCTCGCGGGCTCACCGGCTCCCCCGCTGCGATCGCCCACAGGTCGCCGCGACCGCGCTCGGCTTCGCGGGAGATCGCCAGGCGCGTTGCGCGCACGAGGCTCTTGAGGTCATCACGCTCGGCCACGCTTCACACCCTTCCCGCCGCCCTTTGCACCGAACAGCGCAGCCACCCGCGCGACGACGCGCGCGGCGGCCTGCGACTTCGCCATCACGGGCAGGCGCTCGGCGCCGCCCTTCGCATCGAGGATCGTGATCTCGTTGGTGTCGCCGCCGAACTCCGAGCCGACCTTCGTCGGGTTGTTGAGCACGAGCAGGTCGCACTTCTTGGCGACGAGCTTCGCCTTTGCGCCCGCGAGCTCGCGCTCGGTCTCGACGGCGAAGCCGACGACCTTCATGCCGGGCCGCCGCGGCAGCGTGGCGAGCAGGTCGGGATTGGGCACGAGCGTGAGCGACAGCGAGCCCGCCGCACCCTTCTTCAGCTTCTGCGCGGCGACGGTCGCGGGCCGCCAGTCGGCGACGGCCGCGGCCATCAGAACGGCGTCGGCGGTGCGTGCGGCCTTTCGAAGAGCCGTGTCCATGCTGCGTGCCGTTGTCACCGCGACGGCCTCGACGCCCGCGGGCGGCGCGAGTGCAACCGGCCCGTGGACGAGCGTCACGCGCGCGCCGGCGGCGCGAGCAGCGGCGGCGAGCGCAAAGCCCATCTTGCCGCTCGAGTGGTTGGTCAGCGCGCGCACCGGATCGAGCGGTTCGATCGTGGGGCCGGCGGTGACGACGACGTGGCGGCCGGAGAGCGGCCCGGCGACGGCAAGCGCACCGTGCACCGCGGCGGCGATCGCCTCGAGGGAGGCGAGGCGACCACGCCCCTCCCAGCCGCAGGCGAGTTCACCCGACTCGGGTTCGACGAAGCGGCGGCCGTGGGCGCGCAGGCGCGCGACATTCTCCTGGACGATGGGGTTCGCCCACATCTGCACGTTCATCGCCGGTGCGAAGACGACGGGCGCGCGCGTGGCGAGCAGGATGGTGGTCAGCAGGTCGTCGCCATGGCCGTGGGCGGCGCGTGCGATCAGGTCGGCGGTGGCCGGCGCGACGAGCACCAGGTCGGCCGCGTCGGCCACCTCGATGTGCTCGATCGGGCTCACGCGATCCGCGGGACGGGCCCGGCCGAACACGAGCGACTGTTCGGGCCCCCACAGGTCGTCGAGCACGGGGTTGCCCGACAACGTGGCGAGCGTGAGCGGCGTGACGAACCGCTTCGCCGCGTCCGTCATCACGACGACGACGGCGGCGTCTTCCTTGCGCAGCCAGCGGACGATCTCCGCGGCCTTGTAGGCCGCGATGCCCCCGGTCACGCCGAGGACGACCGTCTTGCCGGCGAGCACGGTCTACTCCGCGTCGACCGACGACGCCGGCGGCGTCGGCTGCGACTCGGCGGGCAGCGGGCGACCGGTCACGTACTGGAACGGCACCTCGCCGTGCAGCGTCGAGGCCAGCGCGATGGTCGTCACCTTGGCGCTCGACGTCTCGGTCTCGCCATGCAGGCGCAGGTGGTTGTTGAGGCGACGCGCCTCGCGTGCCGCAACGATCGCAATTTCGTACTTGTTGGCGCCCATGGGCATGTTCATCACCAGCGAGACACGATTGTTCACCGTTCCTCCGTATGCGTCAGGGAATCCGCGGGCACCAGGCGCGAGACGCGCGCCCGTTCCGCCTCGACGATCGCCGACACGCGGGACAGCGCCGCGGGCAGGTCCTCGTTCACCACGATGTAGTCGTACCGTCCGTACCGCGCGAGCTCGCCGGGCGCATCGGCCAGGCGACGCGCGATCTCGGCCGGATCGTCCTGCGCCCGGGCCATGAGACGGACCTTGAGCGCGTCGAGCGATGGCGGCCAGACGAAGATCGCGACGGAGTCGACGTACCGCTCCTTCACCTGCACTCCGCCCTGCACGTCGATGTTCAGCAGCACGATGCGCCCCGCGCCGACCTGCTCGTCGACGAATCGGCGCGGCGTGCCGTAGCGATGGCCGTGCACCTCGGCGTGCTCGAGGAACTCGCCGGCGGCCGCCCGGGCGGCGAACCCGTCGCCGTCGAGGTAGAAGTAATCGCGTCCGTCGACCTCGCCGGCCCGCGGTGCGCGTGTCGTCGCCGAGACCGAGCGGATCGCATCGCGACGCGTCTCGAGCAGGTGCGTGCAGAAGGACGTCTTGCCGACGCCCGACGGGCCCGAGACGACGACGAGGAAGCCGCGACGCGTGAAGCGCGACGGGGCCTCCCCCCGCTCACTCGACATTCTGGACCTGCTCCCGGACCTTCTCGACCTCGTCCTTGAGCTCGATCACGACCTCGGCGATCACCGTGTCGTTGCCCTTCGAGCCGATCGTGTTCACCTCGCGGTTCATCTCCTGCAGCAGGAAGTTGAGCTTCCGCCCCGCGGGCTCGGCATCGGTGAACAGTCGACGGAACTGGCCAAGGTGGGCGCGCAAGCGCACGCACTCCTCGGTGCAGTCGAGTCGCTCGGCGAGGAAAGCGATCTCCTGCGCGACGCGCACCGGATCGACCGGGATGTCGGCGAGCAGCGGCTTGAGCCGCGCGAGCATGCGCTCCTGCGCCTCCTTCGGACGCAGCGGCGCACGCTCCTCGGCGCGAGCGAGCAGGCGTTCGATCACCGTGAGGCGGGTCTCGAACTCGTTCTGCAGCGCCTCGCCCTCGCGCTGCTTCATGCTCGCCATGTTCTCGACGACGGCCTCGAGCACGACCTTGAGCTCGGTCCAGCGCTTCTCGTCGTCGCCGCTCGGCCGTTCCCAGGTGAGGACGTCGGGCATCGTCGCGACCGAACGCGCGTCGACCTCGCCTCCCAGATCGTACTTGGTCTTGAGCTCGGTGAGGGCGGCGACGACCTGCTGCGCCACGGCGTGGTTCACCCGCAGGCGGCCGCCGTCCTCTTCGTAGCCTTCCCAGGTCACGGTCAGGTTGATCTTGCCCCGGGCCAGGCGCTCGGTGAGGTAGGCCCGGACGGCCCCCTCGAGCCCGGCGATCGATCGCGGAAGTCGAAGGGAGAGCTCCAGAAAGCGGTGGTTCACCCCGCGGATTTCGGCACTGAGGCGGCCTGCCTCCGTCGCCCGCTCCGCCGAGCCGTAGCCGGTCATGCTGCGAATCATGCGTCCCCTCCCCGAGATGCCGGAAAGTACGTCACTTACGGGCGAAAGTCAACGAAGCCGTCCCAACCAGGGAACCGCCCGCAGACACCCTCGGAAGACCAAACGAAGAATGAAGTTCCATCATTCATCCATGTGGTTGAATAATGTTCCCCATGCAACCTGCCCCCGAGCTCGACCCCGTCCTCTGTGCCCTCGCCGACCCGACCCGCCGGGCCATCGTCGAGCGGCTCGGCGACGCCGAGATCCGGGTCACCGACCTGGCGGCACCATTCCGCATGTCCCTGAACGCGGTCTCGAAGCACATCCGGGTCCTCGAACGGGCCGGATTGGTCCGCCGCCGGCAGGACGGCCGGGAGCACTTCCTCTCGCTCGACCGCGCCCCGCTCGAGGCGGCTGCGAAGTGGATCGAGCTCCAGCGCAACCTGTGGACCTCCCGGCTCGACGAGTTCGAGGCCCTGCTCGAGGCCGACCGGGCTTGAGCGCCCGGCCGGCTTGTCCGCACGCCCGATCCGGGGCTATTCTCCCCGGATGAGCTCGACTCCCCTCTATCTCGACTACAGCGCGACCACGCCCGTCCGGCCCGAGGTCCTCGCGGCCATGCTCCCCTGGTTCACCGAGAAGTTCGCGAACCCGTCGTCGGTTCATGCCGCCGGGCTCGAGGCGAACCAGGGGGTGGGTGCGGCGCGCCGGACGCTGGG
>JBKJNH010000069.1:0-2803 GCA_046596055.1 Candidatus Eiseniibacteriota bacterium
CTCGGTGATCCGCATGCACGCCGAGTGGCAGTGGTCGATCGGCAAGCGCGACGAGCACTACCTGACGGCGGGCGGCCCCGAGATGTCGTTCGCCAAGTACGTCGCCGGGGATCGGTACGTGTGGTCTCAGGGAAAGCTGGCGCTGAAGAAGGTGCCCTCCATCACTGCGACCCACCCGGCGTTCCGCAGCTGGCTCGATCAGGTGTTCGGTGCAGCCAACACCGGCTCGCTCGCAAAGGAAGCCAAGCCGATCGACGTCAAGGAGCTCCAGCCGGGCGACTTCGTGGTGGTGAGCGGTGTCCCGTTCGGCCACGCGGTGCTGGTGCTCGATCTCGCGCGCGATGCGAGCGGCAAGCGCATGGCGCTCCTCGGCCAGGGGTACATGCCGGCCCAGAGCTATCAGGTGCTGCGCCCGTCAAAGGGCGAGACGTGGTTTGCCATCGACGAGTCGAGCGGCAAGCTGGCAACGCCGTTCTGGCCCCCGTTTCCCTTTACGGCGCTTCGCCGCCTGTAGCGCGCTCGTTGACCAGGTCGATGAGGACGTGGGTGTTCGGCACCTCCGCGATCGGCGCCTCGATCCAAGACGAGCCGGGGCCGCGAATGACGATGGAGTGGGTCTGACCATCGGAGGTGGCGCGGGCGATCGAAGCCCATCCGAGCCGTGTCTCTGCCCTTCGCACCCCCGACGCGTCGACGACGACCTCGCCGAAGCGCACCTCGCCCTCAACGAGCTGCTTCTTGGCCGACTCCATCAGCCGAGTGCGCGTGCGCGTATGGATGTAGTCGCGCAACGCGATGGCGCCGAGGAACTCGAGCGAGGACCCATCGGCGAGCACGAGCCGGAAAAAATGGAGCGCCGCGAGCTGATTCCGCCGCGAGACCGTCGGGCGCATGAGCGTCTCGCGGATGTCCTCCCACCGTGCGCTCCGCGCGCGCGCGCCGTCACCGACGACGAGGCCGTCCTCGTGGATTCGGACGCGATACGCGCGGCTCGTGAGGAGCCCGAGGATCGCGAGCGATGGGGCGAGGATTCCCATGAGGGCGACGATCAACCAGCCCTCGCCGTGCGGCCGTGAGACGAGCGCGGAGAGGTCGATGACGACGCCGATCACGATCGGGATCCAGAGGACGTAGCGCTGGGCCGCGGGTTTGCGGACGTCCTCGATCAGCGGGCCGAGCGGCGGCGCAGTCGGCTCGCGATAGGCAGACATGCGAGGAAGAGTAGCCCTCTGCCGAGGGGAGATGCGTGCGGGGTCGTGCAGCCGCAGTGGGCGACGGGGGCGGGTATGGGTGGAGGCCCGGGCGCAGGCGCAGGCCCGGGCGCAGGCGCGAGCACAGGCGCGAGCGCAGGCGCAGGCGCGAGCGCGGGCGCGGGTGCAGGCGCAGGCGCGGGTGCGGGTGCGGGTGCGGGTGCGGGTGCGGGGTGGGCTTCGAACCAGGTGAGGATCGTGTCGGCGGTTTTGTTCAGTGCGGTCCACTCGCCGGGGTGACCCTCGCCCTTGCGTAGATCCCACAGCACCTCTGCGCCGCAGGTATCGAGCGCTTGGCGCAGCTCAATTGCATAACTATGCAATGGGTTCTTATTGCCCACGAGAAAGTAGGACGGAATCGGGCGCGAGGGGCATGGCCCCGAAAGACGAAGGCCGCCTCCGTCGAAAGTCACCGCGGCGAAGCGGTCGAGCGCAAAGGCGTGCATTCCGAGATAGGAAGCGCCTCCCGACCAACCCGCGAGCCAGACGCGCCTTGGATCGATCGGATGCTCCTTCGCGAGGGCGTCGACCAGGCCGGTGAGCCAGCTCGGATCTCCGTTCCACTCCCAGAAGCTCGCCTTGCATCCCAGGTCCTTCGGGCACTGGGTGAGCAACAACGAAACGCCGTGCGCGGCGGCGGGCTTCGACCAGGGCGCCTGCATCGCCGCTGCGGTCTGACCGTCACCATGGAGGACGACGAGGAGCTTGTCGCCGGCGGGCTCGAACAAGCAGCCCTTGCAGGGAAAGTCTTTGAGCGGTGCGGCGACAGCGGTCGCCGTCGGCAGTGAAACGAGGAGCGCGAGAGCGAGACGCAACGAACCGATCGTACCGCGGAGCGATGAAGATCTTGGCGTGCTCTCGCCCTTGCGCTCGTCCGCCGCGGTCTTCCGGCATGGGAGCTGGAAGACCAACGGCGAGTCCGACTAGCGGCGGCGGCGGCGGGCGACGACGCCCAGCGCGAAGAACATACCGACCAGCGACGCAGCGGCCGAAGTGCGGTCACCACCGGCGACCCGGCAGCCACAGCCCTCGTCCTCGGTGACCTCATCGAGCGCCGGCCCGGTACCCGTGTCGGTCGCGGCGCTGCCGGTATCACTCGGAAGGGGCGGCGAGCCGGTGTCGGTGAACGAGCCGGTGTCTTCCTCGGTACCGGTGTCCGTCGAAGCAGTCCCGGTGTCGGCGGCGGCGCCGGTATCGGCAGCGGCGTCTGCTTTGACGTCGGGCGTGGCATCCGGCGTGGCGTCGGTCTTTGCGTCCGCGGCGTCGACAGCGACGTCGACGACCGCGGTGTCGACCGCAGCGTCGAGGCCAGCGTCCGAAGCGCACAGGTTCAGCGGGCTCGCCGAGTTGCGCGGGACGACCGTCGCGGAAAAGGCGATCGACTCGAAGTCGTTGTTGTTGTCGTCGGTCTCGATGCAGCCGTCGCCCTTGCGGCGGAGCACGGTGGTCGAGGAGCCGGTGGGCGCGGAGCCCGTGCCCTCGTAGGTGACGACGGGACCAGGTCCCGCGGGGGCCTTGCCATAGCCGACGAGATCTACGATCGAGGCCGACGT
>JBKJNH010000101.1:0-13042 GCA_046596055.1 Candidatus Eiseniibacteriota bacterium
CGACTCGAGCGCGCGCGCGGCGCGCTCGTCGTGCGCCGTTCGCGCGATCGCGGCCGGGGCGACCGCCCCGCCCACCGTCCCGCCCGTCGCAACCACCGCTCCCACCGTCGCCACCGGCGCAACGCGCGACACGGGCCGCACCGCCGCCTTCCCGGTGCGTCGCAGCTCCACCTCGCGCGCGAGCGCCCGCGCGTCGAAGGCCATCGTCCTCGCCGCCTCCTCGACGAGGAGGCCACCAACAATCGGATCCTCGGCGAGCGCCGCGAGCGCGGCCGCCGCCTTGAGCGCCGCCTCGCGATCCTTCCCGTGGCGCTCGGCGAGGAACTCGATCGGCGAGCGCGCCCTGGCGCGCAACGCGTCGAACGCGGCACGACCACCCTTCTGCACCAGCGTGTCCGGATCGTCCCCCGCGGGAAGGATCACGACACGCGCCTTGAGCCCCGCCTGCACGCACGGGGCGAGCGCCTTCTCGGCGGCCGCCTGCCCTGCCGCATCGCCGTCGAAGACCAGCGAGACCGCAGGGGTCGAGCGCCGCAGCAGTCGGCACTGGTCGAGCGTCAGGGCCGTGCCGGCGGTGGCCACCGCCTCCTCGATGCCGGCCTGCGCCAGGGCGATCACGTCGAAGTATCCCTCGACGAGAACGGCATCCTCGCCGTCGCGGATCGCCTTCTTGGCCAGGTCGAGCCCGAAGAGAAACTTCCCCTTCCGGTAGACCGGCGTCTCGGGCGAGTTCAGGTACTTGGGCGTCTCGTCGCCGAGGGCCCGCCCGCCGAACCCGATCGTCTTTCCCGACGGCTGCCGCAACGGCACGACGACGCGGTTGCGGAAGCGATCGTAGACCCCTTCGCCGCGTTCGCGCTTGAGCACGAGCCCGCCCTCGAGCAGCACCGCCACGCCGAAGCGCGACACCAGCCGCTGCGCCAGTCCATCCCAGCCCGCCGGCGCGAGCCCCACCCCGAAGCGCGCCAGCAACTCCTCGTCGGCGAAGCCACGAGACGCGAGATACGCGCGCGCCTCCTTGCCGGCCTCGCGGTCCTCGAGGGTGCGACGATAAAACGTCGCCGCATCCTCGAGCGACTGGTACAGCCGCCCCGCCGAATCCTCCTCGGCGGCCTGGGGGAGTGAGACGCCGAACCGCTCGGCGAGCGCCTGCACGGCCTCGACGAACGACAGTTTCTCGGTCTCCATCACCCAGCGGAAGCAATCGCCGCCGGCGCCGCACCCGAAGCAGTGATACGCCTGCCGCTCCGGGTTCACCATGAACGACGGCGTCTTCTCGCCGTGGAACGGGCAGAGGCCCTTCCAGCGCTGTCCGACCTTGCGCAACGCGACCTGCGGCCCGATCAGCTCGAGGAGGTCCGCCGCCTGGCGCACCTGCTCGATCGTCTCCTCGCCGTAGCGCACGTCGCCTCCGTCGCGGTCAGCGCAGCTGGACCACCGTCACGCCGCGCCCACCCTCGCCCTGCCCACCCAGCCGGCTGTCGGCCACGTGGGGATGGCCGCGGAGCGCCCGCGCGATCACCTCGCGCAGAATCCCCCGGCCCACCCCGTGGATGATGCGCAGGTCGTGCATGCCTGCCACGACCGCGCGATCGAGTCCGTCGTCGACGCGGCGCAGCGCCTCCTCGGCGTCCATGCCGCGAACGTCGACATCGAGTCCGGGCTCGGCGTCCCCGAGCCCTCCGTGGACCGCCGCCGCCTTGCGCCTCGTACCCGCCACCGCCGCGGCAGCGTCGGCGCCCTCGGGGGCGAAGCACTGGTCGACGCGGCTCTGGATGCGCCACGCCCCCCGTTCGAGCATCACGCGCCCCTCGGCGTCGGGCGCGCTCACCACCTTCGCCGTCACGCCCAGATCACGCACCCAGACGGTGGCCCCGGGGGCCAGCACCGCCGGTCGCGCAGTCGGCGCGGGGGCGGACAGGAGCCGGTCACTCTCCCGACCCACGGAACGGGCTTTCGCCTCGATCTCTTGGATGCGGGCGCGGCTCTTCTCCTCGCTCTTTGCTTCCGACTTTGCCTCGCGCAACAAGGCCTGGACCTGGCCCTCGAGCGCCCGGACCTGCAGCAGGCGCTCGCGATCGGCGCGCTTGCGGTCCTCGGCGTGCGCCTTTCGCTCGGCCTCGAGCGCCCGGGCTGCCGCATCGGCGCGTCCTTCGGCCTCTTCGGCCTTGTGCCGCGCATCCCTGGCCTGCGCCAGCTCGCGCGTGACGTCACCCAGCAGCGCCTCGAGCGAGCGGGCCGCCTCGGGCAGCTCCCGCCGCGCCTCGGCCAGGACGCCCGGATGAAAACCCAGCCGCTCGGCGACGGCGAGCGCATGGCTTCCGCCCGGCACGCCGACGATCAGCTCGAAGCGCGGGGCGAGCGTCTCGGGATCGAGCGCCATCGAGGCGTTCGTCACCGCGGGCTCCTCCTGCGCCAGGAGCTTGAGGCTCCCCAGGTGCGTCGTCGCAACCGCCCACGCGCCGCGCCCCGCGAAGTGGCGCAGCAGTGCGCGACCCAGCGAAGCGCCCTCGGCCGGGTCCGTGCCCGAGCCGATCTCGTCGACGAGGAACAGGGCAGCCGGCGACGCCGCGCGCGCCATCGCGTCCAGCCGACCGAGGTGCGCCGCGAACGTCGACAGGTGCAGTTCGATCGACTGCGCGTCGCCGATGTCCGCGAGCACGGTGCCGAACAGCGGCAGCACCGCGCCCTCGTCCACCGGCACGTCGAGCCCGCTCTGGGCCAGCAACGCCGCAAGGCCCACCGCCTTCAGAACGACCGTCTTCCCGCCCATGTTCGGCCCGCTGACCAGCAAGACACGGCGCGGCGAATCGAGCACCAGCGTCGACGGGATCACCGTCGCGCGCGCCTTCGCGGGCTCGATGTCCCCCCGCGCGTCGCGCCACAACAACGGGTGACGCAGCGCCACCAGCGACAACCGGGCGCCGTCCGCCACGACCGTCGGCGTCGTCGCCGCCATGGCCCGCGACAGTCGCACCCGCGCCCACAGCAGGTCGGTCGCGGCGAGGGCGTCCTCGCTGGCGGCCAGTGCGTCGCCGCGCCCGCGCACGATGTCGGTCAGCTCGCGCAGGACGCGCGACACCTCGGCGCGCTCGCGCGAGAACAGTTCGGCCAACTCGTTGTTCAGCGCACAGACTTCGAATGGCTCGACGAACAACGTGGCGCCACTGGCCGACACGTCGTGCACCAGGCCCTTCGAGCGCTCGAAGCGATCGGCTCGCACCGCGACGACGAACCGGTCGTTACGCTGGGTGACGAAGGAGCCGGCCTCGGCGGCGAGGCTGCGATACTTGTCGAGCTTCTCGCGCAACCGGGCGCGCCGCGTGTCCTGCTGGCGACGCAAGCCGCCGAGTTCGGGGCTCGCGCCGTCGAGCACCGTGCCGTCGGCGTCGACGGAGAGGCGCAGCCGCTTCTCCAGTTCGGGATCGGCCACCAGCCCGTTGGCCAGCCGCGCCGCAGTCTTCGCTTCCTCGCGCGCCGCAGCCCAGTAGGCGGCGGCGCGCGCGGTCGCGGCCAGAAGCTCCGCGACCTGGTAGAGCGCCCGGGCGCCGAGAACGCCGCCGTGCTCGAGGTCGTCCTCGATGGCGGCGGCGACCGCGAACGGCGGCGGGCCCGGCCAGGGGCCCTTCGTCTCGGCGAGCCGCTTGCCCTCGATCAGTTCGACGAGGCGCGTGCGCACGGCGGCCATTTCGACGGCCGGTTCGAGCGCGCGCGCCCGGGCGGCGGACGTGGGAGCGCTCGTCAACTCGGCGAGCCAACCCGTGATCTTCGGGTACTCGAGCAACTCGAGGACAGCGGGAGTGATGCCCGGGTTCGTGCGGTCGATGGAGGCCATGCTGGACGGGTCTCGGACGGTCATGACCGCACCGGACGACGAACCCAGGACAAGCAAGGGGCGAGGGGGTGGGCTACACCCCCCCGCCCCGCGATGCTGCCGAGGTTCCTGCGCGCTGCGGGAATCACGACTCGCGGTCAGGCTTCGACTTTGCGAGCGAGGTTCTTCCGCTTGGCGGCGTTCAGCTTGCGCTTACGCCGCTCCGAAGGCTTCTCGAAGTGCTGATGGCGTCGCAGATCCGCCAGCACCCCGGCCTTCTCGCATTTCTTCTTGAAGCGGCGCAGGGCGCTCTCGAAGGACTCTCCATCCTTCACCCTGATGCCGGGCATTCCAACCCCCCTCTCGGGCACAAACCCACGCCCCTGAGGGAGACTGCGGGTCCGGCAGACAACGTTCGCATGGGCCAGTACTCGAAGTGGAAACTACGCCGCAAGTGCCGTCTGGTCAACCCGTATCAGCCCGAAGGGCTGCCGTGACGAGCAGCGCAAGAGCTGCCGTCTCGGCCCGAAGACGCCGCCGGCCGAGCCGGACCGCCCGGGCCCCGGCAACCCCCCGAAACGCGCCCTCCTCGGCCGGCCGGAGACCTCCAGGAGGACCCGAAACCAGGAGCCAATCGCCTTGGGAGGGAAGGACTTCCGCGAGCGGATCCCCACCCGCCGGGTCGCCAAGCCACAGCCCGGCGAAGGCACCGGAAGTGGCGAGGAGAGACGCGGGCTGGTCGGCCCGGATCCGGAGTCCCCACGATCCGAGCGACTGTTTGAGGGCCGCCCGGGCAAGGCGTCGCCAGCGCTCGAGGCGGCCAGGCTCGGGCACCGTCAGCGGACAGAAGCCCCACGCCCCGAGCTCGACGGCCTTCTCGACCAGCCAGTCGCCCCGGTTCCCCGCCGCCTCGGCAGCAAGCCAGAGCCGAAACGGGGGCGGATCCACGTGGGCCCGCTCGAGAACCCGGGCATCGAGGCCACGGCGGTCGGCGGCGATCAGCTCCAGCCGCGCGACCGTGCCTTCGCCGTCGGTGGCGACGCAGGTGTCGCCGGGGCCCAGGCGCAGGCTCTTCGCCAGGTGCTTCGCCTCGTCGCCCTCGATGCGCAGCGCGTCGTCCGCGAGCGAGTCGACGACCGCCTGCGTGGGCGGCTGGCCGAAGGGATGCGCGTAGTCCGTGGCGTCAGCCCCCGAACGCGCCCTTCACGCGATCGAACAAACTCTTGCCCGGCTTCGGCGCCTTGCCCTCCTCGAGCTTCGCAAGCTCCTCGAAGAGCTGCCTGCCGCGTCCCGACAGTTTCGCCGGAGTCCACACGCGCAGGTGGGCGTGCAGGTCGCCCTTGCCGCGCCCACGCAGGCGCGGCAGGCCCTGTCCGGCGAGGCGCACGATCTTGCCGCTCTGCGTTCCCGCGGCGACGCGGTGGCGCGTGACGCCCTCGAGCGTCGGCACCTCGATGTCGCCGCCGAGCGAGACCTGGCTCATCGAGACCGGGACTTCCACGTGCAGGTCGTCGCCATCACGCTCGAAGAGATCGTGATCTTTCTCCTCGATATGCACCTGCAGGTCGCCGGCCGGTCCCCCGTTGGGTCCCGCGTCGCCGAGTCCGCGCAACGGGATGTAGTTCCCCTCGGCCACGCCCGCGGGAACGTCGACGGTCACGGTCGAGGCGTCGACGAGGCGGCCCTCGCCGCGGCACTTGAGGCACGGCTTCTCGATGATCGTGCCCGCGCCATGGCAACGGCCGCACGCACCGATGTTGACGAACTGCCCGAACAGCGACGAGCGCACCTGGCGCACCTGCCCGCGTCCGCCGCACTGCGCGCACGTCGCCGAGCCCCCCTTCTGCGCGCCGCTGCCGGAGCAGGTCTCGCAAGCGACCTTGCGCTTCACCTGGATCGTCTTCTTGACGCCGGACGCGATCTCCTCGAGCGACAGCTTGAGCCGCACGCGCAGGTCCTGCCCGCGGCGCGGGCCGGCGCCCTCGCCGCCGAACATGTCCTCGAAGCCGCCGCCACCACCGCCGAAGTCGCGCATGAACGCGCGCAACGCGTCGGACAGGTCGAAGCCCTCGTACCCTGCCGCGCCGCCCATGCCGCCGCCCGCGCCCGGGAAGCCTGCGGCCGCGCCGTCGTGGCCGAAGCGATCGTAGCGGCCGCGGCGCTCGGCATCCTTCAGCACCTCGTACGCCTCGGTCGCCTCCTTGAACTTTTCCTCGGCGGAGGCGTCGCCCGGATTGCGATCCGGGTGATGTTCCATCGCGAGCTTTCGATAGGCCTTCTTGATCGCCTCGTCGTCGGCGCCCTTCTCGACGCCGAGCACCGCGTAGTAGTCGCGCTTGGCCGCCACGCGTCAGGCCTTTCCCGGAACGCCGCTCGAGACCATGACCTTCGCGGCGCGCAGCACGCGCTCGCCCTGGCGGAAACCGCGGGCGACGACCTGGCTCACGTATCCCGCGGGCACGCTCGCATGCGGCGCGTGCAACAGCGCCTCGTGCATGTGCGGATCGAACGGCTCTCCCTGCGGTGCGATGGCGACGATGCCGAGCGCGGCCAGCGTGTCGAGCAGACGCTGCTGCGCCAGGGCCACGCCCTGCGCCAGGGCGCTGTCGCCGGCGCCCGCGGCCGCAGCGGCCCCGAGGGCGCGGTCGAGATCGTCGACGAGCGACAGCACCGGCGTGAGCAAGCGCTCGGCGCCGGAACGTTCGGCGTCATCGAGTTCGCGCAGGTGACGGCGGCGCGCGTTCTGCAGGTCGGCCTCGGCGCGCAGGCGTGCGTCCTTCGCGCGCTCGAGCTCGGCGCTCAACCGGGCGACCTGCGCCTCCATCGGATCGGCGGCGGAAAGGTCGGTGGCCTCCGCCGCGTCCCGCGGGGTGGCGGACTCGGCTTCGGCGGGCGCGACCGCGTCGGGTCGGGGGTCGACGGACTCGGCGGGCAGCCCGGGCTCGTCGGCGTGCAACGGGTGCGAAGGCGTCAAGACGGGACCTCGAAGGGGTGGTGGTTCGGTTCAGAAGAAGGACGGCAGCCGCCGTCCCGCGTAGTCGACCAGGCCCATGATCCGGGCGTAGTCCATGCGCCGCGGGCCGAGCAGCCCGATCGACGCGTCGCCCGGACCGGGCAGGCGGAAGCTCACGAGGCTGAGATGCGCCCACTCGGGGCGACCATGCTCGCGTCCGATCGTCACGGCCAGGCCGGGCTCCTCGCCGTGCACCAGGTCGCGCCACGGCTCGGAGCGATCGATGAGGTCGAGCAGCGGGCGCAGGGACTGCGCCTCGCGGAACTCCGGGTGCCGCGCGGCATGCGCGGCGCCGCCGACGAACACGCCAGGGCGACCCGCCAGGGCCAGCGCACTCTGCACCGCCGTGGCCACCAGCGCGACCGCGCCATCCTTGACCAGCGCTTCGTCGCCGGCGAGCCGGCGTCGCGCCTCGCGCAGCGTGTGGCCAAGAAGGCGCTCGCGCAGCAGCGCGCCGATCCGCGTCAGTTCGTCGCGGCCGAGCGCGGAATCGAGTTCGACCGTCAGGGGACGAACCGGCGCCTCACCCAGGGCGAGCACCAGCAACGCACGGCGCTCGGCCAGCGGGACGAGCTCGAGGCCCGAGAGTTCCATGTCGTCGAGCGACGGCGCAAACGCGAAGCCGACCTGCGTCGACAACTCGGCGAGGATGCGCGAAACCTGCGTGAGGATCTGCTCCACGTCCCGCGCGGAGGCCGCCAGCACGCGATCGATCGTCTCCACCTCGTCCGCCGTCGGCGGCGCAGGTGCGGCGAGCGCGTCGACGAACAGCCGGTAACCGCGGTCGGTCGGCACGCGCCCCGCGGCCGAGTGCGGCTGCTCGAGCAGGCCCAGGTCCTCGAGTTCGTTCATCGCCTGGCGGAGCGTGGCCGGGGCCCATGCGAATCCGCCCTCGACGGCCAGGGCCTGCGACGCGACCGGACGGGCCGTGGCGAGGAACTGGGAGACGAGAAGCTCGAGGACCTGCCGCTGGCGCGGCGTGAGGTCGCTGATGCGGCGCGGCGCGGGGCGCCCCGCCCGGGGGGTCCGGGAGTTCATGGTTCCCCGAGTATACGGGACGCCGGGGCCCGCTCAACCTCGGACTGCCAGGCGAGGACGACCCCGTCGGTGCGCGCCCGCTCGGCCTCGGGCAGGCGGAATCCCGCGTCCGTGCGCCGGAGCAACCCGCGGCCGACCAGGACCTCGCCCGCGGCCTCCCAGCGTGCCCGCTCGTCGGCCGATACGTCCGCGGGCAGGTCGGAGAACCGCATACCCACGTCGAGCCGCAGCCCCAGGAACACCGTCTCGACCAGGGCATGCGCCCGCGAGTCGTCGACCTCCCACCCGAACGGCGCATGAGGAACCGCGGCGGCCCAGGCCTCGAGGTCGCGCGGCGCGGTCTCGCGGCGACCGGCGAGGAAGCTCACCGCCGAGGGTCCCAGCCCGAGCCAGCTGCCCCGCCGCCAGTAGCGCAGGTGGTGCAGGGTCGCGAATCCGTCGCGGGCGAAGTTCGAGATTTCGTAGTGACGGTAGCCCGCGGCGCCGAGCGTGGCCTGTGCGAGCTCGAAGCAGGCGCCCTCGCCGTCTGTGTCGGGGCGCGCGAGGCGACCGGCGTTCACCTTCTCCCCCATCGGCGTGCCCGGCTCGGGCGTGTACGCGTAGGCCGAGACATGGGGCGGATCGAGCGCGATCGCGTGAGCGAGCGAGGCGGCGAACCGTTCGATCGTGTGCCCCGGGTAGGCGTACATGAGATCGAGGCTCCAGTTGATCACGCCGTGTTCGCGGAGACAGGCGACCGCTGCAGCGATGCCGGCCGCGCCATGCATGCGTCCGAGACGGCGCAGCTCGTCGTCGTGGAAGGATTGCGCGCCCAGCGACACGCGGTTCACGCCCGCGGCACGCCACGCGAGGACATGGGCGGCATCGACGTCCTCGGGGTTCGCCTCGAGCGAGCGCTCGTGGCCGGGCGCGAAGGCGAGGCGCGCGTCGAGGCCGGCGGCGAGGGCCGCGAACCGATCGGGGGCGAGGCGACTGGGCGTGCCGCCGCCAAAGTACAGGCTGCCCCACGGTCGGCCGTCGGGCCCATGACCGCCGGCGGGCGCGCGGCGATCGGCCTCGGCGAGGACGCCGGCGACCAGCGCGGGTTCCTCCTCCGCACGGTGCGGGCGCACCGCGAAGTCGCAGTACGGACAGTGCACGCGGCAGAATGGCACGTGCACGTAGACTCCCGCGCCGAGCGGCTCGGGCAGCGGCGCGAGCGCGGGCTCTCCGCCGGCGCTCAGCGAATCGCGGTGAGGATGCGGTGGAAGCGCGGCCAGTTGCGTTCTCCGTCCCACGACCAGTACAGGAACATCGCCCGCCCCTTGACCAGGTCCATCCGGACGGGGCCCCACCAGCGACTGTCGTTCGAGTTGTCGCGGTTGTCGCCCATCATGAACAGGTTGCCCGCGGGCACGGTGTACGGCCCGAAGTTGTCGCGCGGGTCGTAGCCGGCGGGGTGCACCGTCGGGTCGATGTGCTGCACGTACGGCTCGATCTGCTTCACCCCGTCGACGTAAAGCTGCTTCTCGCGCACCTCGACGGTCTGGCCGCCGATGGCGACACAGCGCTTGATGTAGTCGCGGCGCGGATCGTCCGGGAACTGGAACACGATCACGTCGCCCGCCTGCGGCTTGCGGAAGCCCGGAAGGCGAGTGGTGGTGAACGGGACCATCGGGCCGTAGTCGAGCTTGTTGACGAACAGGTAGTCCCCGACCAGCAGTGTCTCGAGCATGGATTCCGACGGGATGCGGAACGCCTGCAGGATGAAGGCGCGCAGCACGGCGGTCAGGACGAGCGCGTAGAGGATGGCCTCGACGTACTCGCGCAGCGGGGACTTGGGCCGGAGGGCCGGTCGCGTGGCGTTCATGCGGGATCTCCTAACGGTCCACTTTGAGCACGGCCAGGAACGCCTCCTGCGGCACTTCGACGGTTCCGACCAGCTTCATACGGCGCTTTCCTTCCTTTTGTTTCTCGAGCAGCTTGCGCTTGCGGGTGATGTCGCCGCCGTAGCACTTGGCCGTGACGTTCTTGCGTAGGGCCGAGATGGTCTCGCGAGCGACGATCTTTCCGCCGATCGCCGCCTGGATCGCGATGGTGAACATCTGCTTCGGGATCAGCTCCTTGAGCCGGGTCGTCAGGTCGCGCCCCCAGTCGTAGGCGCGGTCCTTGTGCACGATGCAGGACAGGGCGTCGACGGGGTCGCCGTTGAGGAGCAGGTCGAGCTTCACCAGTTCGGCGGCCTCGTAGCCATCGTACTCGTAGTCGAGCGAGGCGTAGCCGCGCGAGATGCTCTTCAGGCGGTCGTAGAAGTCGATCACGATCTCGGACAGCGGCAGGCGATACTCGAGGCGCGCCCGGCGATCCTCGATGTAGTCCATCTTGATGTACACCCCGCGCTTCTCCTGGCACAGCTTCATGATGTTGCCGACGTACTCGGTCGGCACCAGCACGTGGGCACGCACGTACGGCTCCTCGATCAGCTCGATATTCGTCGGCGACGGCAGGGCCGTCGGGTTGTCGACGGTGATGACGTCGCCGCTGGTAAGCAGGACCTTGTACTCCACGCTCGGCACGGTGGCGATCAGGTCGACGCCGTACTCGCGGCGCAGGCGCTCCTGGACGATCTCCATGTGGAGCAGGCCGAGGAAGCCGCAGCGGAAGCCGAAGCCCAGGGCGATCGACGTCTCGGGCTCGTAGACCAGCGCGGCGTCGTTGAGCTTGAGCTTGGAGAGCGCTTCCTTGAGGTCCTCGTACTGCACAGCATCGATCGGGTAGAGCCCGCTGAACACCATGGGCTTGACCTCGCGGTAGCCCGGCAACTGCACGGGATCGACGACGTTGCCCTCGCTCACGGTGTCACCCACGCGCGCATCGTGCACGTCGCGCACGCCCGCGATGATGTAGCCGACCTGCCCGGCGACGAGCCGATCCGTCGCCACGCGGCGCAGCTTGAACACCCCCACCTCGCCGACCTCGAACTTCTTCCGGTTCGAGGCGAACTGGATCGTGTCGCCCGGCTTCACGTGTCCCTCGACCACGCGCACGTAGACGACCACGCCGAGAAAGGTGTCGAACTGCGAGTCGAAGATGAGCGCCTGGAGCGGCGCGCCGGGCGTGGCAGCCCGCGGCGGCGGCACGTGCGCGATGACATGTTCGAGGAGGTCCTGCACGCCGATTCCCGCCTTGGCCGAAACGCGCGGGATGTCCCCCGGGTTCACGTCGGTCAGGTGGGCGAGCTCGAGCCCGACCTCCTCGGGCCGGGCGGCGGGCATGTCGATCTTGTTGAGCGCGGGAACGATGGTCAGGCCGTTCTCGACCGCGAGGTAGAAGTTCGAAAGGGTTTGCGCCTCCACGCCCTGCGACGCGTCGACCAGCAGGATCGCGCCCTCGCACGCGGCGAGGCTGCGCGACACCTCGTAGGTGAAGTCGACGTGGCCCGGCGTGTCGATCAGGTTGAGCTGATAGAGCGTGCCGTCCCGGGCCGTGTAGTCCATCGAGATGGGGTGCGACTTGATGGTGATGCCCTTCTCGCGCTCGAGGTCCATGGCGTCGAGGACCTGCGCCTTCATGTCCTTGCCGGAGACCGTGCCGGTGATCTCGAGCAGGCGGTCCGCGAGCGTCGACTTGCCATGATCGATGTGCGCGATGATGCAGAAGTTGCGGGTCTGCGAGGGAGAAATCCGGCTCAAGTCGTCGTCCTTCGGTTGCGTGCGCGGGCCCTAGGGGCCCGTGAAATTGAGGTGGACCCCGACGCGGTAGTCGGGACGTCCACCGAGGGTGCGGCTCGCGGCCACATCCAGGTCGGAGAGCGGTTCGGGATCGGGCCCGAAATCCACGTCGAACTGCAGGAGGTGCGCGTCGACGTAGGCGTCGAGCATCGACAACGCCAGCGTCGTCCCGAGGATCCAGGCCCATGTGCTGCGGCGGTTGTACGCCGCGTCGTAATCGGCGGTCGCCTGCGCGGCCGCCTCGTCATCGAGCGCGCCCTCGGCCGCCGCGAGGCGGTCCAGCGCGTCGTTCGCGTCCTGGTTCGCCGCGTACGTCGCAAAGCCGGCGCCGACTTCCATCGCGGTCACGCCGAGCGCCTTCCACGGCCGACCGTTGGTCCACTGTCCCCAGCCCGGCAGGAGCGCCGAGCGCGTCATGATCGACCACGGCTGGCGGTGCCAAGGGCGGGCGATTTCTCCGTGTTCGTTCCGTAACGGCGATGTCGGCGCCGATACCGGCGCCGATACCGGCGCCGCCGGCGCCAGTGCGACGGTGTCGCGGACTGCGGCGGTTTCCTGTGACTGCGCTTCCGCCGGGGCCAGCATTGAAACCAGAAGCAACACCCCTGCCAGCGCTAGCGCTGGCAGGACATATGGCGGGAACGTGTGGGAATCGAACCCACCTCGGCCGCGATCCGCGACCGACCTAAGGATTTGAAGTCCCCGGGGACCACCAGATCCCATGCGCTCCCGCGACTCGATCTCAGAGCCCCGCGCGGATCGCGATCGCCTCGATCTCGACGAGCGCGTCCTTGGGCAGGCCCTTCGCGGCGACCGTGCTGCGCGCCGGATAGGGCGCGACGAACACCGTTCCGTACACCTTGTTCATCGCATCGAAGTCGCTCATCTCGGCGAGGAACACGGTCGTCTTGACGACGTCGCCGAGCGTGCAGCCCGCTGCGGCGAGCACTGCTTCCAGATTGGCCAGCACCTGCTTCGTCTGCGCCGTGATTCCGTCGGCCAGGGCGTTTGTCTTCGGGTCGAGCCCGACCTGTCCCGAGGTGTAGACGAAGCGATTCGCGCCTGACAGGACCACCTGGGCCTGGGAGTACGGGCCCAGCGCCTTCGGGGCGTCGGGCGAGGCGACGGCGGACCGGCTCACGAGCGGGACTCCTTTCGGGGCGGCACGGACTTCATTCGACGGTGACGGACTTGGCGAGGTTGCGCGGCTGATCGACGTCACAACCGCGCATCACCGCCATGAAATACGAGAGCAACTGCAGCGGCACGACCGACAGCAGCGGCACGAATGCGTCGTGCGTGGCCGGCACGGGGATCACGAAATCGGCCAGCGCATGGATGTCGGCATCCCCCTCGGTCGCGATCGCGAGAATCTTGCCGTGGCGCGGGCGCACCTCCTGCATGTTCGTCATCACCTTCTCGTACGCGCCGTCCTTGGGGCAGATGAAGACGACCGGCATGTTCTCG
>JBKJNH010000126.1:0-3272 GCA_046596055.1 Candidatus Eiseniibacteriota bacterium
GCATGAGGTAGAGGCGGTGACGAACGGGTGACCACGGATCGAGCAGCGCCAGTCCGGCGTCGACGAGGCCGAGCCAGGGAGCGCCGGAGCACGCGAGGGCCCACAGGCGACGATCGACGGGACGATCGAGCGGCGGGGCGACGAGCGCGACCGCGCGGAGCCAGCGCTCGATCTCGAGCGCGGTCGGAGCCTCGCCGATCAGGCCGCGCGCGATCCGGCGCGCCGCGTCGGCATCGGAAGCCGACGGACCGCCTCCGACAGCCTGGTCGGTCATGCCAGCGTCTTCACGACCCGGGCCGGCACGCCGGCGACGACCGTGTGCGGCGGGACGTCGCGCGTGACGACGGCGCCGGCGGCGACGACCGCACCTTCGCCGACGGTCACCCCGGGCAGGAGGATCGCCCCGGCGCCGACGTACGCGCGACGGCGCAGGATCACGGGGGCGACGGTGCCGTCGAGCTGACCGGGCTCGATGCGATCCATCCGTCGCGCGTCGTCGTGCACGACGACGATGACGCGGAACGAGATGACGACGTCGTCCTCGAGAACGATCAGCTCGGGGAACTGGTCGTCGAGCCACGTGTCCATCCCGATGTAGACGTGATCGCCGACGTGGATGCCCATCGCGCGGTACAGCGCGACGCGCAGTCCACCGTGGATGCAGGAGCGCGCCAGCATGTGCAGCGTTTTCTGCGCGAGTACGGTGAGAACGCCGCGCGGGGCGATGCGCTGCTCGTAGGCCTTGCGCTCCGTGCGGGTCGTGATCGGCGGCGCGGAGACGACGGGGCTCACGGGCGGGGAGCGGAGTCGCGCTCGTCCCGCAGCGCCTTCAGTTCGCTCGCGAGGATTCCGACGTCCTGGATCAGCGCCTTGTTCTGTTCCTTGAGGTGCGAGATCACCGTGCTGAAATGGAACTGGAGCAGCAGGATCAGGAGAATCGCGATCAGGAACAGGAACGCCGGCGGGTAGTAGATGCCCACCAGGTGCGACAGCCGCTCGATCCCGTGGATGAAGATCGCCGACAGGCAGAGGACCACGGACGCGATGACCCAGAGCAGCGCGTACTGTTCGCGCAGCTGCTTCTTGCGGACCAGGTTGAGGATGAAGAGCAGGATCGCGAGGCCGGCGAGAAAGACGAAGACGCGCGTGCGGAGCTGGATCCCCACGACCGGGACCGTGGGCAGCGACTGCAGGGGAATCAGCATCGGCTCTTCCTTCCTAGGCGGCGCGGCGCAGGTGGCCGCCGCGTTCGAGGATGTCGAGCATCGGCTCGCAGCGGTGGCGACAGGATCCGCTCCAGGCGCCCCGGCACGGCGTTCAGGTTGTGGTACGTGATGAACGCGTCGACAGCGCCGAGTTGCACGCGCGGCACGTCCGGGACCCACTCCCACGGATGGACGAACAGGGACGCCGGCCGCCGCCGGACGTAGGCGGCCAGCGCGGCCTCGAAGACGAAGCGCGGAAGCGCGCGCAGGTAGAAGCCGCCGGCCACGGGCAGGCGCAGGCCAGCCCACTCGTGCACGGCGACAGGGAACTCGACCATTGCGCCGGCGGCATCGTGCCGCCCCAGGTCGTCCGCGGCGGGACGATAGATCCCGAGCGGGGCGCCGGAGACCCCGTAGAGCTTCACCTTCATCGGGAAAATGCTGGAGTCGTAGGTGAACCCCTCGTCCCGCAACACCTCGAGCCCCCACGCGGTCGTCCGATCGATGCTGAACGTCGGGGCGCGAAAGCCGACGACCGGGTCGGCGCCCAGCGCGTCCTTCACCGCCCGGCGAAAGTCGCGCAGCTCGGCGCGGAAACTCTCGCGGTCGAGGCGCCAGAGCGATGTGTGTGAGAAGCCGTGGCTTGCCAGCTCGTGGCCCTCGTCGACGATGCGGCGCACCAGGTCGGGGTGTTGCGCGGCGACGTCGCCGAGCACGAAGAACGTGGAGCGGGCCTGGTGGCGGCGCAGCAGGTCGAGCAGGTCCATCGTTCCACGGTGGACGACGGAGCGTCGATCGTCCCTGGCGACCCGGGCGCGGACCAGCTCGGGGTGGTACCAGTCCTCGATGTCGAACGTGAGCGAGGCGGGCTGCGACGTCATCGCGACGCCTCGATCGGCATGCGCAGCACCTTGCGGCGCAGCAGGACCATGAGGATCGACAACATCATCTTCGACACGTAGTAGAACGCCTTGAGGTTCGAGTGCATCGACGTTCCGGCGGTACGCGCCTGCATCACGACGGGCACCTCGACGACGCGGAACCCGGCGAGGACGAGCAGGATGATCGTGTCGGCGTCCGGAAAGTCGGTCGGGTAGTTGTCGCGGGCGAAGAAGCGGAGCACCTTCGAGTTCATCGCCTGGTAACCCGACGTGGGATCCGAGAACGTCTTGCGCGTGACGAAGGTGACGATCGCGCCGAAGACCGCCATGCCGAGCCGGCGGGGCAGCGGGATCGGGTAGTTCGCGTGCCCCGTGAAGCGCGAGCCGATCGCCACGTCGGCCTCGCCGCGCGCGATCGGCGCAAACAGGCCCGCCGCGGACTTCGGGTCGTGCTGCCCGTCGGCGTCGATCTGGATGATGTACTCGTACCCGTGCGTGAGCGCGTACTTGAATCCGGTCTGGACCGCCCCGCCGTAGCCCAGGTTGCACGGCAGGTCGACGACGTCGGCCCCGCACTCGGCGGCGACCTGCGTCGTCCGGTCGGTGGAGAAATCGCTGATCACCACGATGCGCACGCCGGGCAGCTCGCTGCGAATCGAGGCGATCGTCGGCCCGAGGCTCTCCTCCTCGTTGTGCGCCGGGATGACGACGAGCAGGCGGCCCGCGGCCAGCGCCGCGGATACCGCCGGATCGGAAGCTGCGGTCACGGTCGGGTTCCTCCGGCTGGGGTGGGGGACGAAGCCTCGGGGCGCAGACCGAAGATGCGCACGCCCGCATGATCGTACACCAGTTCGAAGCCGTCTCCCAAGGACGCGGGCAGCGGGTACAACTCGGGAGGTAGCCCGGGCTTGGCGCGATTCGCGCGATACACGACGTACGCGGGGCCCGCGAGACGGCCCAGCGCGGCGCGCGTCCGCGGGAGGTCGGTGCGCGAGCCATACAGGTCGTTCAGCACTGCATGGCGTTCGTCGAGCTGGTCGACGGGGAACGCCGCCCGGCTCGGTCCCATCGGAGTCCCGCAGTACAGCCGCCGCGGGGCCAGGACCATGATCGCATCGCGGAAATCGGCATCGACGACGATGGCCTCTCGCGGCGTCTCGTGTCCAAGCCATTCGTACGCCGCGCG
>JBKJNH010000138.1:0-5843 GCA_046596055.1 Candidatus Eiseniibacteriota bacterium
GTCACGAAAGCCCTCACCTGCTCGCGGGCGCTCTCGGCGACCCGCGTGGCGTCGGTGCGCATGTAGGTGATGAGCCCGACCGGGCCTTCGGCGCCGAGCGGAATGCCCTCGTAGAGCTTCTGGGCGATCTGCATCGTGCGCTTGCTGCCGTAGCCCAGCCGCCCGTAGGCGTCCTGCTGCAACGTCGAGGTGATGAACGGCGGACGCGGCTTGGTCGAGCGGTCCGTCTCCTTGACCTCGGCGACCACCGGCGAGGCCTGCCGGATCTCGTCGATGAGCCGCTGGCACTCGGGCTCGCCCTTGAGTTCGCGGTCCTCGAGTTTCTTGTCCCCGACGCGGAAGAGCTGCGCGCGAAAGCGCTCCCCCGCTTCGGTCTCGAGCTCGGCCTCGACCGACCAGTACTCCTCGGGAACGAACGCGCGGACCTCGTCCTCGCGCTCGCAGATCAGGCGCAGGGCGACCGACTGAACGCGCCCGGCGGAGAGACCGTAACGGATGATCTGCCACAGGAGCGGACTCACCTGGTAGCCCACGAGACGGTCGAGCACGCGCCGCGCCTGCTGCGCGTTGACCAGGTTCTGGTCCACGTCGCGCGGCGCCTCGAGCGCGGCCTTGACCGCGCGCTCGGTGATCTCGTTGAACGTCAGGCGGCGGAGCTTCTTCCGGTCGGCGTCGAGCGCGGTCGCCAGGTGCCAGGCGATCGCCTCGCCCTCGCGATCGGGATCGGGCGCGAGGTAGACCTCGCGGGCGACGTGGGCCGCCTTCCGCAGGTGGGCGAGCACCTTTGCCTTGCCCTCGATGTCGACGTACTCGGGCTCGAAGTTGTTCTCGACGTCGATGCCGAGCCCGCTCTTGGGCAGGTCGCGCACGTGGCCGTACGAGGCGAGCACGAAGTAATCGCGGCCGAGGAACTTTTCGAGCGTCTTGGCCTTGGCCGGCGACTCGACGATGACGAGGCTCTTGCCCTCGCTCTTCGCGATCTTCGCGATCGTCGCCGCGTCCCGCGCGTTGGCGCGCTCGGCGGCGGCGATCGCCAGCTCGGCGGCGCGCTCGGCGCCGCGACCCAGCGCCTTCGACGCGGTCGCCGACTTCGCCGCCTTCGCGGACTTTGCGCGGACGGCCTTCTTTGCGGCGGCCTTCTTCTTCGGGCCAGCCTTCTTCTTCGCGGTCTTCCGGACCGTCGCCTTCCTGGCAGCCTTCTTGATGGGCTCCTCAGTGGACACCGGGGAAGTCCCTCCGATCGTCACTCAGTCCGCCTCCCAGCGCGGCCTCGAGCACCAGGTCCTGGATCTCGTCCAGGCCGACGCGGCGATCGCTCGAGGCGAGCGCGCGCTCGAGCACCCACTCGAATTGTTCCTCGTCGATCGATCCCGCCCCGCGCGCGCCCAGCAGGTAGCCGTACGCCTCGGGCGTCAGGCGGCTGCGCTCCTCGAGCGAGAGCACGCGATTACCGCGCGGCGAGCCGTCGCCCGCGGGCAGGTCCTCGCGATTGGAGTCGGTGAGCGCCAGGATCGCCTCGAACGCCGCGGCGAGCTCGTCGCCGGGAACGTCCGACGAGGCGAGCACGTCCTGCAGCTCCTCGAGGGCGAACTCGTCGCCGTCGAGGGCCGCGCGGAGCTGGAATGCGACACGGCGCAGGAGCGCCTTCACCTTCTCGTTCACGCCGTTCCCTCGTCCGCGGGCAGGTGGCACTTCTTGTACTTCTTGCCGCTGCCGCACGGACACGGATCGTTGCGCCCGGCCCGGAGCGCGACCGGGGCGCGCCGGGGGGCCGGCGCCATGCCGGCCGGGGCGGCGCTCGGTGCGGGGGCCGCGGGCTCATCGCCCTCGGCGACGGCGATGCCGCCGCCCCCCGTCGAGGCGAAGACGCTCTGCGCATCGGCCTTGGTCGCGGTCATGCGGACCGTCGTGGTCGCCACCGGGGGCGGCGGCGCGGCGGGCTCGATGCGGAAGATGCGCCGCACCGACTCCTCCTCGATCTCGCCGACCAGCTGCTCGAACATCTTGAACGCCTCGGCCTTGTACTCGAGCAGCGGATCCTTCTGGCCGTAGGCGCGCATCCCGATGCCGTGCTTGAGCTGGTCGAGTTCGTAGAGGTGGTCGCGCCACTTGTCGTCGATGGTGAACAGGATGACGTGGCGCACGACCTCGAGGAACGGCTCGCCGCCGTACATCTCGATGCGCGCGCGGAACTCCTCGAGGGCGCGCGTGCAGGCCGCGTCCTCGATGGCCTCGTACGTCGCGTTCGCGTCGCCGGCCACGCCCGGCTCCACCGGGCGATGGAGGATGAACCCGAGGTCGTCGTGCAGCCCGGGCAGGTTCCACACGTCGGGATGATTGCGATCGCCGCCGGTGAAGTGCGCGACCCGTCCGGCCAGCAGCTCCTCGATCCACGACTCGACCTCCTCGGTCGGGTCGCCGTGGTCGAGCATCTTGTTGCGCAGGCCGTAGATCACCTCGCGCTGCTTGTTCATCACGTCGTCGTACTTGAGCAGGTGCTTGCGGATCTCGAAGTTGTGCGCCTCGACCCGCTTCTGCGCGTTGCCGATCGCCCGCGTCACCAGCGGGTGCTCGATGACCTCGCCCTCCTGCAGCCCGAGCCGCTGCATGATGCCGGCCAGCCGATCGGGCGCGAAGAGGCGCATCAGGTCGTCCTCGAGCGACAGGTAGAAGCGCGACGAGCCCGGATCGCCCTGACGACCGGAACGACCGCGCAGCTGGCGGTCGATGCGACGGCTCTCGTGGCGCTCGGTGCCGAGGATGTGCAGGCCGCCGAGGTCCTTCACGCCATCGCCCAGCTTGATGTCCGTGCCGCGACCGGCCATGTTCGTCGCGATGGTGACCGCGCCCTTCTGGCCGGCCAGCGAGACGATGCCCGCCTCCTGCTGGTGATACTTGGCGTTCAGCACGCTGTGCGGCACGCCGCGGCGCTTGAGCAGCTTGGACAGCAGCTCGGACACCTCGACCGACACCGTGCCGACGAGTACGGGTTGGCCCTTCGTGTTCAGCTCGGCGATCTCCTCGACCACGGCGACGTACTTCTCCTTCTTGGTGCGGAAGATGACGTCGTCCATGTCGTCGCGGGCGACGGGCCGGTTGGTCGGAATGACCGCCACGTCGAGCCGGTAGATCTCGTAGAACTCGCGCGCCTCGGTCTCGGCCGTGCCGGTCATCCCGGCGAGCTTGGCGTACATGCGGAAGAAGTTCTGCAGCGTGATCGTGGCCAGCGTCTGGGTCTCGGCCTCGATCTTCACGCCTTCCTTCGCCTCGATCGCCTGGTGCAGCCCGTCCGAGTAGCGGCGGCCGGGCATCAGGCGACCGGTGAACTCGTCGACGATCATGACCTTGCCGTCCTGGACGACGTACTCGACGTCCTTCTCGAACAGCGCGTAGGCCTTGAGCAGGGCCAGGATGTTGTGGATCGAGTCGGTCCGCTCGGCGTAACGGTGGTACAGCGCGTCCTTCTCCGTGAAGACCTGCTCGGCCGTGAGGTCGGTCCGCTGGTCGAGCGCGGCGAGGTCGATCGACAGGTCGGGCAGCTCGAAACGCGTCGGGTCGTCCGGGGACAGGAAGGTACGGCCCTTGTCGAGAAGGTCGACGTTGTTGTTCTTCTCGTCGATGGCGAAGTACAGGTCCTCGTCGACCTCGTGCAGCCGCTTGTCGCGCAGGAACTCGAGCTCGGTCTTCTGGATCAGCTGCTTGAGCGCCGGCTCCTCGGACAGGAGCTTGATCAGCCGCCGGTGCTTGGGAAACGCCCGCTGGGCGCGCAGGAAGGCGACGCCCGCGTCGAACTCCTTGCCGTCGGCGCGGAGCGCCTCGGCCTCGTTCAGGGTCTCGCCGACATAATCCTGCTGGCGGCGGATGAGCCGCTCGATCGCGCTCTTGAGGGGACCGTAGTCGACTTCGCGCGCGTGCTCGACCTGGCCCGAGATGATGAGCGGCGTCCGCGCCTCGTCCACCAGCACCGAGTCGACCTCGTCGACGATGGCGAAGTGGAACCCGCGCTGCACGCGGTGCTCTGGCCGCGAGGCCATGTTGTCGCGCAGGTAGTCGAAGCCGAACTCGTTGTTCGTGCCGTAGGTGATGTCGCAGGCGTAGGCGGCGCGGCGCTCGTCGTAGCTCATCTGGTTCTGGATGCAGCCCACCGTGAGGCCGAGGAAGCGGAAGATCTCGCCCATCCACTCGGCGTCGCGGCGCGCCAGGTAGTCGTTCACCGTGACGAGATGCGCGCCCTTGCCCGGCAGTGCGTTGAGATACAGCGGCAGCGTGGCGACGAGGGTCTTGCCTTCGCCGGTCCCCATCTCGGCGATCTTGCCCTGGTGCAGCGTGACGCCGCCCAGGAGCTGCACGTCGTAGGGCACCATGTCCCAGGGCGTCTCGACGCCGACGACGGGCCACGACCGGCCGACGAGACGGCGGCAGGCCTCCTTCGCGGCGGCGAACGCCTCGGGCAGCAGGTCGTCGAGCGGTTCGCCGTCCGCGATGCGGGCCCGGAACTCGGCGGTCTTGCCGCGGAGCTCGTCGTCGGAGAGGGTGGCGTAGGTCGCGACCACCCGGTTGATCTCCTCCACCACGGGCCCGAGGCGCTTCGCCTCGCGTTCGTGCTTCGATCCGAAGACCTTTGTCAGCAGCGTTCCGAGCATGGTCCCTTTCGTTCTGGCGAGTGCGGACTAAAGCGCGACCCGACGAATGAGGATCCGTCGGGTCGGGTGGCGCCGTGTCTCCTTGTGGATCAGACCTTTACGACGTGGGCGGCCTCGAGTCCCTTCGCTCCCTGACGTTCCTCGTATTCCACCTGTTCGCCCTCATGAAGGGTCCGGTACCCGGCTCCCTCGATGACGGTGTGATGCACGTATACCTCTTCCCCGTTCTCGCGCGCGATGAACCCGTAACCGCGGGCATCGTTGAACCATTTGACCGTGCCTCTGAGCATGGACCGACCTCCTCCAGCACAGAATGATAGGCAAGCGCGCACGGGCCACCGAACGGCAGCCTAGCGAGCGCGCCGGTTCGCGGTCAAGAGATTCGCAATACTACTAATGAGAGGCGGGCGGGCCGGACGGGGCCAGCGGCGTGCGCCGCAACGTCTTGGCCAGCGCGGCGGCCAGTGGATGCGCCAGGTCGGAGGCGAGAACGAAGTCAAGCTGGGCCTCGGCCTCGGCCCGCTGTCCGCGGCGCAGGAGCGCCTCGGCCAGGTAGAGGCGAGCCTCGTGATAACCGGGGTGGAGCTCGAGTGCGCGACCGCAGGACTCGGCGCAATCATCCCACTCGCCACGCTCGCGTCGCACGAGCGCGAGCGCCAGGTGTGCGTCGGGGAACTGTGGATGCGCCGAAAGCAGGGCGCGCGCAAGCGCAAGCGCTTCACCCGAACGGCCATCGGCAAGCCGGGTGCCGATTTCGCGCAGGCGCTCGTCCACCCCCCCGCCCTCGACGCCGAAGGCACGGCGAAGGGCCTCGCCACCGCCCTCCCAGTCGGCCTCGGCGAGGCGGGCCAGGCCGCGCTCGAACTCGGCGCCCACCGCGGGTGTGCGCACTTCGCCCAGGCGCTTCAGCAGCGCGAGGCTCTCGCCGAGACGGCCTTCGCGCGCCTCGAGTAGCGCCAGTTCCAGCCGCGGCGCGGCGAATCCAGGGGCCAGGTGGACGGCGGCCTCGAACGACCCGCGCGCGCCCCTCACGTCCCGCGCCCGCAGACGGGCGACCCCGAGGCGGTGGTGCAGGTCCGGGAAGCGCGGCGCGTCGGCGACCGCGCGCTCGAAATGGGCGATCGCCTCGGGCAGCTCTCCGGAGGCGAGGCGCAAGTCGCCGAGGTCGGCGGCGAACAGGGCCCGCAGGGCCCGGGTCTG
>JBKJNH010000241.1:0-4523 GCA_046596055.1 Candidatus Eiseniibacteriota bacterium
GCATGGCCGTCTCGTCGCCGCACCGTGATCCGGGCATGACGCCGCAGACCACGTCCCCGCTGCGCGACGCGCGGCGCACGTCCGGGCTCGGCAGCTTGACGCTCGTCGCGTTCGTCACGTTCGCCGTCGGGCTCGCCGCTGCGGCCGGACCCGCGCACGCGCAGACTCGCCGCCCCGCGCCGACGCCCGCGCCCGTCGGCACGGTGGATCCCGTGCAGGCCGCATGGAGCGCCGCGCTCGCCCCCGGGCTCGCCGACTCCACGCGCACGCGGCTCGAGGCCTTCCTCGCACGTTATCCACGCCAGCCGCGGGCCCGCGATGCCCATCACGAACTCGGCCTCCTCGCCTATGCCCGCGGCGACTACGCCACGGCGCGCGAGTCCTTCCGTCGCGCCCGGCCCCCCGGCAGCGGGGACGAGGCGCGGTACTGGGAGGCGCTCTCGTCGTTCGCGCTCGGGCGCACGCGCGAGGCGCGGGGGCTCGCCCAGCCGCTGACGCAGGTCAAGCCGCGGCAGGCCGGGCCGCGCCGCTGGGATGCCGCGTATCTCGTCGCGCTGTCGTGGGCGCAGGAGGGCAAGAAGCCCGAGGCGCTCGCGGCCTACCGCGCGTTGTTCGAGTTCCCGCCGGCGGGGGCGGAGGCCGCCGCCCTGTTCCAGGGTCTCGGGCTCGCCCGCGAGCTGGTTCGCACCGAGGACGCCGCCGCGTGGCGCAAGCGCCTGCTCGCCCGTGCGCCGGGCAGTCCCGAGGCGGCCAGTCTCCACGCGGACGATGCGGCGCGCATGCCGGCCCGGGCCGACTCCGGCAGCGCCCGCAAGCGGTAGCCCGGTGGCCGCGAAGACCTCGCCGCTCATGGAGCAGTTCGGGCGCATCAAGCGCGCCCACCCCGACACGCTGCTGCTGTTCCGTGTCGGCGACTTCTACGAGACCTTCTACGACGACGCGGTGCAGGCGGCGAAGCTGCTGGGCATCACGCTCACCTCGCGGAACAAGAACGATCCCGATCCCATTCCCCTGGCGGGAATCCCGTGGCACCAACGCGACGTCTACGTCGCCCGCCTGTTGCGTCAGGGGCGCCGCGTGGCCATCTGCGAGCAGCTCGAGGACCCGGCCCAGGCGAAGGGCCTGGTCGAGCGCGGCGTGACGGAGATCCTCACACCCGGGTCGGTCGTCGAGGATGCGTTCCTCGTCGCGGGCGAGAGCAACTACCTGGCGGCTGTCGCGATGGACGGCCCGGGGGCGCGCGCCGGACTCGCGCTCGTCGAGGCGTCGACCGGCGAGTTCCTCGTAGCCGAGATGCCCGTCGACGAAGCCGCCGCCGAGCTGGGGCGCTACCCGGTGTCGGAGTTCCTGGTTCCCGCGGGGCATGCGCTCCCGCGCCCGCTCGAGGCCATCCTGTTCCTCGCCCGCACCGTGACCCGGCTGCCGGCGGCGCGAACCGACGGCGACGTCGTGCACGCGGCGTTCGCCGCGCACTTCGGCGCGACGGCCGAGGAGACGCAACGCCTGTCGCCGCTGGCTGCGCGTGCCGGGGCGGTCGCGCTGTCGTACCTTGGCGAAGTGCAGGGCAGTGCGCTCACGCAGGTGCGCCGTCTCACGCGCCTCAGTAGTCGCGAGCACCTGGGCCTCGACCCCGCGACGCGGCGCTCGCTCGAACTGTTCGAACCCGCCCCCGGCGGCGACCCCGCGCACACGCTGTGGGCGGTGATCAACCGCACGCGCACCCCGGCGGGGGCGCGGCGATTGCGCGCCACGCTCGAGCGGCCGCTGGTCGACGCCGCGGCGATCGCGGCCCGTCTCGACGCGGTTGCCACGCTCGTCGACGACTCGGGGTTGCGCGCGGCGTGCCGGGCGGCACTCGATCGCACGTACGACCTCGAGCGTCTCGCCGCCCGCACCGCCGCGGCCAAGGCGAACGCTCGCGACCTGGTCGCGCTGCGCGAGACGCTGCTCGCCGTGCCCGCGCTCGCGTCCCGGCTGGCGGATCGCCCGGCGCTGGCGACCGCCGCTGCCGCACTCGATCCGCACCCCGAGCTGGCGGCGCACCTCGCCCGCGCGCTGGTCGACGATCCGCCGGCCACGATCAAGGATGGCGGAATGATCCGCCCCGGCTTCGACGCCGCGCTCGACGAGCTGCGCGAGCTCGCCGCCGGCGGGAAGCGCTGGCTCGCCGAGTTCGAGATGCGGGAGCGCGAAGCCACCGGCATCGGCTCGCTCAAGGTCGGCTACAACCGCGTGTTCGGCTACTTCATCGAGATCACGCGTGCGCAGGCCGCAAGGGCGCCGGAGCACTACGAGCGGCGGCAGACGCTGACCACCGCCGAGCGCTATGTCACGCCCGAGCTCCGCGCGAAGGAATCCCAGGTGCTCGGCGCCGAGGAGCGCCTGCGCGAGGCCGAGGCCGACACCTTCCTCGCCCTGCGCGAGCGCACGGCGAGGGACTTCGACACCCTGCAAGCCACCGCGCGCGCGCTGGCGGAGATCGACGCACTTGCCGGGCTCGCCGAGGTCGCCGCCACGGGCGGGTGGACGCGGCCCCACGTCCACGGCGGCGATCGCCTGCACCTGGTCGCTGCGCGGCACCCGGTTGTCGAGCGGCTGCTGCCGCCGGGCCGGTTCGTGCCGAACGACGTCGACCTCGACCCGGCACGCCGCCAGATCATCCTGCTGACCGGGCCGAACATGGCGGGCAAGTCGACCTACATGCGCCAGGTCGCGCTGATCGTGCTGCTTGCGCAGGCCGGATCGTTCGTGCCGGCGGCGGCGGCCGAGATTGGCGTCGTCGACCAGATCTTCACCCGCGTCGGGGCCGGCGATCACGTGGCGGGCGGGCAATCGACGTTCATGCTCGAGATGCTCGAGACCGCGAACATCCTGCGCCGCGCCACCGCGCGCTCGCTCGTCGTGCTCGACGAAATCGGTCGCGGCACCTCGACCTACGACGGCATGTCGCTGGCGTGGGCGGTGACCGAGGAACTGCATCGTGATGGCGGCCCGCGCCCGCGCACCCTGTTCGCCACCCACTACCACGAGCTCACGCGCCTGGCCGCAAGCCTGCCGCGGCTGGTCAATCGCAGCGTGCGCGTGGCGGAGTCGGGAGAGAACGTCGTCTTCCTGCACGAGGTGGTCGACGGGCCCGCCGACAAGAGCTACGGCATCCACGTCGCCCGACTCGCCGGGATTCCGGCGCACGTGATCGAGCGGGCGAAGGACATCCTGGCCGGCCTCGAGGCCGAGGGCGCCGCGAGCACCGCGGGAGCGGGGGAGCCGACGACTCCGGGCGGCGCATCGATCGCGGCCGATCGCGCCGCCGGGCCCGAGGCGCAGCTCACGCTGTTCGGGGCGGATCCGCGCGCCGCCGGGCTGGCCCGCCTGCTCGCCGACATCGACCTCGACGCAATGACGCCGCGCGAGGCCTTGTCGTTGCTCTTTCAGTGGCGCGAGTCGCTGGATGAAGCGGCGAAGCGGTAGCGGAGTCGCCGGCTAGTCCTTGAGCACGTCGATCACGTTCTCGTAACGCCCGAAGCTCGGCATGAGGTAGACGCCTGCAAAGCGTCCGCGCGCCGCATGCAGGAGTTCGCGCGCGTGCTGAACTCCCGCGGCCTGTGCGTCGGCGCCGGCATCGCGCAGGCGATCGCGCAGCTCCTGCGGCACCATGATGCCCGGCACCTCGTGATGCATGAACTCGGCGTGGCGGAATGACTGCAGCGGGAGGATCCCCAGCAGGACCGGGATCGGCACCGGCCCGAAACGCTCGAGGAACGAGTCCCACACCGCCATGTCGTAGAACGGCTGGGTCATCGCGAAGTCGGCCCCCGCGTCGATCTTCTCGCGGAAGCGCACCAGCTCGAGGTCGAGGTCGTCGGCCGTCGGGTTCACGGCGCAAGCGATCGCGAAGCGCGTGCGCTCGCCGATCGGGTTCCCCGCCAGGTCGGTGCCGGCATTCAGCTTCTTGATGATGCGGATCAGGCCGACCGAATCGACGTCGTAGACCGCCGTGACGTTGGGGTAGTCCCCCGTGCTCGGCGGATCCCCGGTGAGGGCGAGGATCGTGGTGATGCCCATCGCGTGCGCGCCCAGCAGGTCGGCCTGGATGCCCATCAGGTTGCGATCCCGGCACGTGAAGTGGAGGATCGCGTCGAATTGCGGGTAGTGGCGCATGACGAGGTAGGTCAGGGCCTGTGCGCTCATGCGCACGCGCGCCATGGGCGAGTCGGCGACGTTGATCGCGTCGATGCCGTGCTGCGCCAGCAGGCCTGCGCCGGTGAGGATCTTCTGCGGATTGATCCCGCGCGGCGGATCGAGCTCGACGGAGACGTAGAAGCCCGCGCGCATCTTCGCCAGAATCGCGGGTTCATGTTCGCCGCCAGGGGCGGCGGGGGTGCCTGCATCGCCGCTGGTGGGCTGCGGCGACGAAACGGGCATCGGATCGAGTCGTGGTGCGGGCTCCGGCGCGGCGGCGCCGACGGCGCCGGACATGTCCACTTTCATCCGAGCGACGTGCTCGGGCGTGGTGCCGCAGCAGC
>JBKJNH010000057.1:0-9873 GCA_046596055.1 Candidatus Eiseniibacteriota bacterium
CCGGCGTCGTTCCTGCTCGGCAAGCTCGAGCCGGGGGCGGATGCGGAGCCGATTCTCGAGGCGTTTCGCGCGCGCCATCCGGAAACCGATGCGTACTCGGTCGCCCAGTTGCTGGCCCAGGTCCGGGGACAGTTGTCGTACTTCCAGCAGTTCTCGCTGATCCTCGGCACGGTCAGCCTGCTCGTCACCTTCCTCCTGATCCTCACTCTGCTCACCCTGTCGGTGAACGAGCGCCAGGGCGAGTTCGCGATCCTGCGTGCGCTCGGACTCCCGGCGGCCCGCGTCGTGCAACTCGTCCTGCTCGAGGGGATGGTGTTGACCCTCCTCGCGGTGGCTCCCGGAATCGCGATCGGCGCGGTCGCATCGCAAGGGCTCGACGCGATCCTGCGCAGCTCGCCGGGGTTGCCTCCGGACCTCTCGTTCTTCGTCTTCACGCCCGAGGCGCTGTTCTCGACGTTCGCGCTGGTCGTCGTCACCGGGACCCTGGCCGGCGCCTACCCGGCGCTGCTCGCGGCCCGCACCGACGTGGTCCGCACGCTGCACCAGGAGGTCACGTGAGTCCGATCACCGCGCCGACCATGGCGCCCCCCGACGTGGTGGTGGCCGCGCGTGAGGCTACGAAGCTCTACCCGATGGCGGCGGGGGACGTGCCCGCGCTGCGCGGTGTGAACCTCGAGGTGCCGAGCGGCGACTACCTGACCCTCATGGGGCCCAGCGGCTGCGGCAAGAGCACCCTGCTCAACCTGTTCGGTGCGGTCGACTTGCCCACAAGCGGCGCGATCGAGCTCGAGGGCGTCGACACGCGCACGCTCGACGATGGGGCGCGCACGAAGCTGAGGCTGACCCGCGTCGGGTTCATCTTCCAGCGCTTCTTCCTGCTGCCCATGCTCACCGCGTACGAGAACGTCCTCCTGCCCATGCTCGAGGCCCGCGTGCCGAAGGGCGAGCGCGAGGCCCGCGCTCGCGAGCTGCTCGACTACGTGGGCCTCGACGCCCGCGGCGAGCACCGACCGTCGCAACTGTCGGGCGGCGAGATGCAGCGTGTCGCGATCGCCCGGGCGCTGTCGAATCGGCCGCGCCTGCTGCTCGCCGATGAGCCCACCGGCGAACTCGACGAGGCCACGGGCGAGGCGATCGCGCGCCTGTTCCGCCGCCTGCACGGGGACGGGCTCACGATCGTCCTGGTGACGCACAACCCCGCCCTTGCCGCGCAGGGCCGTCGCACGCTTCACCTGCGCGACGGACGCATCGTCGAGGAGACGTTTCACTGATGTGGCTGCTGGCGCGACGCAATCTCGAGGTGCGGCCCGGGCGGACGCTGCTGTTCCTCGCCGGCTTCGCGCTCGCGGTCGGCGTCATGATCGCGCTGCTGTCGGTGGGCGAGGCGATCGTCGAGCAGGCCCGCGACGCGGACCTGGTCGGCGGCGGGGACCTCGTGCTCGTGCCCGAGGGCACCGACGTCGAGGTGCTCAAGCTCGGCGGCGTCACCGCGATGTTCGCCACCATCCCGAATGCGCGCTTCGTGCAGCGCCAGTTGCTCGGCGGCCCGCGCTACGTCGACGTGATCGCCGCCGCCGCGCCCTCGTGGTCGGGACGGCCGGTGTTCCTGCGCATGGCTCCCGGCGGGCCGATCGTCCAGGGCATCGCCAGCGCGACCGTGCCGTCGCTCGAGCGTGCGGTGGGCGGTTCGAGCCTGCCGCCGGAGTGGACCGACTCGCCGGGCGAGGCTTTGCTGGCCACGACGGCGGGGCCGGCGCTGTACGACGAGATGGACCGCTGGCACCGTCCGGATCCGGCGCATCCCGATCGCGCGCGCTGGGCCGAGTGGCAGTACTTCAACGTGCTCGATCCCGTGAGCGGCCGCTACGCCTACCTCTCGTTTCTCGTCGCCGGGGACGTGCACGCGGGCCGTGGAATCGGTGGCCTCTCGATCCAGCTCGGCGCTCCCGGCGTGCCGGCCGTTCGCCATGCGTTCGCCGTGCCGATCGACGCGTCGGCGACGGACACGACCGGGGTGAGCTTCACGGTCGGCGGCGCGACGGTGCGGCTCGAGGCGGGCGTGTACCGGCTGCGCGCGAGGTTCGCCGACCCGCGGAGCGGCCGGCCCGTCGCGCTCGACCTCACGGTCACGCCGACCCCGCGCGCGTACTTCCCGCCGATGGTGTTGCGCGGCGCCGATGGGTTCGAGTCGGGATATGTCGTCCCGGCCACGCTGGCCCGCGCCACCGGGACGATCGACGTCGGCGGAGACATCACGCGATTCGCCGACGCACTCGCGTATCACGACCACAACTGGGGCACCTGGCGGAACGTGGCGTGGGACTGGGGACAGGTGCAGAGTCCCGACGCGCGCTTCGCGATCGTGTACGCGGTGGTTCATGCCCCGGACCTCGAACGCGCGGGTCAGGGCGGGCGGCACTTCGCGGTCGTGAGTTCCGACGAGGGCTTTCTCGGCGTGCTGCGTCCCGAGCGGATCACCTACGAGGGCTGGCACGACGGTCCCGTCGTCGCCGGCCGCCGCGTGCGCGTTCCGGGCGTTGTGCGCTTTGTGGCGGCGACCGCCGGCGACTCGCTCGACGTGCGGCTTGCGGTCGAGGACGTCACCGCGTCGCTCCCGGCGGGGGACCCTCGCGACGACGGCCCGGGGCTCGGCGGCGGACGTGTGTTCCTACAGATGCGTGGCCCCTGGACGGTGCGCGGCCGGGTCGCCGGGCGACGGCTCGGCTTTACCGCCCCGGGCGCGGCCGAGACATTCATCGAGCCCGGTGCAGGCCCGGCAATTGCGACGATCGGGGGCGATTGAAAAAGGCGTTTGACGGGGGATCCACGCTGGGGCATTCTTCGGCCTGTATTGAGACTGAGTCTCAGTTGCAACTCGCTCGATCCCCCAAGGAGGTCCGTATGCCGTCGGCAGGTCATCGCTCCCGCCTTCCATTCATCTCGTGTCTCGCCTTGCTCCTCGGGCTGCTGCCGTCCCCCGTTCGCGCGGCGACGAGCCTGACGGTCGAGCGCGAGCGCGTCCTCATGGGGACGCGCTGCGCGCTGGTCCTGCAGGGCGAGGATCGGGACGCGCTCGACGCCGCGGCGACCGCGGCGTTCGACGCGATCGCCCGCTGCGAGGGGGAGACGAGCAACTGGCAGGCCGACTCGGAGCTGGGCCGCGTCAACGCCGCGGCGGGGAAGGTCACGCCGGTCTCACCGGGCCTGTACGCGACACTCGCGGCGGCGCGGAGCTGGACCGAGCGCACCGCGGGGGCCTTCGATGCGACGGTCGAGCCGCTGACCCTCGCCTACGACCTGCGCGGCGCGGGACGGCTACCCGACGTGTCGACGATCGCCGCCGCACGCGCGCTGGTCGCGGGACGATCGGTGGAACTCGATCCCGTCGCGCGGACCGTCCGCCTGCCGCGGGCCGGCATGGCGTTCGACCTGGGCGGGATCGCCAAGGGCGAGGCCCTCGATCGCGCGGTCGACGTCCTGCGCGCCCACGGGGTGAAGCGCGCGCTCCTCAACTTCGGTGGCCAGGTCAGTGCGATCGGTGCCCCGGTCGGCGCCACGGCCTGGAGCGTGCAACTCGCCGATCCGCGCGATCGGACGCGGGGCGTGACGACGATCGCGCTCAAGGACGGCTCGGTGTCGACGTCGGCGGCCAGCGAGCATGCCTTGCCGGTCGGCGACGTCCTGCTCAATCACGTCCTCGACCCGCGCACCGGGCTGCCGGCCGCGGACTGGGGCGCGGCGGCCGTGATCGCGCCCCGTGGAGTCGATGCCGACGCCGCGTCGACGGCGCTCTACGTGATGGGCCCCGATGCGGCGCGCGAATTCGTGCGCGCAGCGGTGGACCTCGAGGCGGTCCTCCTGATCGACGATGCCGGCGCCGCCGGCGGAGTGCGGATCGAACGCGTCGGCCCCGCCGTCGCGATCCTCGCCGCGACCTCCGCCCCGGACGCTGCGTCGAGCGCGTCGACGCCGACGAACGACGAACTGGCGCGGCGCATCGAGGTCCTCTCCGGTGAACTCGACGACCTGAAGCTCGGCGAGGTGGCCTTCCCGGCAAGCGTGTCGCGCCACGGCCTGGGACCGGCGGCGTCGAAGGTCTATGGCGTGAAGCAGGGCGTCTCGCTCGGCGGCTACGGCGAGATGCTGTACGAAAACTTCGCCGCCGAGCGCGAGGACGGCGTCCCCCAGTTCACGCCGGACCAGATCGACTTCCTCCGCGCCATCGCCTACGTCGGCTACAAGTTCTCGGACAAGATCGTGTTCAACTCGGAGCTCGAGTTCGAGCACGCGACCACCGGCAAGCGCGGGTCGGTCTCGGTGGAGTCCGCCTACCTCGACTACCTGGCGAAGCCCGCGCTCAACCTGCGCGCCGGGATGGTGCTGCCGCCGATGGGATTCGTGAACGAGATGCACGAGCCGCCGACGTACCTGGGGGCGCGACGTCCCGACGTGGAGCAGCGGATCATTCCCTCGACCTGGCGCACCAATGGCTTCGGCGTGTTCGGCGAGGCGGAGTCCGGCTTCTCGTATCGTGCCTACGTCGTCGAGGGTTTCCGCGGCGTCGCGAACGCCGGGCAGAACATTCGCGGCTTCACGGCCGGCGATGGAGTGCGCGAGGCGCGGCAGAGCGGGTCGTTCGCCCGGGTCGAGCAGTGGGGCCTCACGGGCCTCGTCGAGTATCGTCGCGGCGGCATCCGCGCCGGGCTCTCGGGCTACACCGGCGGCGCGGCGCAGGGCGACACGACGGCTGCGGGAGACTCGTTCACCGGGCAGACGCAGATCTGGGAAGCGCACGCGGAGTACAAGGGGCAGGGCCTGTCGCTCCGCGCCCTTTACGCGCAGGGCGCGATCAACGAGGCCGAGCGCTTCAACGAGCGCAATGCCGTCGTACCGGGGAGCAACGCCTCGGTGGGGTCGCGCCAGTTCGGCTGGTATGCCGAGGCCGGTTACGATGTGCTGCGCCTGTTCGCCCCGGGGTCGGAGTGGAACGTGACCCCGTACGTGCGCTACGAGCGTTCCGATACGCAGGACGAGATTCCTGTCGGGTATGCGGCGAACCCGGCCAACGATCGCACGGTCCTGACCGCGGGTGCGGCGTTGTACCCGCATCCGCAGGTCGTTCTGAAGGCGGACCAGCAGTGGCGCACGAACGAGGCCGAGACCGGCCAGAACCAGTTCAACGTCGCCCTCGGGTACCTGTTCTGAGATCGCGACCGCCCCGGATCGCCCTGCTTGCCGTCGCGCTCTTCGGCGTGGCGGCGGGCGGGGGCATCGGTGTCGCGGAGGCGAAGACCTACCTGTCGCGCGAGCGCGCGCTGGCGCAGGCCTTCGGTGCGGACGCGACGATCGAGTCGCGCAAGGTGTTCCTCCCCGCCGAAGCCGCGAAGCGGGCAGAGGCGGCGGCCGGTGCGAAGCTGGCGACGCCGCGGGTGACGGCCTGGGTGGGCCGGAAGGGGGATCGCTTGCTCGGCACGGCCTATCTCGACACGCACGCGGTCCGCTCGATGAACGAGACGGTGATGATCGTCGTCTCGCCGGCGGGCCGGGTCGCCGCCGTCGAGGTGCTCGCCTTCAACGAGCCCGAGGACTACTTTCCGCCCCGCCGCTGGCTCGACACGTTCACCGATCGGGCGTTGTCGCGCGACCTGAAGCCCGGAGCGGCCGTGCCGCACCTGGGCGGCGCGACGCTGACTGCACGCGCGGTGGCGACGGCCGTCCGCAGGACGCTGGCGCTTCACGCCGAGGTCGAGGCGGCGCGCATCGCCGCCGCGCCGACGGGGCCGCGATGAAGTACCTGCAGAGCGGCGGCTTCCGCAACCATCCGTTGATGCGGCTCACGCTGGGCGGCGCGCTCGTCCTGCTCGCGGGTTTCTGGGTCACGACCGCGCTCATGTACTTCCGCAGCATGACGCTCGATCCCGCGTCGGTCGTCGCCTACTACCGCGGGGACGAGGCGCGTTTCCTCGAGCCGCGCACCTACGGGTCCATGCTCGAGGTGACCCACACGCACCTGCCGATGATGGCACTCGTGATGCTGCTCCTGACCCACCTGGCGATCTTCATCCCGTGGTCCCAGGGCCGCCGGGCGGCGCTGATCGTGGCGGCGTTCGGGTTCGCACTGGGGGGCGAGGCCGCCGGTTGGCTGGTCCGCTTCGTGTCTCCAGACTGGGCCCCGCTCAAGGTGTTCTGCTTCCTCGGCCTGGAGGCGACCCTCTCCTTCCTCCTGATCGGTCTGGCCCTGTACCTGCTCTCGGGCGATCGCCCCGGTGCGCGGGGCCGCGGCCGCCAGGAATCCATGGCAGGCGAGGAGTACGGAGAGTAAGTGGCTGCCGCACAGTGAGTCGGGGGAGTTGTCTCGTGCAGATTGCGAGATCAAGGATCCGGCGCCCCGCGGGATCCCACGCGTGGCCTTGCCCGTTCCGGGTCGCCGTCCCACGGAAAATCTACGCTGTTGCGGGATCGGTCTTGACCCGCTTCGGGGCCGGGTCCAGACTCTAGGCGCTTGGTAGAAAACGCTGTACTGGTTCGAGCCGAGGAGCGACTTGTTGTACGCGGTCTGACTTGGGACCTCCGGCCGCAAGCTCTCGTCCTCCTCGGCCGCTTCCTCTGCGCGATGCGCGGGAACGCGGGAAAGGTGACCTCGACGGTCGCCTTTCCCGCGTTTCTTTTTTTGCGTCGCGTTAGACGGGGTCGAGGTCCGGAGGGGAGAACAGCGTCGGTCGTCGCCCGACGACCTGGCGCATCGCGCGCTGGAAGTTGGCGTACTGGCCCGAGCCCGGATGCGGAATGCGCTCGAGCTCGAGGCGCGGACCGAGGCCGGCGCGAACGAGGATCGGCTCCAGCCGATCGTGCACCGTCACCTTGATCATCACGAGGTGCTCGGGCTCGAGCACGCGCAGCTCGCGGGCGAGCCACGCCTCAGCGCAGCGCGTCACCGCCGCGCCGCGCGTGCCCTCGTCGCGCACGCCGTTCACCGCGCACTTCGCCGCGTCGACCAGGTACATCCCGCGCCGCTGGAACTCGGCCAGCAGGCGTGGCTTCCACGCGGGACGATCGCGCTTGGCCTCGGCCAGCGTCACGCCGCATGACTCGGCCAGCGCGAGCACGTCGGCCATTGCCCAGAACAACATCGAGGGATCCTCGCCGGGCGGGCGCTCGGCGGGCAGGTAGAAGTGCGACCAGCGGCCGCGCCGATTCTTCTGCGGCGGCGACTCGGCGACGAACAGAACGCGCACCCGCGCGGGTCGGTACGCCTCGGCCATGCGGAAGAACACGGCGCGCCGCTCGTCGGGCGGCACGCCGAGGTCCGCGCAGCGCGTGCAGGCGGCGGACTCGGCGGCGAGCGCCGTGAGCGCGGTGAGTTCGCTCATGTCGCGCTCAATCGAGCACGACGCCGAGCGTGACGCCGATCACGGCGTCGGTCCGGATCGCCTGGTCGTCGCCGAGCGGGATTCGCAACGTCATCCCCGGGCGCACCCGGCCGGCCAGGACGTCGGCCGCGGCGTCGAACCGGTCGGGCGAGCGCGTGGCGACGGAGCGGAATGGCGACCTCCTCCTCGAGTTGCGATCGGACGCGGTCAACGGCACGCACGCTAAGCCGCGGCGCATACACCGGCAAGCGCGAACGCTTGACGGGTGCACACTTGTGCAGTAGGGTCGTCGCATTCCCCTCCCGGTCGCCCGGAGCGACCCCATGCGTGTCGAACGACTCGATGAACCCGTCCGCGTCCGCGCGGACTTCGCAGGCGGCCGGGCCACGCCCGTCGCCTTCCAGCGCGGGACCCAATCGCAGCGCATCACCCGGGTCAACTCGCGCTGGGAGGACCGCGTCGGCCGCCAGCCGCTCTATTATTTTGCGTGCTCGGTCGAATCGGGCGACGTGTACGAGCTGTGCTTGAACGCGCACGAACTCACCTGGCGCCTCACCTCGGTGATGCTCGATGGCTGAGCCCCGCGCGACGACTGCGACGCCGCGCGCACGCCCCACGGCGACCGACCTGCCCGTGCTCCATCTCGACATCGACGCGTTCTTCGCCTCGGTCGAGCAGGCGCGCGATCCGCGGCTCAAGGGCCGGCCCGTGCTCGTCGGCAACGGCGTGATCGCGTCGTGCTCGTACGAGGCGCGGCGCTTCGGCCTGAAGGCCGGCACGCCGCTCTCCGAGGCGCGGCGCGTCTGCCCCGACGCGGTGATCCTCGACGGCCATGCCCCGACGTACCGCGCGTTCGGCGAGCGCATCTTCGCGCTCGCGGCGCAGCTCACGCCGCATCTCGATACGTACCTCGACGAGGCGTACGGCGACCTCACCGGCACCGAGCGCCTGCACGGCGATCCGCTCGCGCGCTGCGAAGCGTTGCGCGCCGCAATCGCCGAGGCCACCGGCGGCGTCACCGTGACGATCGGCCTCGGGCCCAATCGCATGCTCGCCAAGCTGGTGGGAAAGACCGCGAAGCCCGACGGCCTGGCGTGGATCACCGCGGCCGAGGCCGACGCGTTCCTCGCCGGGCGTCCCGCGTCGGACCTCATGGGCGTGGGCCCCGCGATCGCGCAGCGGCTGGCGGGCATGAACGTGCACACGGTCACCGACCTCCGGCGGCTCGACGTCGCGACGCTGGCGGGCCTGTTCGGCGCCGTCGGCCCCGTGCTGTACGAGCGGGCGCGCGGTCGGGACACGCGCGCGGTGTGCGCCCGCGAGGTGCCGCAGACGATCTCGCGCGAGACCGCGTTCCACCGCGCCAGCGCCGACCCGGCCGAGATCGAGGGCATGCTCCACTACCTGGCCGAGCGGGCCTGCCGCGCGACGCGCGCGCTGGGGCTCACCGCGCGCACGATCGGCCTGCGCCTGCGCTACGCGGACGGCGTGAGCGAGGAGGGAAGGCGCACGCCGGCCGTGCCCAGCGCGCTCGATCCCGACGTGCACGCCGTGGTGCGTGCGCTGCTGGCGAAGCTGTGGACGCGGCGCGTGCAGCTGTCGCACGTCGGCGTCGTGCTGTCGAACTTCGCCGCGATCGACGGCGCGCCGCTCGACCTGTTCGGCGGGGACGGGCAGGACCGCACGCATCGCCTGGTCGAGGGGCTCGACGCGGTGCGCGATCGCTACGGGCACGCGGTCGTCGTCTCGGGACGCTCGCTGTCGCTGCTCGGCACGCTGCCGCAGGATCGCTACGGGTTCGTGCTGCGCACGCCGTCGCTGACCAAGTGAGCGCCGCGGGGGCCGGGGCGGGCGCCGGGGCCGCGCCGCTGGCGGTGCGCTCGGACGGCTCGCTGCTGCGCGGGCGGGCCGCGGTGGGGGACCTCGCGGCCCGGGCGGCGGCGCTCGGTTACGGCGCGCTCGGGTTGGCCGATCGCGACGGGCTGTACGCGAGCGTGCGCTTCGTCGAGGCATGCCGCGCGCACGGACTGCGCCCGATCGTCGGCGTCGAGCTGCCGGCCGGGCCGGTGGGGAAGGCCGCCGCGGCGCAACGCCTCGATGGGCCGCCGGTGGTGCGCGTGTTCGCGCGCGATCGTGCCGGCTGGTCGGCGCTGTGCCGCCTCGTCACCGCGCGGCATCTCGCCGCCGATGCGCCGTGGGACGAGGCATGCGCCGAGGCGCTCGCCGGCGGCGCGGTGCATGCGGTCGCGCGCACGATCGATGCGGCGATCGCGCTGCTGGCGGCATGCCGCGCGCGTGACGTCGACCCGGCGCGGCGGCTGTGGCTGGGTGCCGAGACGCCGGGCCAGGGCGGCGCCCGCGCCCGCGCGGCCGACCAGGCTGCGACGCGGCTGGGGCTCGCGGCGATCGCGACCGGGCGCGTGACCGGGATCGCGCCCGGCGACGGGCGGCTCGAGCGCACGCTCGCCGCGGTGCGGCGCAACGACCTCGTGGCGCGCGTCGC
>JBKJNH010000221.1:0-3920 GCA_046596055.1 Candidatus Eiseniibacteriota bacterium
GCCGCCGCCCGACGCGAAGTCGCCGGCGCGCTGTGGACCGGCGTCGATGGTCACCTGCGCGAGCACGGTGTGCTCGGGGGCGACCTCACGTTCTCCGGTCCGGCCCGCGACGAACCGGCGCTCCGCCCCGGGCCCTCCCTTGGGGTCGAGCGCACCGACGACTCCCATGTCATCGATGCGAGCGCGGGCTACGCCGCGTGGCTCGCGTCGCTCCGCAAGCGCGCCCGCCAGCAGTTCACCAAGGCCGAGCGACTCGGCGTGAGCGTCGCGATCGACGGCAGCGTCGGCGCGCTCGAGGCCGTGCACACACTGCATCGCGAACAGATGCGCGCGTGGGGCGGGGGCGACGTGCGGCCGCTCGCGTTCTATCGCGCCCTGCTCGACGCTCCCGGCGACTCCGCACGGCTGTGGGTGGCGCGTGCCGACGGCGCGGTTCTTTGCGGCGTGCTGGTGCTGCTGGGCGGGGAGGACGCGTACGTCTGGTGGAGCGGCTCGGGCCTCGAGGCGCGCCGCCGCCTGGCGTTTCCGTACCTGCTGTCGCGAGTGGTGGCGGAGTGCGGGCGGAGTCTCGTCAGCCTGGGATTCAGCGGCCGCCAGGATCGCCTGACCCAGTTCAAGGAGCAGCTCGGCGCCCGCGCAATCCCCGTGCCGATCGTCGACCTCACGCCGCGCCCACGGACGCCGTATCACGCATTGCTGGTCGCCGGGCGGGAAGCGGTTCGTGCGCGCCGCGCGCGCCGCGCCGCGGCCGCCGCGAATGCGTCGGCGACCGAGGGGACGGAGCCGACTCCGCGCGATGCCGACGAGGGGGCCCCCGCATGAGGGTGGCGCTCCTCGGCAATGCCGCCGCGCTGCACACGCGGCGCTGGGCCCGCGGTCTCCTTGCCGCCGGCGCGACCGTGCGCGTCTTCAGCCTCGAGGACCCGGCCGACGATCCGGCGTGGGGCGCCGAGCGTGCCGTCGAGGCGCCGCTCGACGTCCTTTGCCTTCCCGCGCCGGGCTGGCCCGCTGCTCTGCGCTATCCCGCGGCGCGCGCGGCGATGACGCACGCCGTCGACGCGTTCGCGCCGGACGTCGTCGAGGCGCACTTCGTCCCCAACTACGGATTGCTCGGAGTGCTGGTGGGCCGCACGCCGCTGGTCGTCCACGCGTGGGGTTCGGACCTGCTGCGTTCGCCCGCGCGCTCGCCGTTGCATGCGGCGCGAGCCCGCTTCGTCCTCGCGCGCGCCGACCAGGTGGTCGTCGACGCCGCAGTGCTTGCCGCCGCAGCGCGAACGCTGGGCGTGACCGAGGAGCGCCTCGTCGTCGCGCCGTGGGGCGCGGATCTCGCGCGCTTCCCGCTCGGGCCGGCGATCGACGCGCCGCACCTCGTGAGCCTGCGCCAGCTCGAGCCGGTGTACGACGTGGCGACGCTGATCGACGCGTTGCCACGCGTCCGCGCCGCGGTGCCAGGGCTGAGCGTCACGATCGCCGGCGACGGGCCCGAGGCGATTCCGTTGCGGGCGCGCGCCGTCGCACGCGGAGTGGACGAGTGCGTGCGCTTCGTCGGGCGACTGCCGCACGCGGAACTGCCGGCGCTCCTCGCGCGCGCGGCGGTGAGCGTGTCGTGCGCGCTGTCGGACAGCACGTCGATCGCGCTCCTCGAGACCATGGCGGCGGGGGTGACGCCCGTCGTGACCGACCTTCCTGGCAACCGCGAGTGGATCGACGACCGCGTCCACGGCCGGCTCGTGCCGCCCGGCGACCCCGCCGCGCTTGCAGCGGCGCTCGTCGCGACCCTGGGGGACCCCGCATTCCGTCATGCGGCGCGGCGGGCCGCGCGTCGGCGCGTCGAGGAGCGCGGCGACTTCGCCGCGGTGGTGCGCGCCGCGCTGGCCCGCCACGCCGGACTGCTGCCGCGCGGGGTGGCGGCGTGAAGGTGAAGCCGGCGCTGACGCCCGCCGACCGCGCGCTGCGCCGCGGCCGGAGCGTGCGCGCGGGGCTCGTGGTCGCCGGGGCCGTCGCCCTCTTCCTCGCGCTCACGCTGCCGCTGTCGGCCGCGCTGATCGACGACACGTTCATCCACCTGCAGTACGCGCGGAACTTCCGCGACGGCCACGGCCTGGTCTTCAACGTCGGCGAGCGCGTCTTCGGCACGACGTCGCCGGCGTGGAGCATGGGCCTGGGGCTGCTGGGCCGCCTCGGCATCGACCTGTACGCCGCGGCCAAGGTCGGCTCGCTGCTGTTCGGGGTGCTCGCGCTCGGTGCGTTCGCCCTGGCGCTGCGTCGCTTCCTCGCGACGATCGTCGGTCCGCATGGCTACGCCTCGCGGCGCACCGAGGTCGCGTGGGCGTGCGGCGTCGTCGCGTTCGCCGCCGACGCGTGGCTCGTCCGCTGGTCGTCGACGGGCATGGAGACCTCGTGCGGCGTGTTTCTCGTCATCGCCGGCTTCGCCAGCTTCTTCGCCACGCGACCGTGGGGCACCCGTATCGTGACCCCCACGCTGTGGTGGTCGCTCGCGGCGCTCGTGCGGCCCGAAGCCACGCTGCTCGTCCTCCTGCTGGTGGCGCGCATCATTCTCGCCAATGCGCCCTGGCCGCGCCGGCTGAAGCGCGCCGCGGGCGTGCTCGTCCTGGCAGGGCTGGTGCAGGCGCCATGGCTGACCTATGCGTGGTCGTTCTACGGCACCCTCGTGCCGCAGACGCTGGCCGCGAAGACGGCAGGCGGCGTCGGCCCGGCGATGTTTCTCGCCTCGCTGGCCCGCCAGGCGCAGGAGATTCTCGCCACCCGCGCGGTCGAGGCGTTCGCGTTGCTGGCATTGTTGCCCGCGCTCGCCTCGGCGCTGTGGCGCCGGCGGGCCGAACACTTCCTGCCGCTGGGCTGGCTCGTGCTCCTGCCGCTGCTCTACGCGGTGCGCGGCGTGCACCCGATCTCGCGCTACCTGCTGCCGCTCGCGCCGGTCCTTCTGTTTCACGGCTGGGGGGCGCTCGCGGCGCTCGCGGCAGCCGAACGCCGCGCGCCCGCTCGCGCCGTGACCCTGCTGGCCACGGCCTGCCTGCTCGCGCTGGCGCTCAACGGGTTCCTGTGGGCGCGCTTCGTCGTGCCGCACGCGCGCACGTTCAGCGCCGATGCGCGCGCGGTGCTCGGCGGGTACGGGGAGTGGGTGCGGGACAACACGCCGCCGGGGACGACCGTGGCGATCCCCGACATCGGGTTGTTCGCCTGGACGGCCGAGCGCCCGGTGCTCGACCTGGCGGGGCTCGTGTCGCCCGGGATCACCCGCCTGATCGGGTTGTACGGCAACTCGGAAGAGGGGACGCTGGTGACGCGGTTCCAGTTCGCGGGCGTCGCGCGACCCGAGTACCTGATCGATCGGGCGTCCCGGCCGCGGCGGCTCCTCGAGGAGAGCCCGTACGCGCCGTGCCTGACAGTGATCGACGTGGTGGGAGAGGACGGGGCGGTGCGCTATCGCGGGCTGCGCATGCCCGGGGCCGCGTACTACACGCTCTACCGCATCGACTGGGCGGCGTTCGACCGGATGGCCGGTGCCGAGCGTCAGGCCTCGGCGGCGAGCCGATCGGTGCGCTCGGCCATGGCGAAGTCCTTCGGTCCAGGCCCGCCGAGGTCGTGAGTCCACCAGCGCACCGTGAGTCGACCGTACTCCACGAGCAGCGCGGGATGATGATCCGCCGCCTCCGCCGCCGCGCCGATCCGATCGGCCAGGGCGAGCGCGGCGGCGAAGTCGGCGCACGGGAAGACGCGCACCAGTTGCGCCTCGCCGGCAACGGTCTCGATGGTCCAGTCCGGCAGCTCGACGAAGCGGACCGAATGTTCGAATGCGCGGGAGCGGCGGTAGGCCGTGCCCCGTCCGTCGCGTTCGAGGAATCCCTCGTCGATCAGCCCGCGGCGCAGCGTCGCGGCGTCGGTCGACAGCCTCGCAC
>JBKJNH010000016.1:0-2753 GCA_046596055.1 Candidatus Eiseniibacteriota bacterium
GGTTGCGCCCGAGCCGTCGTCGGCACCGCCCCCCATCTCGATGCCGCAGGCTCCCGGGTTGATGCCGGGAGCGTCGCCCTTCACGTCGACCAGCCGCGGGGAGATCGGGACCCACCCCGCCGCCGATCGCGCCGACCGAAATGCGTCCGCCCCGCCTCCGCTGCGCAGTATGCAGAAGGAGGGCCCCGGTCCGGTCATGGACCATGGCACGGGCTACCGCGGCAACCTCCAGCTGCCGACCGAGGAGCGCCTGGCCCGCCCGGCTGCCACCGGAGAGCCGATGGTGATTCCGATCACGCTCGACGGCTCGGTGCGCGAGATCGTCCTGCGCATCGTGATCGAGCAGAAGGAGCGGGTCGACCGCGCCGCTTGACACCCTGCCGCACCGGGGGCCAGACTCGCAGGGCGCACGGGGATCTTCCCGGTGCGCCCTGCGTGCTTTCGGAGGAGCGATGCGTTCGTCCTGCGCCGCCACCCTGTTCCTGCTTCTCCTCGTCGCCGCGCCCGTGCACGCCCAGGGCGGGACGGGTTTCCCGTCGTCCGCGCTCACGTCCAGCGAGTCGTACTCGACCCCGCGCTCCTCGAATCTCCTGCCGCGCTCGATCTTCGATCCGTCGCGGCTGTCGATCTCGAACTCGATGGTCTTCGGCTACAGCTCGGGCGGGTACGGCTTCAGTTCCGGCTCGGCCGGCCTGTTCACATCGAGCCTCGGGTATCGCATCGCCGGCAACGCCGCGCTGCACGTCGACGTCGGCGCGCACATGAACCCCGCGTTCGGCGGCGGTGACACGCAGAAGGGGATCTTCCTGCAGAGCGCGGCGTTCGACTGGAAGCCGACGCGCAACTCGCTGCTTCGCGTCGAATACCGCGACATGCGCTCGCCGCTCCAGGCCGGCTACGGGTACGGCAATGGCTACGGCGCGGGGCCCGGTGGGTGGGGCGCGCCCTACGGCGCCAGCCTCGGCGAACGTGCCCCGCTTGGCACCGTCCCGTCGGGCGATCCGCTGCGCAACTGAGCGCGTGACGACGCGACCGCACTCCTCTCTCGAGACACGACTGCGGGGCCTGCGCGCCGAGGGGCGCGCGGGCCTCGTGCCGTTCCTCACCGCCGGCTATCCCGATCGCGCCACCAGCGCCCGCCTGCTCGTCGCCTGCGCCCAAGCCGGTGCAACCGCGATCGAAGTGGGCCTGCCGTTCTCGGACCCGCTCGCCGACGGCCCTGCCCTGCAGGAGGCCGCGCAGGTCGCGCTCGAGAACGGCACCACCGTGGCGCACGCGCTCGCCCTGGTGCGCGACTTCGCCGCCACGCTCGAGGGTGCATCCGTTCCCGTCGTGATCATGACCTACGCGAACCCCGTGCTCGCCTACGGCGTCGAGCGCTTCGCCCGCGATGCCGCCGCCGCCGGCGTCAACGGCATGATCGTCTCGGACCTGCCACTCGAGGAGCGCGCCGACGTGTGGGCCGCCTTCGCCGCATCCGGGCTCGACACGATCCCGCTGGTCGCGCCGACGACCGCCCCCGCGCGCATCCCCGCGCTCGCCGCGCGTGCCTCCGGCTTCGTCTACTGCCTGTCGCGCACGGGCGTGACCGGCGATGCGCGGGCGTTCGCCGGCGAGCTCGACGACCTGGTGCGCGCGGTGCGGGCCCGCACCGACGTGCCCATCGGCATTGGATTCGGTGTCGACGATGCGACCAAGGCGCGCTACGTGGCGGAGCGGGCCGAGGCGGTGATCGTGGGGGCGGCCGTGGCGCGACGGATTGCGGAGGCCCGGCCGAAGGGGAACGATGCGGTCGTCGCCGGCGTCGAGGCGTTCGTGCGCGAACTGGCGACCGCGGTGGCTGCGGCCCGCCCGGGGGCATGAAAGAGGGAGCCGCGACGGAAGCGCGGCTCCCCTGTTCAATGTGCCCCTTGCCACCCGGATCCTTCCGGGCGCCGTCGTTTCCGTCGGCCTAGCGCAACCACCAGAACAGGTCGGGCCAGGTCCACGCGAGATGATCGAGTTCGTCGAACATCGTCGCCCTCCCTGAGACGGAATCGAGCGGAAGCGTTTCTCCCGCTCCACAATCGGCATCGGCCCGCCCGTCAGAGACTTGAGTGCAATCTGCGATTCACCTCGAAATGATTCGAGGCCCGTCCCTGAAGGCGTTGTCTCAGAGGAACTTGAGGATCACGATCGTCCGGTCGTCCGCGGGCCCGTCGCGGTGCCAGGCGGCGGCGGCCGCCAGCGCCCGGGCGGCGATCCGGTCCGCCCGGAGCCCCCGGTCACGGGCGAGGACCTGGCCCAGGCGTTCGGGGTCGAACGGGGTGTCGCCCCTCAGGGCATCGGTCAGCCCGTCGGTGTAGAAGGCGATCAGGCTGCCGCGCTCGAAGGTCCACTCGATCTCCTCGTAGGCCTCGCCCGAGGAGACGCCGAGGATCAGCCCGCCGTGCTCGACCTCCTCGAAGCGGCCGTCGGGGTGGACGACGATCGGCGGGTTGAGCCCCGCATTGGCCCAGGTCAGCGTGCGGCGGCGCGCGTCGAGCCGTGCATAGGCGAGGCAGACGAACTTCTCGGGCTGGCGCAGCTGCACCAGCTCCTCGTTGACGCGGACCAGCGCGGCGCCCGGGGCGAGGTCGTCGCCGACGCGACTGCGCAGTCCGGCCTGCACCCCGGCCAGCAGCAGGGCGGCGGGCAGTCCCTTGCCGCACACGTCGGCGATGGCGACGCCGAGCGTGCGCGGCCCCAGCGGCAGGAAGTCGTAGTAGTCGCCG
>JBKJNH010000158.1:0-7427 GCA_046596055.1 Candidatus Eiseniibacteriota bacterium
TCCGCCCCGGCGTAGGCGGCGTAGAACTTGCCCTGCTGGCCGGTGAAATCCTCGTGGTGGAGGTGCAGCCAGTCGTACTTCTGCAGGTCGCCCTTGAGCACCTCGGGATCCCACAGGGTGGCGTACGGCACCTCGGCGTAGTCGAGCGCCAGGCGCACGGCGTCGTCCCACGGCACGGCGTTCGGCGGAACGTACACCGCGATTCGCGGCGCTTTCTCGAGGACGACCTTCTCCATGTTCGCGTCCTCGATCGTGGCGAGGATCGCGGCCTCGTCGGCCGGGCCTGCCGTCTCGGTCTTCACGCCACGGATGCGCGCCTCGCGCTCGACCGCTGCGTCGTCGGGCAGGAGGAACGAGCCGCCGCGGTAGTTGAGCAGCCAGTCGAGTTTGCCCCCGCGCTCGAGCACCCAGAACGCGAGCCCGTAGGCCTTGAGGTGATCGGTCTGCGAGGCGTCCATCGGCACCAGCATTTTCGCGGCGGCCGGTGCGGCCGGAACGGCGAACGCGAGGACGAGGGCGAGGACGAGGGCGGAAGCACGCCGCGTGCGCACGGACCCGCTCATGGCGTTCCGCCCTGCTTCGCGCGCAGGGCCTGCACGCGGCGGCGCGTCTCGGGAGCGAGCCACGAGCGCGGATAGCGATCGAGCAACTCCTCGTACTGCGTGAGCGCGCCGGCGCGGTCGCCTCCGGCGAGCAGGAGATCGCCGGCACGACGGCGCGCGGTCGGGGCCAGTCGATCGTCGGGCACGGTCTCGGCGACGGCGCGCGCCTTCGTGGCGGCTTCGGCGAGCCGGCCCTTGGTCTCGAGCAGTCCGGCGACCAGCAGCCCGGCGTGCGACCAGGCCGGGCCGCCGACGGACGCCATCTCGGCCTCGCTCGCCCGGGCCAGGGCCTCGTCCGCCCGGCCGATGCGCGCCAGGCGCGAGGCGTCGGCGAAGGCGGCCAGCCCCGGCGCACCGGGGCCGCCCGACTCGATCAGGTAGGCGCGTTCGAGCGCGTCGTTGGCGTGCGGACTCCCCGGATAGGCGCGTGCGAACGCGTCGTAGCCCGCGCCGGCGCTGTCGAAGTCGCCGGCGAAGAAACGGGCCTCGCAGGCCTGAAAATCCGCCTCCTCGCGCAGCGCGTCGGGCCCCTGGCCGCCGCGCACCGCATCATAGGCCCGGGTCGCGGCGGCAAGGTCGCCGCTGCGCAACGCCTCCTCCCCCGCGGACAGGGTGAGCCTCGCGGCGACCTCGGGATCATCCGCGACGCCGGGCGTGCGTCCGGCCATCGTGGCGGCGTCCCGTGCGACCCGCAGCGCGGCCTCGTCCTCGCCGACCCGCTCGAGTCGATCGGCCAGGTCGAGCCCGCGTCGCACCGACTCGGGCCCGCTGGGCAACCCGCGCCACACTCCCTCGAGCGCGCGCAGCCGATCGCGCTCGGCGCGAGCGGGATCGCTTGGCGCGGGCGGCGTCGCCTTCGACGCGGACGGAAGCGGGGTCGGACGGCCGGTCGTTGGTTCGACGCCCATGAAGTGCGTCGTCGTCTCCATCCAATCCGCACCGGGACCGCGGTCTCCGCGCATGCGATCCTCGAACAGCCGCGCCACGGCCCGCTCGCGCAGCTCGGGGTCGTAGGGTCCGACCGCCAGCGCCACGAGCGCCGAATCCGCGCCGCGCGCCGAGACGTCGTCGCGTGAACGCAGCGACAGGGCCAGCTGCCACAGCAGCGAACCGGCTGGCACGGCTTCCGTCTCGTTGCCGGCGGCGGCACGCTTTGCGCCCTGCGTCTCGGCCTTGACGATGCGCTCGACGGCAGGGCGCGGTCGCCCCACCATCGTCTCGAGCCGCGAGGCCTCGAGGGCGAGGTCCGTGCGCGCGGGATCCCTCGCCGCGAGCCTGGCCACATCCTTCGCCAGCGCGTCCGAGTCACCGTCGCTCCACTGCTCGAGCCGCACGCGCGCCCACGCCGCCTGCTCGGGGCTGCGGACCCACGCCTCGAGCGCGCGCGTCCGCGCCTCCGGAAGCCGGCCCGCGGAGGCCCAGGAGTCGGCCGCGAAGCGGGACCAGAAACCGGCGCGGAACGGGCGCTCGCGGAGCGCCTTCGACACGATCGATTTCTTCGCCTTCGCGTCCAGGAACTCGGCGACCGCGGGCGCGGGCTCCTGCCGTTGCATGAACTCGGCGCGCGCCAGCAGCACATCGAGATCCTCGGGGTGCCGCGTTTCGAGGTCCGTGATCGTGCGGTCCGCGGCGGTGAACTGGCCGCCGCGCAGCTGCGTGCGAGCGCGCTCGATCAACTGCTCGTCGGGCAGCGGCAGGAGGCTCGGCTCGGTCGACGGAAAGTTGGTGGTGTTGCCGATCAGGATCGAGCGCACGCGCTGCGGCTCGACGCCCTGGGCCGCGACCGGATGCGGTGCGGCCACGGCGAACGAGACGAACGCGCCCGTCAGGAGCAGCGCGATGCGGCGGCGACCGCTCACTCGCTGGCCCCCAGGCGGCGGAGGTAGGCTTCGACCAGCGACCGGTACTCGCCCGGATACTTCTCGGCGCGGGCGCGCAGCAGGTCGTAACGGGCGCGCTGTTCGCGCTCGAGCAAGCCGGCGCGCAGGTCGGACGGCGCGGTGCGCGGCACGGTGACGCCGGTGTGCGACTCGCGCTGCTCGTCGAAGTCGCGACGGTTGAGGCTGCGCTGCGCATCGAGCATGCGCGAGAGGATCTTCTCCTGGCGCGCCATCGTCTCGGGGTCGAGCGAGCCCTTGCGCAGGGATTCCTCGACCTGCTTCATGTCGTCCTTCGTCGGCTCGAGGCGCCCGAGCAGGTTGTCGTCGGGCTTCGCGTTCTGCATCGCCTCCTCGAGGCCCTGGCGAATCGCGCGCTGCTCGGCGGCCAGACGCTCCATCGTCGCCTGGTCCCCGGCCGCGAGACGCTGCTGCTGCGCCAGGCGCTCGGCCAGCCGCTGCGTCTCGCCGTTCATCTCGCCCTGCTGTCCCGCCAGTCCCTGCATCTTCTCGCGCGCGGACTTGCCGTCCTTCCCGCCCGGCTTGGAGCCCGGCTTGTCGCACGCGGCGGCGGACTCGCGCAGCGACAGCACGGCGCGATCCAGCGCCTCGCCCGCCGACTCGCCGGCCTGCTTGCCGCGCCCCGGGTTGCCCTGCGCAAACGCGTCGCGCGACTGCTCGAGCGCATTGATCGCCTTGCCCAGTTGCTGCGTCGCCTCGGGACTCAGGTAGGGCGTGTCCTTCCCCGTCTCGAGCAGGTCCTCGATGACGCGCGACGCGCCCTCCTTGAGGTCCTCCTGCCGTTCGGCGCGCTCGTCGTCGGCGCCGCCCTGCGCCAGCGCCTGCTCGCCGGCGCGTGACAGGTCGACCAGGTCCTGCGCCGAGCGCTTCATCGCCTCGGCGGCGGCCTGGTTCTCCTCGTTCGACATCTCCTCGGCCGACTCCTGCAGCTGTTGCGCCATCTGCTCGAGTTTCTGCTGCGCCTGTCGTCCCGACTGCTGCGCCTGCTTCTGCGCGCCCTTGTTCTTCGGCGACTGGCGGTGGTTCTGCTCCGCCTGGTCCATCTGGGGCTTGACCTCGTCCTCGAGCTTCGCGGCCGACTGCTGCATCGACTCCTGCGGCTTCGCGTCCAGCTCCTTCGCCAGCTCCTCGAGCTTTTGCTTCAGCGCGTCGGCCGCGGACTCGAGCTTCTGCTGTTCGGCGGCGAGCTTCTCGGCCTGCGGGGCGTCCGACGGCGGCTTGTTTTCGGCCTTGTCGTTCAGCTCCTTCTGCCGCTGGGCCAGCTCCTCGGCGCGCTGTGCGACCTCGTGCGCCTGCTCCTCCTGGCGAATCTTCTTCATCAACTCGATCGAGCGCTCGAGCCCCTCGAGCATCTCCTTCTGCTGCTGCGCGAGATCCTTCATCTGCTGCTGCAACTGGCGCGGGTCGGTCTTGTCGATCCGGCGATTGATGTCCTCGATGGACTTCTTCAGCTCGTCGTTCTGCAGCTCGGCGACCAGCTTCGCCAGCTCCTGCATCTTCTCCAGCAACTGCTCGTCGAAGGCTTCGTGCTCGGCGGCCTTCGCCGCCTGCTCCTGCAACTGTGCGGCCTGCTCGGCGATCTTCTGGGCGACCTGCTTCTGCGACTCGGTCGCCTCGCGCGCGGCCTCCTTCTTCTCCCACGTGAGCTGGCGCTCGTTCTGCAGGTCGCGGGCCAGCTTCTCGCTCTGCCGCGCTGCCTCCTCGGCCTCCTTCTTGACCTCTTCGAGCGCGGTCTTCGTGTCCTCGCGCTCCTGGCCCAGCTCCTCGAACAGTTCCGACAGCAGCGGGAACCGCAGCGTGAACGTGCGGCTGACCGTGACGTTGGGCCCGCCCACCGCGTCGTTGTCCCGCAGCTCGAAGTGGAAGGTCGCGCTCCTGCCCGGCAGCAGCGCCAACGGCGACGCATCCCAGTCGGCGCCGACGCTCGCTTCGCGCGGCTTCTCGGGCCAACGCGCCAGCGGCGTGCGCAGGGCGGGGCCGTCCTCGGGCTTCGCCACCAGCGTCAGGTCGCTCACACCGAAGTCGTCGGAGACGACGGTCCACACGGGAATGCGCGAGCCGGCCGGCAGGTCGAGATCGCCCGCGGGCTCGATGACGGTGAGCATGGGCGGCTGGTCGGCGATTGGTTGCACGTTGTAGGCGGCCTCGACGGTGCGCGTCTCGACGTCGGCGGCGAGCGTCCACGGCCCGGCGGCGCCGACGGTGAACGTGCCTGTCCAGCGCCGCGGCGACAGCGCGCGCATCGCGACCGGCGGGCGACCGGGCAACGTCCAGCGGACGGCCTTCGCGCTGCGATCGAGGTTGACCACCACCTCGACCTCGGTGCCGTCGAGCGCGCTGACGTCGCCGCGCGTGGCCGAGCGACTCTCGGCCGGGAGGCCGGTGTACGCCGGGTAGCGATAGGTCAGGTCGAACGAGACCACGCCCGCCTGGCCGGTGAGCGCCACGGCGTACAGCGGCGACTTCACGCCCGCGACCTCGACGAGATAGGTGCCGGACTCGGCGACGCCGCGCACCGACGCCTCGAAGCGACCGTCGGCCGCGGCGGGCTCCATGCGCACGCGCTCAGTCTTGCCACCGTGCTCGAACACCAGCGTGGGCGCGCGGCCGGTGCCGTCGACCTTTGCGCGCACGAACAGCGTGGCCCCCGGCGGCAGCGTGACGTCGCCCGGCTCGACGCTGAGCGACACCATGGTCGCGGCAGCGGCGCGCGGATGGAGCAGGCGATCGAGCGCGCCGCCCAACGGCCCCGGCGCGATGGCGAAGCCCAGTGCCCACGCCGCGGCAGCGGCACCCAGGCCGAGCAACGCGGGACGCGGGACGGCGCGCGGCAGCAGCGGGGCGAAGTCGAGCCCGCCCGCGCGGCGATTGGCTTCGGCGACCAGGGCGGCGGCGAGCCCGCCCGAGCCCGCCGCGGCCGGGGCCAGTTCGAGCGCGTTGACCAGCAGCGAGCGATGTTCGGGGAAGCGTGTCTCCGCGGCCAGCGCAAAGCCCTTGAGCGACGGTTGCGCCCGCAACGGGCGCACCACGAACCACGCGACGAGCCCCAGCGCGATCGCCGCGCCGAGCGACGCCAGCGCCAGCGGCGCCTCGGCGACGCGGGCCAGCCCGACCGCGAGCAGCGCGAGGACGAACAGCGCCCCCGCGCCGGCGGCGACGAACGCGAGCAGGCCGGCGACGAACGTGTGCACGAACCAGCGGCGACGGCCGGCGTCGAGCCGGGCGGCGAGCGGTGCGGAAGCGTCGTGAGCGATCATGGCCGGACCCCGTTGGCTGATGGGCGAATGCGGCTATTGCGTGAGTGCGAAGAGCGCGATGTTGACCGCCATCTGCAGCGCCTGCGTGCGCTTTTCCGGCGGATCGGAGTGGACGCCGGCATCCTCGAGCCCGTCGCCCAGGTCCGTGTCGAAGGTGAAGAGCACGCACAGCCGACCGTCGCGGAACGCGCCGAACGCCTTGGGCGCGCCGCCGTCATGCTCGTGGATCTTCGGCAGCCCGCGCGGGAATGCGTAGGGCGCGCGGAAGATCGCGTGCGACCACGGCAGTTCGACGAGCTCGTTTTCGGGCAGCACGCGCTTCATCTCGCGGCGGAACGAGTCGGCCAGCCCGTAGTCGTCGTCGCACCACAGGAACCCGCCCGCGTCGAGATAGCGACGCAGGCGTTCGACCTCGGCCGGCGTGAACTTCACGTTGCCGTGGCCGGACATGAAGAGCATCGGGTGGTTGAACAGCTCGTCGTCGGTGGGCGTGACGACCGGGGCTTCGCCGGCGGCGACCGGGCTGCCGCGCTCGCGCACCGCGGGCAGCAGGTTGGTGAGCGAGGTCTCGTTTCCGTACCAGTCGCCTCCCCCGCCGTACTTGAGGCGCGCGATCCCGAACCGGGCGCGGTCGGGCTCGCCCGGGGCCGCGGCCGGGGAGCCGGGCACGGCGGTGCCGACCAGCGCTCCGAGGAGCACGAGGGCCACGGCGGATCGAGTCGGACGAGGCAGGCGCACGCGGGCTCCGAACACGAGGCGGAGGCCCGCGTCGGCGATCGCCGCGCGCGGAGCTCCGCGTCCGCATCGAGTCTACCCGGCGCCCCCACCGGCTTCGCCCCGGAATTCGCCCCCCGCGGGGAGAGTTTGCGTGTCCCGGACAGGCCGACACCCGCTCCGTCCGAAAACGACGACGGCCCGGGAGCCGAAGCCCCCGGGCCGTCGTTGGATCCTGAGTGCAGAAGGATCAGAGCTTCGTGGAACCCACCGACACCCGCACGCGTTCGCCCGCCCGCACATCGTCGTCCGGCGGAACCAGGCCGAAGAGGCGCTGGTCCGAGACGCCGATCGCGCGTCCACCGGCGTCGTAGGCGGTGACCATCCAGCGGTACGGAACGATCGGCAGGACCGACACCTCGAGCTCGTTCGACGACTTCGTCGCGTCGTCGAAGTAGATGAGCATGCCCAGCTCGCCGGTCGAGGCGTTGGACGCCTGCAGCAGGTAGCTCGAGGCCCCGGGCAGCGGCGCCCATGAGAAGGACAGCGCCGGGATCGACAGCGAGTCCGCAGGAGAAGTTTGAATGACCTCTGCGCGGCGCGCCAGCGTCCGAGCGTCGGCCGCGAGAATCGTGCTCACCGGGGTAATCGTGGCCGCGCTCGACTCGATGCCACCGCGGGCGCCGCGGGCCATGAGGCTGAGCGACGTCGTCGTCGGGTCGTAGCCGTCGAGCGCGGACGAGAAGAAGCTCCACCCCGAGTCGAACGTCGTCGACGAGGGGATCGGCGACTCCGTCGCGGCGCGGAAGCCCTCGTTGTTCGGGCTGACGTAGAAGCGCATCCCGTCGGAGGGCGGCGGCGCGGCCACCAGCATCTGGACGTACACCTGCGACGTGTCCGCATTGAGCGGCTGCACGTCGGTCAGGAGGATCGCGCCGGTCGTCTGCCCCTCCGGC
>JBKJNH010000183.1:0-9720 GCA_046596055.1 Candidatus Eiseniibacteriota bacterium
ATCGGGCGACTGGGTTTTCGCAACTTCTATACCGACTTGGGCTGGGGTCGATCAAACGCGGTCGCGGCCGTCCTGCTCGTCTGCATCTGCGGCACGACGCTTCTCGCAGCGCTCGAACGCCGGCTGCACGTGCGGCTGGGGCTCCTCGCGGTGTTGGGCGTCCTCGTCCACTCGCTCCTGATTCCGTCGTCGCGCAGCGCCATCGCCGCCCTCGGGGTCTTCCTCGCGATCCTGCTCCTCCGGCTCAGCACCGGCTTTCGCATCGCCGCCGGGCTCGTCGGCGCCGTGGTGGTGTTCGGTGGCCTCTCCGAGAGCAGCGTGAGGCTTATCGTCACGCGGTTCACCAGTCCCCAGGAGTACGCGTCGTGGACCGAGCGCGAGTCGCTCTGGGAGTCCGCATGGCAGCGCTTCCTCGACAGTCCGCTCGTGGGAATCGGGCTCAACCAAGGCAAGTACCAGGGCGACCTGATGGGAGATGCGCGTGCACACTCGCTGTTGCTCGACACGCTTATGGAGCAGGGGATCATCGGCGGAGTCGTGATCGTCGCGCTTTTCCTCGCCGTCGTGCGGCTCTGCCTGCGTGCCCGGCCGACCGGGGATCCGCGCGTCGACCGTTCGCTGCAGACGCTCGCCCTCGCCATGGTCGTCGCGGTGATCACTCAATCGATGGTGGAGCCCACGCTGCTCTCCTACCCGGTCACGCTGCCGTTTCTGTGGTTCCTCGCCTGGCTGACGTTGCAGGATTCGGCGGATGGGGCCGACCTCATCTCCCGGGACGCTCCCGCGCCGGAATCCGGACCTTCGGTGGTTCCCGCAGGACGGCTGGACCAGCGCTCGAGTCCGCGGGGGGCGGAGCGGCCACCCGTCGCCTGACCTGTAGAAGGCGGATCCCGAACTGCGCGGGGAAGAGTTCCATCTCCTCCCGCAGCGCCGTCGCGTCGCCCCCGAACACCGGGGCCATCGCCTGAACGAATCGTTCGCGCGCGGCCGCGTCGTCGTGCGCGAACACGCCGAACGCGACTGGCGCATCGCGCAGCGCCGGCGCCACCCGCAGCAGTTCTTCGCGATCGGCCGGCGGCCAGGTGTATCCGACGGCCGGCAGTGCGCCCCGATCGTAGTAGTCCCACGCGCGATCCAGATAACCTGGATAGAGGACCACCACCGCTCCCGATCGAGCCTCCCTGACGACCTTCGCGTGCACCTCGCGCCACGACTCCTTCCCCGGGGTCGCGCCGGGTGCGTGATAGGCCAGAGCGCCCGCCGTGGCCACCGCGACCAGGGCGAAGGTCAGAACCGCGCGTAGCGGCCCGCGCGCGCTGCGCGCGCCCAGGGCGGCAAGGAACACGAGGAACGGGGCGAGGAAGATCAGGTACTTCTCGTGCATCAGGGGGACCTGGGCCTGCAGGGCGAGGATGCCCGCAATCGGCAACAGCACCGCCGTGCCGACGAATGCGCGCAAGCGCGGCTCCTGCGCGGCCCGCCACGCACCGAGCCCGATCGCACCGAACCAGACGATCGCGGTCGCCGCGATCAACGGCCCGTTCGCCACGAAGTATGCGGTCGTTCCGGCCTCGATGCGCACGGCGTCGATCGGCGCCAGCGCGGGCCCGACCCCGATGCGCCACAGGCTGTAGCCGAGCCGGCTCAGCGGCCCGAAGCGCTCGCCGGCGCCGGCGAGCCCGGTCGGATGGGCGAGCGCACGCAGGAGCCACGGCAGGTACAGCGCGACCGCCGCCGCCTGGGCGATCGCCAGCGAGACGACGAGCGCGCCACGGCGCGGCGTGTCGCGGCGCAACGCGAGGACGACGGCGTAAGCGGCGTGCCCGAGCAACGGCCAGACGGCGAGCACATGCGTGTAGAGCGCGAGCACCGCGAGAAGCGCGTAGGCGACCAGGTCGCGCGTCCGTCGCCCGTCGATCCAGCGCAGCAGCAGCAGGGAAAGGCCCAGCGCCTCGGCCAGCAACAGCGTGTACATCCGGGCTTCCTGCGCGTACTCGATCCAGAATCCGCCGAGGGCCGCGATGGCGCCCGTCAGCAGCGCGATGCCCGACGCGCCGGGGAGTCCGGCCGCGAGGCGGCAGGCGAGGGCGTAGGCGAGCCCGACGGAAAGGATGCCGCAGAGGGCCGCGGGAGCGCGCAGCGCCGCCTCGCCGTCGCCGAACGCCGCGATCGACAGGCGCGTGATCACCCACCAGACGGGGCCGTGATTCACCTCGCTGAACACGGTGTCCGCGAACGTCGGACGCGTCGCGTTCCACCATGTCGCCGCCTCGTCGAACCATAGCGACCAGCGACCGAGATGGAGGACGCGCAGGACCGCGGCGAGTCCGATCAAGGCGGCGATCGTCTGCCAGCTCGCGCGAGCGTTCTGCGCCATCGCGGGACCATCGGGGTTGAGGGTGGGGGCAAGCCGATCGGGGTTGTGCCGCGGCGAATCTAGCATATGATGCGCGCGCCATGACCTCGCTCGATCGTGCCCTGCGCGACTTCGATCGCACGCAGTCGACCGTCCTCTCCGGCGCGGTCATCGGCGTCGACGAGGTCGGTCGGGGATGCCTCGCCGGCCCGGTGGTCGCCGCCGCGGTCACCATCCACGGCGACGTGGACCTGCCCGGCCTCGACGACTCCAAGCGACTGAGCGGCGCGCAGCGGGAGCGCATGGCCGCGGCCATCCGCGTCGGCGCGCTCGCGGTGGGAGTGAGCTTCGTCAGCCCGGCGCGCATCGATGCGATCAACATCCGGCGGGCCAGCCTGCTGGCCATGCGGCGCGCGGTCCTGCGGCTCGAGGCGCGCCTGCGCGCGCGGGCCCGCGGTGATGCGCCCGACGACGATCCGCCCGCCGGGATCATACTCGTCGACGGCGTGGACTCGATTCCCGACCTCGAACGGCCGCAACGCTCGGTGATCGGCGGCGACGGGAAGAGCCGTGCTATCGCGGCCGCGTCGATCGTCGCCAAGACCGTGCGCGACCGTTTCATGGAACGCCTTGCGGCGGACCATCCCGCCTACGGCTTCGAGCGCAACCGGGGTTACGGCACGCCCGAGCACCTGGACGCGTTGCGCAGTCACGGACCCTGCCCCTGGCATCGCCGAAGCTTCTCCCCGATCGCGCAGCCCGAGCTCTTTCTCCTGGACGAAGTCCGCACCCGCTAGGCATCGCCCCCGCGAAGGCATCGCCATGACGTCCGATTCCCTGCGACGCGGGAGGGCCGGCGAAGCAATCGCCGCGCTCTACCTCGAGGCCCGCGGTTACACGATCCTTGCCCGGAACCATCGTGTCGGCCGGCACGAGCTCGACCTCGTCGTCGAACGCGGTCGCATGCTCGTCGCCATCGAGGTCAAGTGGCGGCCGGCCGGCGACGCGTTCGGCGGTGCAAGCCAGGCGTGGCGCCCGGCGCAGCGCGCCCGCGCCGCCGCGGCCTGGATGGGCGCGCGCACGACGTTTCCCGACGGCGAGTCGCGGCCGTGGCGCTTCGACCTCGTGACGATCGAGGAGGAGCCGCACGGCCTGCGCCTCGAGCACCGGCGGGGCGCCTGGAGCCCCGCCGGATCGTGGTGGTGAGCGACGTTGTTCCCGGGAGGGGCCTCGCCTAGACTGTGCGGCGTCGAACGGTCGTCCCCGAATGTCGCGCGTCCCTGCCGAGGAGACCCCTCCTGCCCATCGCCCCGGACCCCCGTATCCTGATCCTGCACGCGACGGCGGGCTCGGGTCATCGTCGCGCCGCGCAGGCGCTCGAGGCGGCGTTCCTGTCGCTCGTCCCGGGGGCGCACGTGCGGACGCTCGACACCCTGCACTTCGGATCGCAGCTGTTTCGCCGCGGCTACACGCCGACGTACGACACGCTGGTCGGCCGGGCGCCGCGCGTGTGGGGGCTGCTCTACAAGAGCCTCGAGCAACCGCGCATCCATCGCGGCACGACGCCGCTGCGGCATGCGCTTGATCGCATCAACGTGCGCAGCCTGGTTGCGCACATCGAGCGCGAGCGGCCCACCGCCGTCGTCTGCACGCACTTCCTGCCGCTCGAGGCGCTGGCGCAGCGGCGTCGCCGCGGGGCGCTCGCCGCGCCGCTCCACTGCGTGATCACCGACTTCACCGCTCACCCGTTCTGGGCGATCGAGGGCATCGACACGACGTTCGTGGCCACGGCCGCCGTCCGCGAGGAACTCGCGTCCTGGGGCGTGGCCTGGGAGAAGATCGTGGTGAGTGGCATCCCGATCGATCCGCGCTTCTCGCACGGCGCGCAACCGCAGGCCGAGGCGCGCGCGCAGTTCCAGCTCGCGCCCGATCGCCCGACGATCCTGCTCATGGGCGGCGGTAACGGGGTGGGCCCGCTGGCCTCGCTTGCCGAACGCCTCCTGGGCCTGCCGGTGGCGCCGCAGCTGCTCGTTGTCTGCGGCCGAAACGCCCGCCTGCGCATGCGCATGCGCGCCGTTTCCGACCTCGCCCCCGGGCGCGTGCGCGCGCTCGGGTTCACCGACCAGGTCCCGGCCCTGCTGTCCGCGGCGGACGTGATCGTGACCAAGGCCGGCGGGCTCACTTGCAGCGAGAGCCTGGCGATGGGGACGCCGATGGTCGTCTTCCGCCCGACGCCCGGGCAGGAGGAGAAGAACTCGACGGCCCTCGCGGTGGCCGGCGCGGCGGTCCGTGCCCGCACGTTCGAGCAGGTGACCGCCGCGGTCGAGCGGATCCTCACGCACCCGGCGCTCGCCGTTTCGATGCGGCATGCCGCACTGGCACTGGCCCGCCCGCGCGCGGCCGAGGACGTCGCGCGCAACGTCCTCGGCTTGCCGTCGCGCGAGGACTCCGCCTCGTCGGCGACGGACCCGCCGACGCTCGAGCACCGCACCCCGTGATCGCCGAGCGCGCCGGCCGCGCCTGCGATTTCCTGCTGCTCGTCTTCGCCTTCGCGCTGCCGCTGTCGATCGCCGTCTCGGAGATCGCGCTCGTCGCGACGCTCGTCGCGTGGCTCGTCTCGTCGCCGTGGCGCCGGCCGGCAGCACCCGGTGCGCGCAGCCTCGGCGTGGCCACGCTCGCGCTGGTCGCCACCTGGGTGCTCGCCTCGACGTTCGCCGTGGATCCCGTCGCGAGCTTCATCAAGGTGCGGAAGATCTATTCGATCGCGCTCGTGCTCGTCGTGCTTGATCGCGTGCGCGATACCCGCGCTGCCGGGCGTCTCGCCGCGGCCGCCCTGACCGGGGGCGCCGTGAGCGCGGCGTTCGGCGTCCTGTACTTCGCGTACATGCGGGTATCGGGAATCTTCCCGGCCTATCGTCTCGAGAGCGTGTTCTCGACCGCCATGACGACGGGCAACGTGTTCGCCACGCTCGCGGTGGCGGCGCTCGGCGAGTGGCTGATCCGCTCCGGCACCGGCGCGGGTGCGCGGCGCGCCTTCGGCGCGTTCGTCCTGATCGCGCTCGCGCTCCTGGGGACGAAGACCCGGTCGTCGTGGATCGCCTTCGTCACGGGCTCGGCAGTCATCCTGGGCCGCCTGCGGCCACGCCTGCTCCTCGTCGGCGTCGTCGTGGTCGCGATCGGTGTCGCGCTCGGACCACAGGAGCTCCGCGACCGGATCGCGAGCACGTTCGATCCAGCCTACGAGACGAACGCGGGGCGGATCTCGCTGTGGCGTTCGGGCGCTGTGGTCGTGCGTGAACATCCGTGGACGGGCGTCGGGCTGGCCGATCACTACGCGCTCATCGAGCGATACCGCCGCCCCGACGCGACGTTCCATGCGGGGCACTTCCACAACAACCTCGTGCAGGTGGCGGCAAGCACCGGGTTGATCGGCCTCGCGGCGTATCTCGGCTGGATGCTGCTCACCGCGGGCCTGCTGCTCGGACGCCTGCGCCACGCGGGTCCGCAGGGAGCGCCGCGCGCCCTCGTCGGGCTCGGCATCTGGATCGCGTTCCAGGTCCACGGAATGTTCGACTGGAGCTTCGGCGACGCCGAGGTGGCGAACCAGCTGTTCCTGTGGGTCGGGCTGGGCCTGGCGACGGCCCTAAGTCCAAGTTCGACAAGCACCTGAGCCGACCCCGGGCGGTCGTCGCCCGGTTTCGCGCCGGCTTCACCTGTCCGGCCCTTGTCATGGCCGCCGGACCCGCGTAAGCTTATGGCCTGCACGGGGGTCCTTCGACACCCGGCAGATGGCGCCGATTCAAAAGCAGTGGATTGCACGGATGCCCCCGGCACGCCCCCACATTCCGGAGTCGCCGTCGTCGAGTCGCTTCGACCGGACGATCGGGTCAAACCAGGTCCCTGACGGAACAGCCTGACAGCCGAAGAGTTCGGACACCCTGGCCTCTCCGTCGCCTCCCGCCCGTGGCGACGGAGCACGGTCGCGCAATACGCGTGACCGGGGAGTTGGAATGGTGCGTCACGCGTGGGCGCTTGGATTCGCGGGTTCGTTGCTCGTGTGCACGGAAATTGTCCGCGCCGCGGTGCCTGCACCTGCATCACAGCCGCTGCCTCGCAGCCTCGAATCGACGTCCGCCGGTGTCGCCGCCGATCCGCAGCGCGCGCGCGGGGCGGAGCCAAAGCGCATCGCGACCTCGCTGCCCGAGGAGATCGTGCGCGGCGGGGTTCCCACGTTCGGGAAGCCGGGCACGTTCACGATGGCGGTAACGGCGCCCGACGCGCAGCGGATGCCCGGCGGCTTCCAGGATCCCCTGCGGTTCCTGCAGGCCCTGCCGGGAGTGTCGAACGACTCGGATTTCGACGGCCTCCTCTACGTGCGCGGTGGGGAGGGCGGGCAGAACAAGGTGCTGCTCGACCAGGTCTCGGTGAGTGACGCGTATCACTTCGGCGGCGTGGTCAGCGTGCTGAACGCCGACGTGATGGAGAAGATCGAGTTCTCGCCGGGCGGCTACACGGCCGAGTACGGCGATGCATTGTCCGCGATCCTGTCGGTGAAGCGGCGGGTCGGCAATCCGGTCGAGATGCGCGGCAGCGCCAGCATCTCCCTGCTCACCGCGAACGGCACGTTCGAGGGGCCGATCGGCAACGACGGCAAGGGCTCGTACCTGTTGGCCGCGCGGCGTTCGTACGTCGACCAGGTGCTCAAGAGCCGCGCCACCGGGCCGACTGCGCTGCCCGCGTTCTGGGACGTCGACGCGCGGCTGTTTCGACAGGCGGGAGAACACGACTTCCGCTTCGGCTTCATCCGCTCCGGCGATGCGCTGTCGGCGCGGTTGTCGGACACGTTCACGTTCACGCCCGCCGAATCGAGTGGGCTCGAATGGGACCGACAGTTGACGATGACGTCGCTCGAGTGGCGACGACCGGCGAGCGAGCCCGGCGAGTGGGCGCTCTCGGGAATGACGGCGTACAGCTGGAAGGCGCAGGCCATCGACTACCTGTCGGGCCTGCCGCAGCACGCGGACGCCGACACCCGAACGTTCGATGCCCGCTTCGACGCATCGCGACCGGCCGGTGGAGTGACGTGGACGGGCGGGGCGCAGGTCGTGCACGGGCATACCGAGTACGACCTCGACATCGATCGGCTCTCGGTCCTCGAACCCGACCGTCGGTCGAACCCCCGCTCGCCGTTCGATACGGTGCGCGTGGTGTCGCACCACGAGTACCGAAACGTGTACGCCGCCGCCTACACCCAGGGCCTCACCGCCCTGGCGGACTCGGCGGTGACGGTCACGCTGGGGGCGCGCCTCGAGCACGGGTCGCGCAGCGCCGAAACGGTGGTGACGCCGCGCCTGCGCCTCGCGTGGTCGACGCCGCTTCCGGGCGTGACCGTGACGGCGGCGGCCGGGCAGTACAGGCAGTTCCCGGGCGACCGGCTCGAGACCGACCCGACGATCGGCAGCCCGGGTCTTCTCGCCGAACGGGCGGATCACCTGGTGCTCGGGGCGACGCGGACGTTCGCGCGCGGCGGGCGCCTGTCGGTCGAGGGGTACTGGAAGCGGCTGTCGAACCTCATCGTCCACGACGCGGACGCGCCGGATGCGGCGCCGCCCTTCGTGAACGAGGGCACGGGCCGGGCACGGGGAGTCGAGTTTCTCGCCCACGTCCCACGCCGCAGGTCGGATGTCTGGTTCGCCTACACGCTGGGCGAAGTGCGTTACCGAGATTTCGCGGACGCGGCGGAATACGCGCCCGCGCAGGACATCCGCCACACGATCTCGGCCGTGGGGCGCGTGCGCCCGGGCCGCGATTGGACGCTCGGCGTCAAGTGGCGGGCGCAGAGTGGTCGTCCCTACACGCCCGTGGTCGGGCGCGAGAACGTGTCCGACCTCGTGGACGGGATGACCTGGGTGCCGGTGCTGGGGGGATACAACAGCGGTCGCTTCCCCTGGTACCAGCGGCTCGACGTGCGCGCGGAGCGCGCGTTCCGGATCTCCGGAGCGCGCCTGAGCGCCTCGCTCGAGGCAGTGAACGTCCTCGGCCGCCGCAATCTGTACGACTATCGGTACGTGGATGGCTACGCGCGTGCCGAGCCGGTGGAGATGCTGCCGATGCTTCCCGTTTTCGGGATCTCGGCGGTGTTCTAGTCGGACAGGACGTTGGAAAGGGATTGAGGCGGCAGCGGACGCAGTCGTCCCGCAAGGGGCGGGTCTCGTGGGGAGTATGCAGTCGTCGTACGAAGTGCAATGCAGCAACCGGTTTCTTCACCGGGATCGGCGATCGCGACGTCGGTTCCATGCAATCACCCGCAGGAGGTGCACCATGCGCGCAGTGCGTTCCTTGATCCTGACTCTCGTTCTCGTGGCCGGCCTCGCCGGCGTCGCGTCGGCGCAGTACAGCAACACGCCCGGCACGTACACCAACGTCGGCATCGGCGTGGTTCCGGCGGCCTTGCCGCCGGGTTCGCTGCCGAGCGATCTGCCCGAGCTCGGACCCAATCTCTACCGCGGTACGCTGATCATCTCCGGCGGCGGCGGGGGCAACTACATCGTGAGCTTCGACGGCGAGACCGCCGAGCGCGCCAAGCTGAAGGTGAGCGCCACGTTCGACAGCGACTGGGCCGGCATCAAGATGGGCTCGCTCGTCGTGGGCACTTCGCTCGAGAGCGACATCATCACCGGCATCGATGGTGCGAACCTGCTGTCGGCAAACGTCAACGGCGTCGGCACGGTCGATGGCGCGTTCAAGCGCGTCATCGCCAAGTTCCTGGGCGACGGCTCGTCGTATCCGCCGTCGCTGTCGCAGTTCAAGGTCAATCCGGCGCCGGGCTACCTGCGGTAGGTCGGCGTTCGCAGTACAAAGCGCGCAGCACGCAGCAAAGCCGGGGGCGGGGCCGCGAGGTCTCGCCCCTTCGCTTTTCTCGCATGGGGATTGAGAGTAGAGTTCGGGCACATGCGCCGGCCCGAGCTTTCCATGCACGCATCGAGCTCCATTCGCCTGCCCCTGGGCCTCGCGCTCCTCGCGACAACCCTGAGCCTGGTGTCCTGCTCCCTGCGGGCCGAGGCGGCGACACGCCCGACCTCGTTCCTGATCGGCGGCTACTGCATCTCGTGGGCCTATCGCGAGCCCGCCTGGCTCCTCGCCCTTGAGGACGCCGGATTCGACTACGTCAACAACATCGAGCACCACTTCGACTCGCAGTACGGACTGGAGGTGATCCGGCTGCTCGACTCCATGCGCGTCGCCCGGCCCGGATTCCGGCTGCGTGCCGCCGTCAGCCTGTCGCAGTCCGACCCGACGCACACGGCGTTCTCGACGAACTCGAACGTGTCCCCGATGGCGCTGGCCAGGATCAAGTGGACGCT